>JAFDBS010000102.1 GCA_019313185.1 Deltaproteobacteria bacterium | reverse complement strand
GGAGAGTGGCCCATATCCTTTTTGGGGGTCACGGCTGCTCGCCTTGTGGTTTGCTGTCATTCTGGTTGCGCAGGTCCTGGGTGATGCCGGGTTCGCTTACTCAATGTACATCAATTCGATGCTAAGCATGGCGATTATTGCGCTCTTTGTCCTGTTTCTCTACCTGCTCCGCGGAGGCATCCATTGGGTTTTCTTTTCGTCTCCTTTGTGGGAAGTCAAACTATTACGCAGCGATGCGTAGAAAAATGAACGTAAAGTCCAGTTCATAGTGGAAGCGGTCATTACCCTGTTTCTGATCTTGCCGGCAATTCTATACATCTGGAATCTGTTCGACAGCTATCCGGACGCATTGAGCGGACTGTTTTCGCCAGGCTTTGATTTCGGCGGGCAAAGGATCACGGTCGGTCTGAGCATTGCCGCACTTGCCGGATTGTACTGTTCATTTTATGTCTCCCAGATTGCACCGAAAATATTGCTCGACGAGAAAATTTTGGGACGACAAATGGATCGCGGAGTTAGAGGGTCGATTGGCCACCTGATCCGGTATCTCATTATCTTTATCGGGCTGCTGCTGACATTTTCGCTACTCGGCTTCAGCATGACGAACGTCACGATCATCCTGAGTGCTCTCGGTGTCGGTATCGGCTTCGGCTTGCAAGGAATCGTCAACAATTTCGTCAGCGGATTGATATTGCTCTTGAAACGGCCCATCCGTGAAGGCGATACGATCGTATTGAGCGAGCAATGGGCACAAGTCAAAAGGATCGGCATGCGGGCGACGATCATCGAGACCTTTGATAAGTCGGAGATGGTTATTCCCAACGCTGATATGATCAACAACCATGTCACGAACTGGACCTTGAGCAATCGCCAGGTGCGTCTGTCCGTTCCGGTTGGTGTTGACTATGGGTCTGATGTCTCCCTCGTTGTGGAAACTATCCTGGCCTGTGCGAAAGACAATAAATCCGTGATGGAGTCACCGGCTCCGGAAGTGTTGTTCTTAAACCTCGGCGAAAGTTCTCTTGATTTTAAATTGCGAGCCTGGCTTCAGGATGCTGATGATCTCTTGACAGTGAAGAGTCAGCTTTACCATCAGATCCTCAAGAGATTCCGCGAAAAAGGGATCACGATACCGTTTCCGCAGAGAGATCTGCACCTGTACGGAGTGGCTAGTCCGGGGATCGAAAGCCTAGAAAATCTTGAGCATGGACGTTCCCCTGAGGATGCCCCCGTTTGAATGATCTGATAGAAAGCTGAGTCATAGAAGGTTACTCATATCAGGGAGACCTAAAAGAACAGCTGGGCTGAAAAAACAACCTGAGTTATTTCGAGTTTGTCGAGAAACTCTTCTTTCAAGATTTTACCGGGATGTGTCGGATTGCGGTTGGCCGAGACCAAAGCAATTATCCTGGTGCTTCTTAGTGATCGTCTAAAAGTCGTACTTCATTGCATCTATCCAATCACAGCGGATATTTAAGAATCTGACAGCGAGCGCCCTTAGCTGATTGCGACCACTAAAGACAAGGCTAACATTGTGAATGCAGGTAATGACTTTTGTATTGGGTCTTTAACTTTGATGTGCATGGACACAGCGCCTAACATTAGCACTGCCATTGCAGTCGCCGCAGGTTTCACCAGGAAAGGGATCCAGATGCCAACAATAAGGCATATGGCCAGAGTTATTTTGGCTGCCCCGACAAGATACATAACCTCGGCAGGAAGTCCATAAGTAGCAAACTCGTCTTTCATATTCTTGGCTTCGCCACCTCGCCAATTCGTTTCTTTCCCATAGCGCACGATCCAGACATTAAAGATTCCAAGGGCAATAATAATCTGAAACAGAGTTGTTAACGTTTCCATCAAGACCGCCTTTCTTGAGATTGACCACCGCTAAAACAATATTATTCTACAGTGTTTTTTAACTTTAACCAGCTAAGTGGTTCAGAATTTTTACTTTTAATAAGCTTTTGTGCCCTTTTGATTGGCTTTGGAGCCATCTTTAAAGATTTCAACCGAGTTGCAAGCTTATTAATCCAGAGCAGAAGGACATTTGCTTATGAAATGCTTGGTTGACAGTGACAACTCGTGATGTATTTTTTATTTTAAGTATTTGACGATTTGGAAAAGAGGTGTCCTTGCTGTTTTTACTTAGTTTGCCAACGCCCGTGTCTGTCGCACTCTCAATCATCCTCGCGACAGCAATCTCAATTGCGCTTTACTATGTAATCCATCCTTTTTGGGCAAAAGATCGTTCTGAAGAAACAAAAAAAACCGCTGAGGTTGTTGCTATGCGCCTTGGCGTGGTTTATGCCGTCGTCATTGGTATGATGTTCGCGAATGTCCGCATGGAACATTTTCAGATGGTTGATGCGATTGAGTCTGAAGCCTCGGCTTTGATCCGACTATACCAAGCAATTGAAAAACAGGGCGGTGAGGAGACCAAAGCCATTCAACGAGACTTGATTGGTTACATAAGATTCATTGTGGATGATCAATGGCCTGCATTAAGGGAAGCACGAGCATTTCCGGAAAATGCTAATTTCTCCGGTGGGGGACAGAAGTTAAAACCTGTTTGGGATTATGTTGCTAAAACAGAAGCTAAAACTGGAAATCAAAACTTTCGGCGACTTCTTGATCAAGTGGAGCACTATCATATATTGAGATTATTCGATAAAAAAGGAAACCTGCTTCCGTTGTTTTGGTACATTGCGATATTTGGTTACTTCGCCACACTCTTTACACTTTATGTGTATCCGCCAAATTTCTGTCGGTACACACTCGTTTCTTTTTACAGCAGCATGGTTGCCATTGTCTTGCTTGGGATATTTATATTGTCTCATCCATACAGCGTTGCAGCGGGCGTAGAGCCAAATATCTTTAAGTGGTTGCTTGAATTATCTGCCGGTTAAAGACTTTCTCAACCTGCTTTGTTATGTAAAAGTCACAAGTTATATTTCGAGCGAATTGACAGAACACAGATAAAGAGAACTATCATGTCAAAATTCAAATCCATCGTAAGATTATATTTCGCGAGGATGAAGGATACTTTTGGAACGCTGTCGGAAAAAGGCTGACTTTATGCGAAAGGACTGTGAGGGCTAGGAGAACTAAGGAACGATTGCCGTTTCATAGATTAATTGCAGTTGTTCAAATGCTGGATGGGATTATATTGGTGTCGAACAATGGCCTTCCGTGGAGGCGATAAAAAAGCCGAGAGAAATTCGAAAACGATGAACTTAATGTGTCAGTGTATGTTGTGTCCAAACCTTTATTAGGGTTTCCCAAATCATTTGAAGACTCTGGGGAGGTGTGAGTACTAAAAACAGCACCCTTGAAACCATCGATTTTGAGCAGGATAACAGCTTATTATTGTTCGATGGCCTTGTGCAAAACAGATTATTCAGCAATTAGCCGGCCTCACCGTAGATTTCAGGCGAAATGAGGTGTGTTCACAGAAAGAGAATTAAGATGAAAAAACTAACTCTATTTTTCGGCCTGTTGGTTTTAGCAGCCAGCATTACGCTTGCCTTCGCCCAACCTCAATCTAAGCAGGTGTTGATGGTGGTTACCAGCGCTGACCAGATGACCGATGGCAAGCCTACGGGACTGTGGCTGGAGGAGTTTGCCGTGCCGTACCTTATGTTCAAAGAAGCGGGTTTCAATGTTAAGGTTGCTAGCCCGAAAGGAGGTAAAGCTCCTGTTGATGCGCGCAGTCTCAAAGAGGGCACTCATGTCTTCGAATGGGCCAGGGCCATCATCGAGCTAGAGACGACCATCAAACTCGACCAGGTAGGGATGCAAGGGTATGACGCCATTTTTCTCCCCGGCGGCCATGGCACGATGTTCGATTTCCCCAATAATCCTGATCTTACCCGACTCCTGAATGGCTTCGTCAAAGAAGACAAGGTCATCGCTGCAGTTTGCCATGGACCAGCAGGTTTAGTTGGTGCAAAAAAAGTCGACGGTACGCCTCTAGTAAATGGTAAAACCGTTACTGCCTTCACTGATGCCGAGGAGGTTGCCGTCGAACTCGACATGGTCATGCCCTTTATGCTCGAAACGAGACTACGTGAGCAGGGGGCTAAATTCGTGGAGGGGAAGAAGTGGACGGCAAACGTCCAGGTGGACGGCAAGCTGATCACTGGCCAGAATCCAGCCTCCAGCAAAGCTGCGGCCGAAGCAGTAATTCAGCTTTTGGCAGGGGAATAATCGAAACTGACTCCACAGTGTCTTCACTCGCCGAAATCAGGAAACTGAGATGAACTAAAACTTAAACTGCCAGCAAACAAAACAAGCCTATGCCATATTTCCGTGTCTTTATTTATGTCACATGTTCTGAAAGGAATAACGGCTGATTATTGATCGCTATATTGAAAATGCTTTTTAAGCTTTTAAAAATGGCCACCTGGAACCGGGTGGCCTTAGCTTTTTGAAAATTATTTTCAAACAATTGATCCCTAGCTTGGCATATTTGACTGAGTACGCCGTTTGTGGTGCCTCTGAATTAAGAACTGGCGTTGTCGGAAGAGGTCACTCCTGTCATTCGAGTTCGACTAAGCCATTCTTAAATATCAAAACATCTAATAAATGCCTGTTAGAATTTCAAGGCCAAGTCAGATAATTCCGTCGTTTAAAAACTTTTTCAGCAATCCATTAGATTATGTCGAAGACGGGCAACCTACCGGATCAGAAGACTCTTCAGCCGCCACCGCCTGGCAGTTTCTCACTACCACAATCGTCATTTCCTGTTTTGCCATTCGGACAATTCATCCAGCCTAAAAGGCCAATCAAAACAAATGCTGAGGCAAGGTAAAACCATGACTCCGTTGTGTGCTCTGAATGCGAATCCAATCCAGAACATCAATGGAGAATCAAGCGGATATCCGGTTCACCAACCAACTCATGACCAAGGAACAAATGGCAATAGAGGCGATGGAAACAACGGTTGTGGCCTTACCTTTAAACCGATCAGGCAAATTGAGTCGCCGTTGACAACCAATAGGGCTTGCAATCATATTATCTGCTGTTACTCTATAAATTCTATTTTAAGTCATTTGGCAAGACAGAATAAATGGTGCTTTCCATTTATAGGAAGGCCGCAACTAAAACCGCTAGCGAAGAGGAGATTGAACATGGGGACTCATTTCATTACTGACGAATGTACCAATTGCGCAGCATGTGCACCAATTTGTCCTGTTGAGGCCATCAGCGAACAAGGTGATGTGCACAAGATTGAAATGGAGACCTGCACAGATTGTGGCGAGTGCGATGATGTTTGCCCGGTTGACGCTATTAAGTGGCAATAACCACGGTATTAAACCTCTCAAGCGGCCTGATGAAAATCAGGCCGCTTTTTTATGAGGGACAAGGGGTTTTTACCAGTACAAAGTGCGTCAATCACGATTTCCCTTGCAGCAATATGCTGATTTAATACGGCAAGGCTGGATTCCAGCTTCCCATACATTTTCCATGTCCCGTTGCCAACGACTGGCAGGTCACATAGCCCCATGAAACCATAAACATCTTTCACGGGATAACCGAGAAAGAAACCGATCTCATGCGGGAAATCTATTCCCTGCATGCGTTTCTGAAGATGCCACAAGGCCTCATCCACATTGTCATAATTATACCCCAACAGGCATAATGCCTTTTTTACAGGCGTCCTCTTCAGAATCTTTTCAAGCGCTGTCGGGCTATAAATGAATACAAGCAGGCGGTCACCCTTCCACTTTAAATCAAGGCCTCGCAAGTTTCCTTCCATCAAAACTGAGACTTTGTGTTTTCCCCAAAGTGTGAACATGTTTCGGCCACAGGCCAGTTCTCGGTCGAGGATATTGATCAGGTTGGCTGGTTTTACTCCTGCGACCACTTCCGCTGCCTGCCAGGCAATAAAACTCGCTAGGCATTCTTTCTCATCAGGATAGCGGTGGGTCAGTTTCGTCCAGTGATTGTTCATAGCTCTGACATTTCCCGTTGGTAATTTATAAATAAGTTGACACCTCTCCTGGTGAATGCACCGGGAGAGGCAGAACCAGTTAGAATTCCAGCGCCAGCTGTGCAGTCACAATGTCAGCCCTGTCATCTTCTTCAGCATCGGACTCGGCGCGCAGGTATTCCAGCGCGATGACAACATGTTCAAACAGGCCATAAGAGGCGGTTGCGCCGTAGCGTTTCACATCATCCAGGAAGTCATTGGCCTCCTCGTAGCGGGCCGCAAGCTGAACTGTGTCAGTAGGCATCCAGGCCAATTCAACATTCCAGGCTTCTGGACG
>JAFDBS010000101.1 GCA_019313185.1 Deltaproteobacteria bacterium | reverse complement strand
CAATTTGATCGACGACGAGATCAGTTGAAGGGATGGGTAACTCGCAATGGTAGCAATTTAACAGCTTGCTCTGGTCTGAGTGCGTTGCAGCTTGTTTATCAAAAGATGGCATGGTTTTATTTCAGGGCAATCAATAAACGCTTAGAGATGCGCGCGCCATTCAACTCAAAGTTGATCATCGCCTGATATGAACCCTGAAAATTCGTCGGCAATTCCGCAATGTATTTTCCAGAGATTTGGGAAACCAGGGGCAATTCAAATTTGGAATTGGAGCTTGGATCGTAGAGAATAATAACCCCGTTGGCTGCACTGACCGGATTCTGATCACCATCCTTGAGCCAGACAATAAGCTGACCGTCTCTAACTGCCGTCCCCGTAGTCCAGCCAAGCGACTCAGCGGTTTTTTTCTCAAGTAAAGTTTCGTTATAGCGCAGTCCGTGGCTATAGTAATCGCGGTCTGAGACTGCGCTGGTTTTTAAGCTGGCATTTAAAATGGACCAGACCGTTAATGCAATAAAACCGGCACATATCGTTATCACCAACCATGGGATGTGTTTAGTTTGTTTCTTCATGCGTCAAAGGTTTCATCAAGTAGATGGTCGCTTTTGCCAAAGGTTCGCCGGCAGCCGACATCACAAGGATATCTGTCGAGCGCGTTTTTGCCAAGTCTTCCAGAGGGGCAGTGATGGAAAAGTCGAAACGTTTTTTTTCTCGTGGCTTCAATTCATACCCCGAGGTCGCACCATTAAGCTGTAAATCCTCGTCTGTGTCTGCCAAAGCAAAGTACACAGATATTTTTTGTTCTTTACGGTTTGTCAAATAAGCAGAAAAGAAGTTTGCCACCTTATCATCAACGGTCAATCGAGGCAGAAGATTAACATTCCTTGCAACGTTCAAAGATACGTCAGACCGGTTTGTGACGACCAGCGCCAAACTTCCAAGTGCCAAGACCAAAGCCAGCACCAGTAACCCAACGCGCATATTAAAAAGTGCCTTGATACCTCTGTTTTCCAAACCAAAGCTGTATCGGATGATGCCTTGTTGTCCGCGTTTGTCCATGACTTCGCGACAAGCATCCAGACAACGACCGCAATTAATGCACTCGACTTGAAACCCTCGACGAATGTCAATACCCGTTGGGCAGCAACGTACGCAAGCATTGCATTGAATACATCGATCAGTTTCATTGGTATCGTAATGAAGGGTTAAAGTGCCTGGATCAACAAGCACCATCTGGAAGCGGCCGTACGGGCAAAATTCTTTGCAAAACAATCGGCGCAAAAATGCAAGATCAAGGTATGTCACCGAGGCGATGATCAACAGTGTCATCGTGGCAATCCAATGCAACGAGCCGTTCACCACCGCTGGGAAGAAGTCGTAAGGAGAAACAAAGTACCACACTAGATTCGCACCAACCAAAATGGAGAAAAACAGGTACACGAATTGCAGCACCAGCTTTTGCCAAAAACTGGCTGTCATGTTTCCAGCTTTGACAGAGATGCCAATACGGCGTGCTATCCATTCAATCGCATCGACTAAAGTGGTTTGTGGACAAGCCCATCCACACCAAGCTCGTCCCAAAGCAAGGGTTACTAAAAGGAAAAGCAAAGTTAAAGCAATGCATATCAAGAGAAACAGCGAGAGGTCGGTGATCGGGAAAGTTCGACCCAAAATGATCAGTGCTAGATTCTTAAAGTCAAGCCGAAATAAAATTTGGCCATCAATCTCGCAGAATGGAATTCCGATGATAGCCAGGGTCGTTAGCCATTGGACAAGCGCACGTTTCCGACCAAGCAAACTTGGTTTGCCAATGTTACTAATGCGTTTGGATGGCACGTTTATTGATAACACCAGTAATAACGTTGATCAAATTATTAACTCTTGGAACGCCAGTTCGCTGAAGTGATGCGAGCAGTGAGAGTTGCTGAAGACTTGAAGAGCGACGAGTTGTCACCCATCGCTCTAAGTTCTGGACATTGGTTCCATCGTATAAAATCTTTAAAGCGACAACAAGAAGTTGACCAGGACTTGAATCTCGTCGTCACTCAGCTGGTCGCTGAAAGCCGGCATCCCGCCGCTACGACCCATGGCGATACTCTCGGTGATAGCTTCTGGTGTTTTGCCATAGATATAGTCCGGACGCGCCAAATTGGGGCCAATTCCGCTCCCTTTGCCATTCTCTCCGTGGCACATGGCGCACTTTTCTGCGTAGAGTGTCGTCCCATCCTCCTCAGGCTCAGCTGGGACTGCGGCTACAGCTTTTTCTGCCGGCGGGGCAGATTTGGGCGTTGATGAGGTCGGGTCGCTAAGTGAAGCTTTCTGGTAAGTCTCTTGATAAGTCATCATTTTTTGCTGAAACTCAGCTTCTGAACTCCAACCAGAAAGTAGATAGAAGGCACAAAATGCGACACCCCAAATAACCAGACCGTAAAAAAGAATAGTATAGTAGATTGGTGGTGAACTGACCCTGTTTTCAATAATACCGTCAAATTCGTGGACAGCATGATTGTGTTCATGGTTGTCTAACATCACATCCTCCTCGAAGGGGATCAATCATCGTCAAGCATACGATGTTTGGGTTCTTCCAAACGCCTCTTGTTTTTTGCCTGATAAGTGCGCCAAACGATCAGAATAAAGATCACCAGCAGCCCGAAGGTGAAGCCGAGGTAAAGGACCGAAGCCCAATCCATTAAGGTGTCTCCCGATAGTTGATGAAGTTGACGATCTGCCAAACCTTGGTGCTCCCAAGCGAAGCAAAAGATGGCATGCCAGCATCTGTAACGCCAACATAAATTAACTCGAACAATTCATCATCGGAGTAAACGTCCTGATCCAATTCCGGGCCTATTTGGCCTTCCAGTTCCTCACCATGACACGCAGCGCAGTTTTCTGCATAAAGCAACTCTCCTGCGGCAATCGCCGTTGGTTCTTTGGGAAAAGGATTAACCAATTCGCCGATAATTTCGACCTCAGCAGCCTTACGCCATGGGATGCCGGTGCCTAACTTTTGGAGGTAAGCCACCATGGCGTCCATTTCTGTTTTGCCTTCGAGTTGAGCAATATCATTTGAAGAATATGGGAAGCCAAGAACATCCATGGCTTTTTTGACGGCATCAGGATCGATAAGATTGTCATTCAGGAAACCGTAAGCGGGCATATTCGACTTTGGTATCATCGAAGTTGGAGCCACCATGTGTTGATAGTGCCATTCATCAGGGTATTTGCCTCCGAGTCGTGCGAGGTCAGGGCCAGTCCGTCGAGAACCCCAAAGATGTGGCCGGTCATAAATGAACTCGCCTGACTTGGAATAATCACCGTACCTCAATACTTCAGCAACCAAAGGTCGGACTGTTTGAGTATGGCAATTGTTGCATCCCTCACGAATATAAAGATCACGTCCTGCTTGTTCCAGGGGTGAATAGGGTGAAACGGTTTCAATGCGGTCGTGTTCAGTATTGACCCAGGCAAATGGCAGAACCATGGTAAAGATTGTTCCGACCAAAATAGTCACTGTAGCCAAAATGAGCAGAAGGACCGGTTTTTTTTCCCAAGCATGTGAACTCATGATGTTGGTCCTCCTAATACTAAGCGTTTTGAATGGCTTCCGGAGCGGGTTTTCCGCCCTGGGCAGTTTTGATAAGGTTGACGATAAATACCAAGATTCCAACAAGATAAATTAGCCCGCCAACACCTCGCATCCACCAGTACGGGTACATTTCAACAAAGGCCTCCATGAAAGTATAGGTCAAGCTGCCATCATTATTCATCGCATGCCACATCCCGGCCTGCTGCAAGCCTGCAACCCACAAGCTGATCGAGTATATCAGTTGGCCCACTAAAACCAGCCAGAAATGTAGGTTGGCCAATGGGATACTATACAGTTCCCGGCCGTAAATTTTCGGAACAAGATAATAAATGGCAGCAAAGAGTACCAATGAAACCCAACCCATTGCACCCATGTGAACGTGGCCAGGGACCCATTCTGTGTAATGAATAAAAGATGAAAAAGACCGGACTGCCTGTAAGGGGCCTTGAAGCGTTTGTAAACCGTAAAAAGTGATTCCGAGAATCAGAAATTTGACCAGGTAATTTTCGCGCATTTGGTGCCATTGTCCATTCATCGTTAAGTAGCCGTTAAAAACGGAACCCCAACTTGGCGCGATCAGCATAACTGAAAAAGCCATCGCCAATGTCTGGACCCAGTCCGGGACTGGAGTCCAGAGCAGGTGATGAGCGCCTGTCCAAAGATACATGAAAATAAGTGACCAAAAAGCGACTATCGAAAGACGGTGACTGTAAATGGGAGCACCAGTGGCTTTGGGAAGAAAGTAGTAAAACACGGCTAGTGGCGGAGCCGTCAAGACCATCGCGACAGCATTGTGGCCAAACCACCACTGGACGTTTGCATCATTGGTCCCTGCGTAAGCTGAATAGGATTTGAAAAGCGAGACGGGAACTTCTGCAGCATTGACCAGGTAAAGAATGGCAACCCCGACAAGAGAAGCAAGCATAAACCAAAGGGAAACATACATCTGCGGTTCCCTTCTTTTGACGATAGTCATGATAATATTGATGGCAAAAGCAACCCATAAAATGACGACCATGATATCTACTGGCCATTCCAGTTCATGGTATTCTTTAGAGGTCGTATAGCCAAGCAAGAGAGTGACTGCAGCAGTAATAATCGTAGCGTTGAAAAACCAGAGCTGAAACTTTGCCAGACCGTCACTCCAAAGGGACGTACGGCAAAGCCGCTGGACCATATAGTAGAACAAGGCAAAAAAGCTGCCGATCCCCCAACCGAAGATCCCCGCATTGGTATGAATGGGGCGGAGTCGCCCATAAGTTAGATAGGGAGCGAAATTCAATTCCGGCAGGACCAATTGAAACGAAATCAGAACCCCCACCAACACAGTCACCACTCCCCAGATGATACTCCATGTGATGAAACTGCGCACTATGGCGTAGTTGTAATTCACAGTCTCCATGGGAACTCCTTAAAATAGATGAAATTGCTGAACAGTTTAGTCTTTAAGCGTGATATGTCAAGCCCGCTGATCTATGACAAAAACGGTCAAAATATACGCCACCAGAATTTGCCTGTCAATCGCAATCATGTAATCAGCCTGTGCTTGACATGCCAAATCTGAGTTCCCTATGATGCTAATGAGCAGTATCAGCTTGTGATTTCCGTAGTTTTGGAGTTCTCCCTAATGCCAACAACATTGAGCAGAAAGCTGCTCCTTTACATCGGCAGCATGGTCATTGCCCTTTTGGCGATTACCTTCCTGGTTATGGAGCGCAATCAGGCTCAATCTTGGGAAGATCACTTGTATAGCCAGAGCCTGTCTTTTGCCCGCTTGGCAACGCCAGAGCTTTTGAAACGATTTCGCGGATCATTTCCTCCTGACGAGCCAGTTGAAATTTCCGATATGTACGATTTCCTGGGTTTAAACAGGGATCTTATGCAGTTCTCACTGATTGCGAACAGCGGTCGTCGACTTTATGTTTCTGCAGTTTTCCCGGCATTTCAAACTCGAATTAATGAGCTTGAGGGATTCACTGGGGATGATTTGGCAGAACGACTTGATTCCGGTCGAGTCACGATGGTTACGAGACGCTTGCCCAGTGGCCGTAGGCTGCTCGACTTGCTGGAACCAGCTTATAGCCCTGCCGGTCAACAGGTGCTCTCAGTCAGATATTTGATTTCTTATGATTCTGTTGATTCGCGAATGACTGAAGTTCGTCGACACTTTATGCTGGTAGCGCTGGTCGCTGTCGGCGGCTGTCTGGTGGTTGTTGGCTATATTGCACGGCGGATGGCGCGCCCAATAGAAGACTTAACTGATGGAGCACGCGCGTTGGCCAAGGGTAATCTCGGTATCAGAATCCCATTGCGCACCCGTGATGAGTTGGGCACTTTGGCGCAGGCTTTCAATGATATGGCTCACAGCTTGTCGAGAAGTCAGGCCGAGCTGAAGGCGAAAAACCAGGCTTTAAGTCAGGCTTATCAGGACCTGAGTTCAATGCAACAGCAATTGTTGCGCAGCGAGCGACTTGCCGCAATTGGGCAGCTTGCCGCCGGCGTCTCTCACGAAATAGACAATCCCGTTGGTATAATCCTTGGCTACGCAGAATTACTGCATGCTGATATGGAGGAAAATGATCCCCGGCGAGACGACCTCAAGGCCATCATCGACGAATGTCGCCGATGCAAGCGAATAACTGGAGGGCTACTCGGCTTTGCGCGCCCAACAGCGGGGAGTAGAGATTTGATCAATTTTAACCATTTGATCGAAGAAACAGTCTTATCTCTGAAGCCCCAGCGCTTGTTCAAAGAACTTGATTTGCATCTGGATTTACCTGACGACCCTTTAACTTTACAGGGTGATCCAGACCAATTGCGTCAAGTCTTGATCAATGTTCTATTGAATGCTGCACAGGCCATTTCCGGAAGTGGGACAGTGTGTATTCGATTGAATGCCAAAGATGACCGGGCGGTTCTGTCCGTTGATGACAATGGTCCCGGGGTATCATCAGAAGATTTTGAAGCAGTGTTTGAACCATTTTTCTCAACCAAAGCACATGGTGAAGGCACCGGCCTCGGCTTGGCAGTCTGCCGAAAACTTATTAATGACCATGGGGGGGATATACATATTACCGCCAGTCCGCTTGGTGGTGCCAGATTAACCATCGTGCTGCCCATTTCAAGCCGTGTAAAAAAACTTTGACAGGCTTGGTCAGACTTCTTTAGGATAGGCGGCAATGACCTCCTGGAAACACAGCGCATGGACCTAGTACTATCCCTTTTAAAAAACGACTTGCAAGCTGTTGAAAAGCAGTTTTGTAAAGATCTTGAATCGCAAGTCTCACTGATTCGTAAAGTCGGTGAATATGTATTGGCCAGTGGTGGCAAACGTATCAGGCCGATGCTGGTGCTGCTCAGTGCGAAAATGGCTGGCTATAAAGGCCAGGATCACATCGGTATCGCCAGCGTTGTCGAGTTTATTCATACGGCGACACTTCTCCATGATGACGTAGTTGATAGCGCGATTTTACGCAGAGGACAGGAATCTGCCAATGCGGTTTGGGGTAATGAAGCGAGTGTCCTCGTTGGTGATTTTCTGTTTGCAAAATCATTTTCAATTATGGTCCGTGGAGGCAACCTCAAAGTTCTCAAGGCCCTTTCCGATGCAACGACAAT
>JAFDBS010000100.1 GCA_019313185.1 Deltaproteobacteria bacterium | reverse complement strand
TACATCCATCCATCGAAACCTGCTGTTGCGATCATGCCACAAATGCCGAGAAATGATGCCGCAGAAAGGTAGTCACCGGCAAAGGCAATGCCATTGGTGAACCAGTGGATATTGCCTCCTGCTGCATAATACCCTGCAGCAGAACTTGTCCGGCGTGCCAAGAAAAATGAAAGGCCCAAAACGAATAGAACAAAAATTACAAAGAGGCCGATGGCCAAAGGGGATTGCGTGTAAACCATTTCCGTCTCCTCTCAGCTTAATTCAGGCGCTTTTCGGCGGCAGTGCAAAAGTGGTTGTAAGCAATGGCCATAACGAAAGCCAATGCAATCAGAAAGAATCCGTACAGAACAGCAAGTGTTTGTCCAAAATATACTTTTTCCATCAGAGCCGGATTGGTTGCGTTAATGACGACGAAGCCGAAATAAGTCATCGTGTAAAATAAAAACAGAACAATGCCGAGCTTGGATTTATAGCTTGCCGCATTATCTTTCCCGAGCTTTACTGCAGGTCCGTGTCCCATAATCGATAACTCCTTAGTTTTGGGTGGTTATTGCCTAAGTTCTCTCTAAAATTACTAGATTTGTAAATCGGTTGGCACAGAAAAAGCAGAGACGCCGCGGTGAGCGTTCCGCCAAATAAGTTTGCCATGATGTTGGTAACGGCCCTCCAATATTGATTAAATTTGGATGTGCCAGATCAATCTTCTCAAGCCGTCAGGGTTTATGGAAACGAAAAAAAACATCTTGCCGTGAAAACCCACTGGGCGGCTGATGGTAATTTTTGTGCGATCGTGGTGGTAATTTTTCGCACATAATACGCCGTTCTAAAAAGATGTCAAGCGTAAATTCTTGCCAACTAGCTCAGTCTAAAAAGAATCATGGTTTGACTGTATACGTAAGTTCTGAAACGTTTGCATCGCTGTACATCTCTTTGGCAAACTATAAAAAGCCGTTTTATCTTATTGGGTATATATTTTCATATTTGGTTTCAGGGTTTTGGAAATCAACCGTGCCACAATCCAGCAACGGGTACTTTTCTGGCCGGATCTTTCGCAGATCAATTTAGACTGGCTTTAGCGGTTGATTGTTTTTGCTCAGGCGCGTTAGAGTCGAATGTCTTATTCGCAATGCAAAAGCGCCTGCGAGGTCTCTCATCCGGTTATGCCATAATCCGGTTGAATTGATTGGGTGGCGCCTTTTTGGAGGCTTTGCTCAAATGTACGTCTTTGAGTCGTGTGTGTCTGCCAAAGGATTGTCAGCCAAATCCTGGCGAGGATGAACTGAGATGTCTTCAGAGACTCAAATTGGCCTCGAATAAGTGGTTTGGAGGATTATGTCAGTTTATAAAGTGGTTGAATTGCCGGTTGTGACGGATCAGACGATTGAAGAAACCTTGAATACAATGACGATGCAAGGGTGGCGATTCGAAAGCATACAGTTTGTTGTTCGAGAAGCAAGCAAGAGGCCTGCGATGGCCTTCGTCATATTTATCCGTCCAAAAGGCTTAGACTAATCATTCCAGTCTTCAATGTCCTTGTAAGTAATCGTTTTTTTTGGGTCTGAAGATGGTGATGCACCACAGCGCGGACAGGTTGCCTCGCCCGTTTGGTCCTCATTTTGATCGACGACGGTCAACTCAACCGGCTTCCCTCGACAGCTACAGAACCATTTCCGATAAATGCTCATTGGCCAAGCTCCATCAAGACAGCGTCTGGTCGTTAAATCATCCCAACGGTTGAAATTCACCTGCAAAGCCTGTCATCTTAAGTATGGCAGGCTTTGGCTCGGACGCAAGCTGGCAAGTGAAATGGGATCAAGCGGCGCCTCAACGTGATCAAGAACTCCGAAAAACACCTAATATATCAGGCCTGTCTTTTTACGCACTTTGAGGAGTGTCTTGCTGGCAGCATAGCGGGCTTTTTCTGCGCCTTTTGACAAAATAGAGCGGAGCGAACTCGGGTCGTCCAACAAGGCTTTTCTTCGTTCAGCTTGTGGAGCAAAGTAATCGCGAACGGTTTCGAAAAGCTCCTGTTTGACATCGCCAAAGCCGAGGTTGCCGGCTTGATAGCGCTGGCGTAACGCCTCATCCTGGTCTTTGTCAAGAAAAAGGCGAAAGATTTTGTAAACGTTGCAATCATCAGGATCTTTGGGCGCTTCAACAGGGATGGGAGCGGTGATAATGCGCATGATCTGTTTGCGCAGAGTTTTCTCTTCCGCAAACAGATCGATTGTATTGCCGTAGCTTTTGCTCATTTTCTGGCCATCAAGCCCGGGCACTGTCGCGACATCTTCATCGATTTCAGGTTCTGGTACGGTGAAGATAGGGCCGTATTCATTGTTGAACTTATGTGCAATATCTCGTGCAACCTCAACATGTTGCTTTTGATCTTTCCCGACGGGAACCTTATTGCTTTGGAACATTAGGATGTCGGCTGTCATCAAAACCGGGTAAGCAAAAAGGCCATGATTCGCTGCAATCCCTTTGCTGGTTTTGTCTTTGTAGCTATGACATCGTTCTAAAAGACCCATCGGCGTAAAATTCGATAAAATCCAAGCCAATTCCTGAACTTCAGGTACATCCGACTGGACCCAAAAAATGCATTTGTCAGGGTTCATTCCAAGGGCAAGAAAATTAGCTGCAGCCTCCAGAGTGCCTCGGGCTAGGGACTTTCCATCACTCACCGACGTTTGGGCGTGATAATTGGCGATAAAGCAGAACAACTCAGATTGTTCTTGGTAGGCAATCATTTTCGACATCATGCCGAAATAGTTGCCCAGATGGAGTGAGCCGGAGGGCTGTATCCCAGATAGTATGCGCATGGTGTTGCTCCTGGACGATGTAAAGGTCTCAGCTTAAGGGTTGACGCCAGTCAAGCCGGAGTTGGCAAAACTAGCAAGCTGGGTCTGTGCCGTCAACGATAAATAACGAAACTTATGACCCCAGTGCAGAAATTTAACACAATGCAAACGATGAGTGAATATTCAGCTTGCCTATACAGGCAAGTTGTGCTCTTGAAAATGCGCTTACTTGTCCTGACCGTCTTGGCTGGTGGATTCAGCTTCTGCTAACTCAACGGAATGCCCATCGAGCGCTACCCTGAGGGAAGGCAATAAGGCCGAACGTGCTGAGGCAGGCAACAAGCAAACGTCCACAAAGCACAAAATCAGTCGGTTTGCCCACGATGCATCCAACCAGGCAAACGTTTGCCGAATCCTAGGACGAGAAAACATCAGAAGGGCGATGCAAACGCCGTAATCTCCATTGTCTAAAAGGCAACCTTAAAAACGTCAGGAAAGCGTTTCACAAAATGGATAGTCAGCCCCTCTTTCAGATAGTCGGGAAGGTCGTCAAAGTCCTGGCGGTTATCTTCTGGGAAAACAAGAGTTTTTAAGCCTGCCCGGCGAGCGGCAATCGTCTTTTCCTTGACTCCGCCAATCGGCAAAACGCGACCCGTCAAAGTCAATTCTCCGGTCATGCCAAGGCGTGGCTTGACTCGCTTGCCGGTAACCATGGAAACCAAAGCGGTCGCCATCGTGATTCCTGCCGAGGGGCCATCTTTTGGTGTCGCACCTGCTGGGACATGGAGGTGAATAAAATGATTTTCAAAATAGTTGGCATCGGCACCAAACTTGGCCATATTAGCCATGACATATGAGTATGCGATTTCTGAACTTTCAATCATCACTTTGCCAAGCTGGCCAGTTTGTTTAAAGCCTTTTGCTTTGGCCAATATGGCAGTTGCTTCGATCTGGAGTGTGGCGCCGCCTAAACTGGTCCAGGCCAATCCGGTCACGACCCCCGGTACGCCTTCAAAGACCTCTTCGGATGTGAAAACCGGTTTGTCCAAATAATGCTCGAGATCGCTCTTTCGAATCGCAATTTTCTCAAGCGCATTGTCCTCTGCAAAGGTCATGGCTGTTCGACGCATGATCTTTTTGATTTGTTTTTCTAACCCACGGACTCCCGCTTCGCGGGCATAGCCATCGATGATTTGCTTCAGTGCGGCTTTATGAATGTTAACTTGGTTTTTTTGTAGGCCATGAGTGTCAAGGGCTTTGGGAATCAGGTAGCGTTTAGCAATCTCTAACTTCTCTTCCAAAATATAGCCAGACAGTCGGATTATCTCCATGCGGTCTAACAATGGACGAGGGATTGTATCCAGCTGGTTAGCGGTGGCAATAAATAGAACGTTAGAAAGATCGAAAGGTACATCGAGGTAATGGTCGCGGAAATTTCCATTCTGTTCGGGATCCAGAACCTCAAGGAGGGCTGATGCAGGGTCACCCTGAAACGAGGCCCCAATTTTGTCAATCTCGTCTAGCATGATAAGGGGATTGGCTGTGCCCACTGATTTCATTGCTTGGATAAATTTTCCAGGCATTGCACCAATATAAGTGCGGCGGTGTCCTTTGATCTCGGCCTCATCCCGCATGCCGCCGAGTGAGAAACGGAAGAACTTCCGGCCAAGGGCGTCTGCAATACTTCGCCCAACCGATGTTTTGCCAACACCCGGGGGGCCTACCAGGCAGAGTATCGAGCCTGAAATATCGCCCTTCATCTTACCAACTGCTATAAATTCGAGGATTCGCTCCTTGACATCCTTGAGTCCGTAATGGTCACGGTCCAGAATTTTTCTAGCTCGAGGGAGATCATAAGAATCTTTACTAAAAACGCCCCATGGGAGGATTGTTAGCCAATCAAGGTAGTTGCGACTGACGGTATATTCGGGTGAGCTTGGTTCCAGCAGCTGGAGTTTTTCCATTTCCTCTCGAACAACTTGTTGAGCTTCATGATTAAGGTGAAGCTTCATTAAGCGTTCTTGAAATTTCTCCAGTTCAGTTGTTTTCCCCTCCTTCTCGAGCCCAAGCTCTTGCTTGATCGCCTTAAGCTGCTCGCGCAGGAAAAATTCACGTTGCTGCCCGGACACTTTGTCCTCGATCTGTTTGGAGATCTTTGACTGTAAACGTGATACTTCAAGCTCTTTTTTGAGCAGGGTTAGAACTTTGTCGATTCGTTTTCTGACATCAAACGTTTCGAGAATAGACTGTAGTTCGTAACCATCTGCCGAAGTCAAATTGGCAGCAAAATCTGCGAGGCGGGCAGGGTCATCCATGCTGGACCGATTCAGAAAGAGCTTGATTTCTTCAGAATAAAGTGGGTTGATTTGGACCAGCTCTTTGAGGGTAGAAATAATGGCCATAGAATAGGCTTTCAGTTCGGGATTAACAGAAAGCTCTGGAGTGAAATGATAGTCAACTTTGGCCAAGATCAATTTGGACACAGTTGTGGTGTCGGTTACCTTGAAACGTTCAAGGCAGTTGACCATCACATGAGTCGTATCATCATCGGTGTGCAAGACTTTGAGGATTTTGGCAACGACACCCACAGTGCACAGATTGTCCGGCCCGTCGTCCTTTTCGAGATCCTTGACCATGACCAAGCCAATCGCTTGTGAAGCGGTTTCCATAGATTTTTTAATCGCCGCAATCTGCATCGGTCCATTGGCCGCTAGAGGGATCAAAAGGCCCGGGAATGAAGGCCTGGGTCGCAGCGGGATAATTGGTAATTGGCTGGGAAGAATGTCCGTCGCAATGACAAGACCTTCAGAACTTCCATCATAGGCATAACTGTTCGCCTCAACGGACACGTCTTGCTCGTCGATATAGTCATTCTTTTTTTCCGACATTGAAAACTCCTGATTTTATAGAGTCATGATATTTTATTAAGTAAGTTTGAACGTTTAACGCTGTCAAACCGAGACCCTCTCAGTAGTGAAAGGTAATCATCATCACAGTTGCTTGTCAACCTCCACCACCACAAAGCTTGGCCTTGAGCGTCGAGTGTGGAATAATGCTCCGGCACACCCGTTCACCGTCTAAGTTGAAGGAAACCAAAATGACCGACCAGCGTCTCAATGTGTGTTTAATTGATGGGTCCAGTTACATTTACCGAGCCTATTATGCGATACGCCACTTATCGAACTCAAGGGGCATGGCCACCAATGCTATTTATGGGTTCACGAACATGCTCCTTAAGGTCATGAGAGATCTAAAACCTGACCGTCTGGCGGTGGTTTTTGACAGCAAGGGGCCGACTTTTCGCACTGAACTTTATCCGGACTATAAAGCCAATCGATCCGCAATGCCGGAGGACCTTGTCCCCCAAATCCCCTACATCAAGAATTTGACAAAGGCATTTAACTTGCCGGCTCTCGAAATGCCCGGTTATGAAGCGGACGATATCATCGCGACTCTGGCCAAACGGTTTGCTCGTCAAGGGATGCACGTCACGGTGATCACTGGCGATAAAGATTTGATGCAGATTGTCGATGAGAATATCTTTTTGCTTGATACCATGAAGGATAGAGTCATCGGTCCTCAGGAAGTTGTGGAACGCTTTGGTGGCAGCGATAAAGTTGTTGAGGTCCAGGCACTCGCTGGCGACAGCTCAGACAACATTCCCGGAATACCTGGCATCGGTGAGAAGACAGCCCGGCAATTGATTGAACAGTTCGGTTCAGTTGAAAATCTTTTAGACAATCTCGATCAGGTCAAGGGAAAACGTCGTGAAAACCTGGAACAATACGGCGACCAAGCCCGGCTCTCGAAAGAATTGGTTACTCTGGTTGACAACTTGGACATCTCCGTCAACGACAACGTGTTTGAATATAGGGCGCCTGATCGGGAGGCCTTGACGAACCTTTTCAAAGAGTGCGAATTTTATAAGCTTCTTCAGGAGTTTTCTTCTGACATGGCTGCAGATAGTTCGGTGTCAGAATACCATTGTGTGCTGAACAGAAACGAACTCTCTACGCTCTTGAACAAGCTTGCCAAGGCAGAAAGGTTTGCGTTTGATACAGAGACCACAAGTCTTGACCCTCATGCGGCAAAACTGGTTGGACTTTCGTTTTCAGTGGTTCCTGGCGAAGCATGGTACATCCCGGTCGGACATAGCTATCTTGGTGTTCCAGATCAGTTGCCTGCCGAGGAGGTTCTTGAAGCACTGCGCCCGATTTTCGTTTGTTCAGAGAAGCTCAAAATAGGCCAGAACCTGAAATACGATCTGATAGTCCTGCAAGGCGCTGGAGTCCATGTCGCTGGCCCGCTTTACGACACAATGCTTGCCAGTTACTTAACAAACCCGGCATCCAAAACGCACGGCTTGGACAAGTTAGCCGCTGAATTGCTTGGCTATCGGACAATTACTTATTCTGAGGTCGCCGGCAGTGGCAAAAACCAAGTCGGATTTGACGAAGTTGAAGTTTCTAAAGCGACGGAATATGCGGCCGAGGATGCTGACATAACCTTGCGCCTTTATGAGAAATTGCAGCCCCTTTTGGTTGAGTGTGAGCAAGAAGCCCTTTTCTCTGAGGTTGAAATGGCTTTGCTCCCTGTGTTGGTTGATATGGAACAAACCGGAATTCGCATTGCTCCGGAATTGCTGCATAGCCTCTCTAAGGAAATGTCCCAAAAGCTTGCCGAACTTGAAACTCAAATCCATCAGATAGCAGGAACAGCTTTCAATGTTGGTTCTCCCAAACAACTTGGCGAGGTTCTATTTGAAAAGCTCGGACTGCCACGAGGCAAAAAAACGAAAACCGGCTGGTCTACTGATGTCGAAGTTCTCCGCAAGCTGGCCGACGAGCACGAGGTTGCGGCCCGGATTCTTGATTACCGCTCTTTAGCTAAACTGAAAGGAACCTATACCGATGCTTTGCCAAAATTGATCAGTCCTGAAACGGGTCGGATTCACACTTCTTTCAATCAAGCGGTAACGGCGACAGGACGATTGTCCTCTAGCGAGCCAAACTTGCAAAATATACCGATTCGCACTGAAGAAGGGCGGCGGATTCGAGAAGCCTTTGTCCCGTCCGAGGGCAATTTGCTTCTCTCGGCGG
This sequence comes from Deltaproteobacteria bacterium, assembly GCA_019313185.1. Lineage (GTDB taxonomy): Bacteria > Desulfobacterota > Desulfuromonadia > Desulfuromonadales > BM103 > JAFDBS01. Next base: position 8,415 of record JAFDBS010000100.1, on the reverse strand, counting down.
ATTATTCTCAAGTTGAATTGAGAATTCTTGCTCATCTGGCAGATGTCCCGGCCTTGAAAGAGAGCTTTGCCCGTGGCGAAGACATCCATCAACGTACGGCAAGTGAAGTGTTTGGCATATCTCCAGAAACGGTCTCTGCCGAGCAAAGGCGGCGTGCCAAGGCTATCAACTTTGGGGTAATCTATGGTATGAGTGCCTTTGGTTTGGCCAAACAGCTCAATATTGGACGGCGAGAAGCACAGGTTTTTATCGACACCTATTTTCAACGCTACCCAGGCATCCGGAAGTTTATGGACGCCCGCATTGAGGAAGCCCGTGCGTGCCAGTATGTGCGAACTTTGTTAGGGCGCCGCTGTGCCATACCAGACATCAATAGCAAAAATGGAGCGATACGCGGGTTCGCCGAACGCAATGCGATCAATTACCCAGTCCAGGGATCTGCGGCAGATATCATCAAACTGGCAATGGTCAATATCTACTGCCGATTGGATAAGGAGCAGCTAGACGGCAAATTGGTACTTCAGGTACATGATGAATTGGTGTTTGATGTGCCACGACAAGAAGTCGAGGTTATCAAAGCATTGGTCAAGGAAGAGATGGAAGGCGCTGTCAAGCTCTCTGTCCCATTGGTAGTTGAGATCAACTGTGGCGACAATTGGAGTGAGGCTCATTAAAGTACAATTGACGGGATGATCATTTTGGTCTGCTGGGATGGTCACAAGTAAGCTTGCCATCTCGGCCTCAGAGGTTCTGGAGATTTAAAGGGTTGTTTTAATGGTCAATGAATATGATTATGTCGCAATCTTCCACTCGATTCATCGGGTTCTAAAGGCCGAAAAAGTTCTGAAAAAACAGGGGATTCAATTTCTTCTTATCCCGGTCCCGCGACAATTGACGTCCGATTGCGGTTTGGCTCTGCGTTTTGCTCCTGAGGGCCGAATGGGACTTTTACAGGTTCTGGAAGATGCCGGCCTGAGTCCTGCCGAACTCTATCAGCGAGAAGACAATCATTATCATGAGGTGAGTTTGGCAAGTGCTCGAAAGAATCCAGATCAGCCCTGATTCCCCTTGACAAAAGCTTAACTTCTTCACTAGGATTGCTCTCTTGTCGTGATTAAGAAAACGGCAGAGAGTTGTCGAGGCCAATGTTTGATTCTTTAACTGAAAAGTTTGACACTGTTTTTAAAAAACTTCGAGGGCGAGGCCGACTTACCGAGGAAAATATCCAGCAGGCTCTGCGCGAAGTGCGATTGGCTCTACTTGAAGCGGATGTTAACTTCAAGGTTGTCAAAGACTTTGTTGCTGCCGTCAAAGAACGGGCTGTTGGGCAAGATGTTCTGCAAAGTTTGACACCCGGTCAACAGGTCGTAAAGATTGTTCGCGATGAACTCGGCCTGCTCATGGGCGGGACTGAGGATAACGACCTGGATCTTGCTGCTCGCCCCCCGGTTTCGGTCATGCTTTGTGGCTTGCAAGGTGCCGGCAAAACAACCACTTGTGGAAAACTCGCATTGAAGTTGCGTCGGGAGAAACGCAACCCTTTGCTTGTTCCGGCAGATGTCTATCGTCCCGCAGCAATCGAACAATTGAAAACGCTGGGACGGCAACTCGATGTAGCGGTTTTTGACAGCCAGGCAGATCAGAAACCGGTAGATATCTGTCTTCTGGCCCAAGAGTTTGCTGATCGGCAAGGGTACGATACACTGATAATCGACACGGCCGGGCGACTGCATATTGACGATCATTTGATGAAGGAACTGGAATGCATTCGGGATGCTCTCGATCCGCGGGAAGTTCTTTTGGTCGCTGATGCAATGACCGGACAGGATGCTGTGAACGTCGCCAGTGCCTTCAACGACTCGTTGGGCCTTTCTGGTGTCATCCTTACCAAGTTGGATGGTGACGCAAGAGGGGGGGCGGCTCTATCGATACGTGCCGTAACTGGCAAGCCAATCAAATTGGTCGGCTTGGGGGAAAAGCTTGACGCCCTGGAGCGTTTTTATCCTGACCGGATGGCCCAGCGTATTCTGGGCATGGGGGATGTGCTTTCCCTGATTGAGAAAGCAGAAGCCTCTATTGATTTGGCAGATGCCTCCGACATGGAACAGCGCCTTCGAGAGGAAGGTTTCACCTTGGACACGTTTAAAGAGCAGCTGCAAGCAATCAAAAAGATGGGTTCAATGGAGTCGCTGCTGTCAATGATCCCGGGCGCCGGCAAGGCAATGAAGCAGATGAAGGGGATGCAGGTCCCTGACCAGGAGCTAAAGAAGATCGAAGCGATTATCAACTCCATGACCCTCAAGGAGCGGCGTGATCACCGAATTATTAACGGCTCGCGGCGACTCAGAATTGCCAAAGGCAGTGGGACGCGCGTTCAGGATGTGAACCAATTGCTTAAGCGCTTCACTGAGGCGCAGAAAATGATGAAGAAAATTCAGAAAATGGGTCCTAAGGGACTTCGCAGTTTAATGGGACGAGGAACCGGGTTCCCCAGTTAAATCAATCTTAGTGTCGCCTGACAGCGACCAGACCAAACGATTAGATGAATTGAGGAGGAAATAGATCAATGGCAGTAAAAATCAGACTTGCCCGTGGTGGTGCAAAAAAGAAACCGTTTTACCAAGTTGTGGTTGCCGACGAGCGGTTTCCCCGTGATGGGCGGTTTATTGAACAATTGGGGCAGTATGACCCGCGACAAGAGCCGATTCTGTTTAATGTCAAAGAAGACCGTGTTCTCAATTGGCTGAACAAAGGGGCTCAGCCCACAGACACGGTTCGAACGCTGTTGCGCAAGCAAGGGATTTGGGCCAAGTTCAAGCAGGCTTAAAGCCCTAAGACTCTTGCGGCGGCCGTTCAGCAGTGGCAGCTGAACGAGGACGGACGCCTTGAAAGAACTGATTGAAGCCATTGCCAAGGCACTGGTGGATAACCCAGAAGCCGTTGCTGTCAGCGAGGAACAGGGTCCTGATGGTACGATCCTGATCAAGCTTGCTGCGGCGCCTGATGATATGGGACGAATCATTGGCCGTCAGGGCCGCACCGCCAAGGCCATGCGAACGCTTCTGAATGCCAAAGCGACCCGTGAAAAAAAACGAGTAGTCCTTCAGATTCTCGAGGAATGAAAAGTTCAGCAAAACCATTTCTGGAAGTGGGCATCATTGTCGGAACACACGGTCTGCGCGGTGACTTGAAAATACGCCCGTTGCCTACAGGTGATATTGCCTTGAAGGATGCTGAGCAGGTTTTCATCAGGGCTGGCGCTGAACATTTCATTCCGCATCAGATTGTCCGAACAGCTTGGCACAAAAAACACTTCCTGTTGAGACTCGATGGCTTGCAGAGCGTCGAAGCTGTCCGTTCTTTTGTTGGCCAATCGCTCTGGATGAGCCGAGAGTCCCTTCCTGATCTTCCAGACAGTCATTATTACTGGCATCAGCTAGAAGGCCTTGAAGTTGTCGATTGTCAGTATGGCACGCTCGGTTACGTGGCCGGGATGTTCTCCACCGCAGCGCATGATATTCTGGAAATCGTAACACCAGATTCCGAGATTCTAATTCCAGCCGTCGCAGAATTCATTGTAAAAATTGATGAACAAAATGGGCAGTTGATCGTACAGCTTCCTGAGGGACTTGTGCCGAAGGACGATCTTAAACCATGACGTTGCATTTTGAAATCCTGACTTTGTTTCCGGCAATATTTTCTGGACCGCTAAGTCATAGTCTTCTGGGCAAAGCAGCTGATAAAAAGTTGATTGAAATTGGTGTTCACTGCTTACGTGATTGGGCAACTGGAAGGCATTTGGTTACCGATGATACTCCGTACGGCGGTGGAGACGGCATGGTCATGAAAGTTGAGCCGATAGCCTCTGCCCTCAAAGACTTACGGACCAGGAGGCCCGGGGCACATACTCTGCTCATGTCGCCACAGGGGAAAATGTTCAAGCAGGCTGATGCCAGACGCTTAAAATCCAAACCGGGGTTGATTTTCATTTGCGGGCGCTATGAAGGTTTCGATGAGCGTATACGTGGTCTTGTTGACGAAGAACTTTCTCTAGGAGATTTTGTTTTAACAGGCGGCGAATTCGCTGCTCTGACCATGATCGATGCAATTGCCCGACTTGTGCCAGGGGTTCTCGGGTCCTCTGGCAGTGCCCAAGCGGACAGCTTCAGCGATGGCCTTTTGGAATATCCGCAATATACCCGGCCAGCTGTGTTTGAAGGGGCTTCGGTCCCGGAAGTTTTGCTTTCCGGAAACCACGGAGAGATAGCGAAATGGCGACGGCGAGAGCAACTTAGGCGCACTTTGCTCCGACGTCCTGACCTGTTGAAAGAAGCCGAGTTGAGTGAGGATGACCTAAGAACGCTTGCAACACTGCGCGCTGAACTTGGTTTCTGAAATATGGCGATACTCCGCCCAATAGCCATGGCATTGATCCATTACCCAGTCGTCGACCGCCGTGGGAACTTGGTCACCTCTGCCGTGACCAACCTCGATATTCATGACCTGGCACGCCTTGCCACCACTTACGGGTTGAGTCGTCTCTACCTGGTCACGCCCGTTTTGGAACAACAACACCTGGTCCAGCGAATTATCAGACACTGGTCGGAGGGGTTCGGCGCCAGCTACAATCGTGACCGCAGCCAGGCTTTGCGTTTGGTCAAAGTGTGCAACGATTATCTTGCCGCGCTAGAAGACTGGCGAAGGCTCGCTGGGGATGATATGGCCGCGCTGCTCACAGGAGCGCGACAGCGCCAAGGCTTGGGTTTTCGACATGCGCGGAAAGTGGCCCAGTCGAAACCTCTGTTGATTTTTCTTGGAACCGGCCACGGACTTGCTGAAGAATTTTATGATAGGGGCTGGGCCCAGTTGCTTGCGCTCAGAGTCGCTGGCTATAACCATTTATCAGTCAGGACGGCAGCAGCGATTATTCTCGACCGTTTGGTAGGTGAACGAGGCAGACCGTTAATTGTTTAGGCACGGCTTAGACTAGATTTTGTCTTGACTTGCCATGAGCTTTGCGGTACATAAGCTGTTCGCAAATTTGAGGAGGACACGAAAGATGAATGTCATTGATTATATCGGCATGGAGCAGATGCGCAAAGACATCCCTCCGTTTAAAGCCGGCGATACTTTGCGTGTACATGTAAAAATCACCGAAGGTGATAAGCAACGTATACAGGTTTTCCAAGGAGTCTGTATCAAACGTCGCAACAATGGGGTCGGTTCTTCATTTACAGTTCGCAAGGTTTCCAATGGAATAGGGGTGGAAAGGGTCTTCGCTCTACATGCCCCAACGGTCGAAAAAATTGAAGTTATGACGGTTGGGCGAGTGCGACGCGCAAAGCTTTACTACCTCAGGAACTTGCAGGGTAAAGCTGCCCGGATCAGGGAAAAGCGTCAGAATTAGACATACAAAAATATAAGCCCCAACCTGCGGTTGGGGCTTTTTTTTTAGTCATCTTGAGATGAAAGGCCGAACAGTTATCCCCAAAAGGTCAGTGATGAAGCTTTCCCCGGACACGAGTTGTTCGAAGCTGTTTTTTGAAACTGATGCATGGCAAAAAGGCTATCAGGCGGTGGCGGGAGTTGACGAAGCCGGCCGCGGTCCTTTGGCAGGACCAGTGGTTTCGGCGGCAGTTATCCTCCCAAGACGTTTCGATCTGCCAGGGCTCAATGATTCGAAGCAATTGACCGCTGCAAAGCGTGAACAGCTGTACCCATTGATAAGGGCCCAATCAGTAGCTCTTGGCGTGGGCGTGAGTCGAGTCGAAGAAATAGACCGCACCAATATCCTCCAGGCCACATTGATGAGCATGGTTCGTGCCGTTTCTAGGTTGCAAGTCATGCCAGACTATTTGCTGGTCGATGGTATCAATGCAGTGCCGCTTGCTTTGCCACAGGAAACTGTCAAAAAAGGGGATTCGCGGTCTTTTTCAATTGCCGCGGCATCTGTGGTTGCCAAAGTGGTCCGAGATCGGCTTATGGAAACTTATGATCAAATTTTCCCCGGATACGGCTTTGCTCGCCACAAAGGCTACGGAAGTCAACAGCACCGTGATGCCATCGCCTCTTTGGGCCCCTCTCCCTGCCATCGGCGCACATTTCGTGGTGTCAGAGAATATTGTCCAGCTGGACAAGACGGCGATGGATAAAATGGGAAATTCTTGGAATGCTGTAGCAATCAGACAATGAGGCACTGTAGGGATGCAGAAAAGTATCAGCCAAATGCCACGAAAGTATCCTTTGGGCAATGACAAAACGGTGAGTTCAATTTCGTCAAATTGAATTTATCATTACAGGCCATAGATGTCTTGCTCTGCCGTATTGGCCTAGGGCGGTTTTCGCTATTGAGTATGCGCTAAGAGTGTCGATCCCTGAAAGCACCTGCATTTATTTGCTTTTTTCTCTGTCCCCCCGTAAAATATCTCATATCCAATAGTTATGTGCTCTTAAGTCCAAAGGGGAGGTTGTCGTGAAAGTTCAGCTCCGAGAACTAGGTATGCTGCGTGTTGCGGCAGTGTCTCCAGAATTAAGGGTTGGGGATATCGCATTCAACCTCAAGTCGATTGTAGCCGCCGTTGACCATTCGAAAACACGTGGAGCCCGTCTGGTGGTTTTTCCAGAACTGGCTTTGACCGGTTATACATGTGGGGATCTTTTTTACCAGACAGTTTTGCTTGAAAAAAGTCGAGAAGCACTCTTTGCCTTGGCCGAAGAAACTGCAAACTCGGGGGTCGCTATTGTGCTCGGAGCGCCGGTCAGTTGTTCAGGCCGCTTATTCAACGCCGCTGTGGTTGTCAATGATGGACGAATCTGCGGAATTGTTCCAAAGACATATTTGCCAAACACCCAGGAGTTTTATGAAGAACGTTGGTTTTCCAATGCCCATGATCTGGTCGCTCAGCACCTTGATTGGAATGGAGAAAAGATAGCAGTTGGGCCTGATTTGCTTTTCAGTGTAGAGGGCTTCGAAGATTGCGTTCTAGGTGTTGAAGTTTGTGAAGACGCTTGGGTGGCGACGCCGCCAAGTGGCAGCATGGCTGTTGCTGGAGCGACATTGCTGCTCAACCTCTCAGCGAGCCCGGAACTGTTGGGCAAATGCAGTTACCGAAAAGCCTTGGTCGAATCTCAATCGGCAAGATGCCTGGCTGCCTATGTTTATGCATCAGCAGGCCCCGGCGAGTCCAGTACGGACTTGGTTTTTGCGGGACATTCGCTTATTGCGGAGTACGGACAGACTTTGGCAGAGACAGAGCGTTTTCAATTTGCAACACAAGTGGCTTTGGCAGACATCGACATCCAACGGCTGGCGCAAGAACGGATGCGCAACAACAGTTTTGCCCAATCCCGGCCACAGAAGTCTTACAGAATGGTGCCGCTTCAAATCAGCGATACCTGCACTCAAAACCTGATGAGGCCGGTTGTGCGCACACCGTTTGTCCCTCCGGAGGCCGGGGAACGGAATGCACGATGTCAGGAGATTTTTTCCATCCAGACGACTGGTCTAATGAAGCGGCTCAACCATACCGATACCCAGAAGGCCGTTGTTGGTATTTCTGGTGGGCTCGATTCAACCTTGGCGCTTTTGGTCACCATTAAGGCCTTTGACCGATTGGGATGGCCGCGTTCCGAAATAAAGGCTGTAACGATGCCTGGCTTTGGAACGACCGGACGGACCCGGCAAAATGCTGTTGCCCTTGCTGAGCAGCTCGGCGTCAGTTTGACGACCATAAATATTGGCGATGCTGTTCGTCAACATTTTTTGGATATTGGACAGGATCCCGAACATCATGACGTGACGTATGAAAATGCTCAAGCACGAGAGAGAACTCAGATTCTGATGGATCTTGCAAATCGTGTCGGAGGCCTTGTTGTCGGCACCGGAGACCTTTCAGAGCTGGCTTTGGGTTGGGCGACTTATAACGGCGATCATATGTCCATGTATGGAGTCAATTCCTCAGTTCCGAAAACCTTGGTACGGTATCTCATTGAATGGTGTGCTGAGCAGGAGTTTTCCGGGGTGACCTCTGAAACTTTGCACGACATTTGCGCAACCCCTGTGTCACCAGAGTTGATCCCACCGGGTGAAAATGATGAGATTCGCCAGAAAACCGAGGAAGAAGTAGGCCCTTACGAACTGCATGACTTCTTTCTTTTTCAGGTGGTCCGCTGCCAATCTCCGCCGAGGAAGGTCGCTTGGCTGGCTTCTCACGCCTTTGAACATAAATACACCAATGACGAAATCCTAAAATGGTTAAAAGTGTTCTACCACCGTTTTTTTGCACAACAATTCAAACGCTCGTGTCTCCCTGATGGACCGAAAGTAGGGACGGTCGCGCTCTCCCCCCGTGGTGATTGGCGGATGCCGAGTGATGCACGCGTTGACTTGTGGTTGGCAGAGTTAGACAGTTTGAG
>JAFDBS010000099.1 GCA_019313185.1 Deltaproteobacteria bacterium | reverse complement strand
CGTTGGCGTAGTTTTGTCCTAAGGCGTATGAAGTTACAACCATTAATATGAGTACTGTCAAAAGGTTGAGAGAAATGATCTTCATGCCGTGACCCTGCAGTCGAATGAAATCAATGAATAAGATTAGAATTTAATTATTGACCATAGCATATTAAATTTCAATCATAAATTGATGTGATCTAATCCATTTATGAAATTTTTATGACGATTGCAGATTTCAAATTTTATTAATCGTTTGATGCATTTTCTCGTTGTAAATACTGCATCAACCTTGTTTGAGTTAAAACGGATTTTTTCGGAACGTTCATGGCTTATATTAATATTGAAATATCACTGGTTGATGTTTGCAGTTATCGCTATTTCTTAACCAAGGGACTGTTTCTGACCCGTAGAATTATAAACAAAAATCTTCCATACAAAGTCCAAGCTCGTGTTTGGACAATTAATTAAGGAGTTCCATGGCTGATCAGCTTTTTTGTCGATAAACAGGTATTAAAAACATATGGCTGTACCGGTGACCATTTGGAGAGAACTTCACTCAATCGAGGTTGCAAAGTTTTGATACGCAATATCAAAAAATTTTTAAAATTAATCTTACTTGTCCCGAAATGGTTATGAAATGCGAAAAATGAGTAAGCAAATTGCTTGTCAGGCTTGATAAGTTATTGATGTCGAGTCGATAACTATTAAATGCTAGTGCCTCTGGGTTCCTTGCAGAAAAAGACCGTTCAGTCTTCGGAGATTGTGATGGGAGCAAAGAGTAAGATTGTCGACTCTCTTGTCATAACTGCAAAACTCGTTTCACTATCGGGAAATCAAACTGTCAAAACAACTGCCAAGTCGATAGATTCGTCATAGTAAGGTTTGTGTTGCAAAACAATGGTTAAGTTTTTCGATGACCTACTAAATCATCTGCGAGAAAAACTTGATTGTCAGTTCCAAAAGCTGGGTTATCCAAATAATAAAGGCTCAGCCGTGTGGCTGAGCCTTATAATGTCAACCCAAGGATTCTGGGTCTCTTTTCATGGTGCCGAAGGCGAGACTCGAACTCGCACGGCCGGTTGGCCACTACCCCCTCAAGATAGCGTGTCTACCAGTTCCACCACTTCGGCAAACGGGATGTATTTATACTGCGATGTGTACTGTCTGTCAACAGGTTTGGCAATTTACTGATTAGTACTTTCCGATGCTGGTTTCTCTTCCTGTGGCTTTGCCAATTCGTTGGCTTCTTTTTCAGGTTCAGTCGGGACAGCAGGCGCCGTGGTAACCGGTGTCATACCTGAGGGAACTGAGGCCGCTGGGCTGACTTGTTCTGGCATGACACTGTTAGCTCCAGGCTGTCCCCAAAAAATCGCTAAAGCGAGGCTGGTTAGCATAAAAATAATTGCAGCACCAGTGGTCATTTTGCCGATGAAAGATTGCCCCCCTGATGCGCCAAAAATAGTGTTGCTAGCGCCGGCTCCGAAGGCAGCTCCAATTTCTGCCCCTTTTCCACCCTGGATCAGGACAATACCAATCAATGCAAGACAAACACAAATGTGTATGATCAATAGAAACGTTGCCATGATGTCACCTTGATTATAGATTTATTGTTATCATATCTCATAACTGTGTAGCTTTATCATATTTGCAAGTTCAGGAAAAGCTCGAATTACTTTTTTTAAACTTAATAATACGTAGAAAATCTTCAGATTTGAGGCTCGCGCCTCCCACCAAGGCACCATCAAGGTCTGGTTGAGCCATGAGATCGTCTATGTTATCTGGTTTGACGCTGCCGCCATAAAGAAGTCGAGTTTTTTCAGAAACATCTGGGCCGAAAAGGTCATTGATTAAAGAGCGGAGGAAAAAATGAATTTCTTGCGCTTGTTGAGGGCTGGCTGTTCTGCCCGTGCCAATGGCCCAAACAGGTTCGTAGGCAATAACGATTTTGTCCATTAAACGGTGCTCTAAATTTGCGAGACCATTCGTCAATTGGTTTTTCAATACCGCGAACATCTGGCCATTTTCGCGTTCATCCAGTGTTTCGCCGACACAGAGGATGGCCTTGAGGTCGGCGTCTAGTACCGAGTGGATTTTTTTGTTGATAAAAAGGTCGGTTTCGTTGAAGATTTTGCGCCGTTCTGAATGCCCGATGATTACATAGTCACAACCTACGTCTTTGAGTAATTCTGCTGAAACTTCGCCAGTGAACGCACCAAATGGTTCCGGGTAACAATTTTGAGCTGCTAACTTAATATTGCTTTCATTGAGCACCTGAGCCACGGCATCCAGGACAGTAAAGACCGGGGCTACAACAATCTCAACGTCATCTATCTCAAGAGTTGCGGGAGACAAGGTACGGATGAGTTCAAAAGCTTCGTTTTTGGTTTTATGTAGCTTCCAATTGCCTGCTATCATAGGGGTGCGCATACGCCAACTCCTCAGGTTAATCTTGATAATAATTTATTAAACATCTGTCAAAGCAGCAACGCCGGGCAATGTCTTGCCCTCGAGAAACTCCAATGAGGCCCCTCCACCAGTAGATATATGCGTCATCTTGGACTCAACACCCGCTTTTTTTACTGCGGCGACGGAATCTCCTCCGCCAATTATAGAGCGAGCCTGACATTCAGCGAGTGTATAAGCTACCGACATTGTCCCTCTCGCAAAGGCATCAAACTCAAAAACACCCATTGGTCCGTTCCAAATGACCATTCGGGCTTCACGCAAGACACTGTTGTATGCAGCGGCTGTTTCAGGACCGATGTCGAGGGCCATCCAGCTGTCTGGAAAATCGGCGTCACAAGCTATTTTATGCTCGGCATCAGCTTTGAACTCTCTGGCTACTACATGGTCTTTGGGGAGCATCAGGTTGACATTCTTGGCTTCAACCTGGATTAATATTTTGTGAGCTATGTCAAGACAATCATTTTCAACCAAAGACTGGCCAATGGGGCGACCTTGAGCTTTCAAAAAGGTATAAGCCATTCCTCCACCAATGATCAGCGTGTCCACCTTATCGAGGAGGTTCTCGATAACCGCAATTTTATCGCTGACTTTTGCGCCACCGAGGATTGCTACAAAAGGGTGGTCTGGATAAGCTAAGGCCTGGCCGAGATATTTTAGCTCTTTTTCAAGAAGAAAACCTGCAAGAGCAGGTTTGAGTAAGTGAGCGACACCTTCGGTTGAAGCATGTGCTCGATGTGCAGTGCCAAAGGCATCATTAACATAGATATCAGCCAAAGAGGCGAGTTGCCGTGCAAAGTCTGGATCGTTTTTTGTTTCTCCCGGATGAAAGCGAACGTTTTCCAAAATGATCACATCGCCGACAACCATTTGATTGACCATCTCAGTCACTTTTTCACCGATGCAGTCTGGTGCCATCTTTACTTCGATTCCCAAATGTTTGGAAAGGCATGGTGCTGTTGGCGCCAGGCTATATTTTGATTCTGGTCCGTTCTTCGGTCTGCCAAGGTGGGTCGCAAGGATTAATTTGCCACCATTGCGGATAATATGACGGATAGTCGGCAGCGCGGAAACAATTCTGGTGTCATCAGTTATGTTGCCGTTTCCATCTAGGGGGACGTTAAAATCAACTCGACAAAAGACGCGTTTACCTGTGAAATCTGCATTTCTGATGGTTTTTTTATGAAGCATCTAGAGGTCCTTTTGACAAGAAAAGGGCAGGTTTGCCAACCTGCCCTTGTAATGAGTTAAAAAGCCTTGACCATCAGTTTAACCAGATCGACAATACGATTTGAATAGCCCCATTCGTTGTCATACCAACTCATGACTTTAACCAGCGTTCCGCTAATAACATTGGTGGTCAGTGAATCAACGGTCGACGAGGCGGAACTGCCATTGAAGTCGCAAGAAACCAACGGTGACTCGCAGTAGTCGAGTATGCCTTTGAGAGGACCTTCGGCAGCGGTTTTGAGTGCTGCATTGACTGCTTGAGTATTCGTCACGGTTTCTGTTTCCACAACAAGATCAACCAGTGACACATTAGGCGTTGGGACACGAACTGCGAGACCGTCGAGTTTTCCTTTCAACTCTGGTAGGACAAGGGCAACCGCTTTTGCAGCACCTGTTGTCGTTGGAATCATTGAAAGAGCGGCGGCCCGGGCACGTCGTAAATCTTTGTGAGGTAGGTCAAGAATCTGCTGATCGTTTGTGTAGGCATGAACAGTTGTCATCAACCCTTTGACAATCCCAAACTTCTCCAGAAGGACTTTGGCAACGGGTGCCAGACAATTTGTGGTGCACGAGGCGTTTGAGACGATGTGGTGAGTGCCTGGATTATACATGTCTGTATTGACACCCATGCAGATTGTTAAATCAACATCGGTGCCTGGCGCACTAATTACAACCTTGCGAGCTCCGGCTTGGATATGTTTGCCTGCATCGGCACCTTTGGTGAAGAGGCCTGTCGATTCAATCACGAGGTCGATGCCTAACTCTTTCCAGGGCAGAGAGGCAGGGTCACGCTCACTGAGGATTTTGATCGACTTGTTATCGACACTGATGGAATCGTCTTGTGCTGAAATCTCAGCATCGAAAATTCCATGTATCGAGTCATATTTAAGAAGATGGGCCAATGTCTGAGGACTGGTTAAGTCATTAATGGCCACGATTTCAAATGCATTGTCTTTGATCGCAGCACGCAAAACATTTCTGCCGATTCGACCAAACCCATTGATAGCAATTTTTACAGACATGAGATTTCCTCCCAGAGTTAAATATGAAATTTTAAAGAAAATCTGCCTGACGAGAAATGTTCAGGCAGATTGTGTATTTGCCGACCGGGGGATAATAGCGAATAATCCAGCGGAGCGTCAACCGTTTTTACCCTTTCTAACAGGCAAGATAGGTTGCCCTGATCGCAAGGGTTATGGTATGAACAAGAGATTTTTTTCACTGTCATCGAAAGTGGCACATTCAGAGTCATAAACCAACTATATTTCTGTCTGAGGCTTCCGCAATCCTCTTATGAAGAGCACTCTGGAAAGACGTATCCTCATATTCAGCTTTTTGGCACTTTCTTTAACGATAGCGGTCAACACAGGCTTTAATGTTGACAGTTTTCACAGGAGTTATCGAGATGGAATTCTCAGGCGTTGTGAGACTCTTGCCTCAGGTCTTAAGCAACAGATTGAGGCCGTCATCAATCTTGGAATTCCGCTTTCGGAAATCGCTGGTCTCTCTGAACGTTCTCAAAATTTAGTTCAGAACGATCCTGAGATTTCTTACTGCATCATCGAGGACGCCCAAGGAAATCCGATATTTCATAGCAAACCGCCAATTCCTGAGAATAAATCTGTTGTTTTCAAGGGCCTTCTGACTCCGGATATTTCGATACTGGAGAGCCATGTCCTTGGCAAAATATATGATGTGGCAATTCCTCTTTATGATTTCAATGATGATATCATTGGCCGCGTACGTATAGGGTTTCAACAAACTGTTCTCGAAAAACTCACTGCTGATCATTTTATGAGGTCACTTGCAATTCTGGGTGGCGCATTCCTTGTGGTATTGGCATTAATTATCCTGTTTGCCCGTTATAGCTTGGTGCAGCCGATTCAACAACTTTGTGGGATTGCCAGAGAAATATCAGATGGCAATTTCGAGGTCATTCCACCAAAGATGAAAGCAACAGAATTCTCGATTCTAGCTGAATCATTTGTTGAGATGGCGAATTCATTGCGTCAACGGGATTTGAAAATCCAGGAAAGTTACAGTGAGTTGGAGGAAACCAATGTTGAATTGAAACTCTCCTATGAAAGTCAAGAACAGATCAGTGCTGAGTTGGCGAGAAGTCGAGAAATGTATCGGTCTTTGCTCGATGACGCCAGTGACGCAATTTTGGTTTGTGATGAAAATGACGATCTCATTCTTATCAATAAAATTGCCGAAAGTTTTTTCGGAACAAATCGAAAAAGCATAGTTGGCCGAAATTACTTTTCATTCTTGGAATCAATTCAGTGTCAGAATATTGAAGGGCATTATGAGCGTCACCAGGAATTATTACCCGGTAAGCCAGAACAATCTGAAATACGGTTTTTTCGTTTAAACGATCACCAGAAACGCTTGGGGTGGGCTACTAGCAGTGCGATTCTAGGTAACGACAATAAACGCTTTGTCCAAATCATCGTCAGGGATGCAACCCATGAGGAGGAAATACGCAACAACCTCGAAAAAACCGCCAGTGAAATGGCAAGACTGAACCAGATGAAAAACTCATTTCTTGGCCTGGCTTCCCATGAGTTAAAAACTCCGCTGACGATTATCCTGGGTTATGTAGAACTGTTGCAGTCAGAGATGGCTGATCAGTTGAATGAAAATATCCAAGAAATGATT
>JAFDBS010000098.1 GCA_019313185.1 Deltaproteobacteria bacterium | reverse complement strand
GGTACTAATTTAGTCGCCGACGGATATGCCAACAACGATCCCGATGGTGACCCAGATCCAATTGCTCACTATTAGGGGATGTGATTAAACTGGCCATTTTCTGTTTCAATGCCGGATATGTTGAGGTCGATTTTTATCTCAATCGAGCAGGATTTTGACGCACCGTGAGTGAAAGGCACCTTCATCTCATTGTCTATTCCGAGGAAGAAGAACTGGCCAACCGGCTCACTCATCTGGTTGCTGCAATATTGAGTTTAGTCGGCCTCGTGGTTCTTGTTGTTTCGGCGTCTCGGACCGGTGATCCGTACCGGATTGTCAGCGCGGCAACTTTTGGTGGCGCGTTGAGCATCTTCTACGTGATTTCAACCCTCTATCACACCTTTCGTCAACCAAGGCTCCGCTATATTTTCCGTATCCTCGATCACGCCGGAATCTTCTTGGTCATAGCCGGATCTTATACACCGTTTACCCTTGTGTCGCTCCGCGAAGGTCATGGCTGGATATTGTTTTTTGTCGTATGGACCCTGGCGATCGCCGGAATGGTTTTTAAGTCATTTATGACTCATCGCTTGGCTTTTCTCGCGCCGGTTTTCTATATCGCTCTTGGCTGGTTGATTGTCGTAGACCTTGAATCGCTCCTGATCATGATGCCAGCCAATGGGGTACAATGGCTGCTAGCGGGGGGGATATTCTATACTGTCGGTATTGTTTTCTATGCCGTCAATCGTATCCCACACCACCATGCTATCTGGCACGTATTCGTGATTGCCGGCAGCTTTTGCCATTACTTGGCAGTCCTTTGGTATGTTCTGCCGGTTGGCCTTTCAGGCAAAGCTTGATACAAAATCTATCGTCGTGCGGTCATCGCCATGCTCGTCATGCTGTAGCAATTTGTTTAAACAAATCATGGTCTAGACCGCGCAGACCATATGAGGGCAACCTGGGTGTGATGCGCGTTGCGCCTCTACATAGTTTTGGCTATTTTGCAGGGATACAGTGTGAAGTGAATCGAACAGATGCCAGACAGAATAAAGACTTATTCGTCAACGGTCAAAGCGTTAACCGCCTTGGAAACCAAATCAATCCCCTGGATAACCACCCGTTTTCGCCAAATATCGGGATATGGACAGAACGCGTCTTTAAAATGTTTTTTCACTCTACTATTCAATCTGTTGCGTCCATAATGATAAAGTTGATTCTCGGTACGCAGCGCCTTCAACATGTGTGTCGGGTCATAGGTGCCATACTCAATGGTTAAAAACGCCAAGCTCTGCCGTGAAAACAAGTGCCGATAAAGGGCGCTAGAGCCTCCCTGGTGATCATAGGTAAGGCACCGAGCGCCGTTTTTCTCGGCCATGATCGCAAGCTTAAACCGACGTGACAGTGTGTCGGCAGACATTTTGTCTGAATAGAGAAAGAGAGATTGCTCGCCAAACGCCCCAAGGCCGGTGTGAATATCGAGAACAAACACCTTCTCAGCTTGCTTCAGCGTACTCGTATTGAGCCAGTTGTAATAAGCCTGCGCTTCCGGTTCCAACTGATGCCCACCAAAGAACAGCCCTCTCTGAAAATCGTGCTGGCCACCTGCAATCACTTGGGACAGTGCTTTGCTCCCCATGCGCAGTTTTTGCCGGAACAGTTTCAGGGAAAACCAATCGAATCTGGGCGGGTATGCCGGATTGAGCAGTGAATTAAGTGCTGCATAGTGCGGGTTGTCCTGTTTAAACCCTTTTGGGTCAAAATGAAAGTTGCGGTTGAGATCAACATTTGCTGGATTGGTTCTTCGCAATTGACTCATGCCGAATGGGTTGAGAATATGTAGCATGATCAGGGCCGTATCGCCTGGCAGCTCAGGTAGATGCTCGATCGCTGCCAATTGTACAGCCGATCCGGCAAACCCTTCTACACCATGAATGCCAGAACTAACGACCAGAGCCCGTTTTGGATTGGGTGAGCCGAACCAAGCAATATCCGTCGAAAGTGTCTCGTCATGATGAGTGGCATGCATGGCCAATCGAGACATGTGGGCACCTGCGTTTTTTGCGGAATTGAGGAAGCGCTTGCGAGCCGTCTGATAGGTCCCTGAAAACAGCTTTTCTGGAGCGAGAAGTAACATGAATGCCTTTTCAAGCCTGAGGTGAATTGTTCAGAATGACAGGGTGAGTCCAATTAATCCAGTATGTTAGGTCAGCGTTCTGGGTTCTTGCGCTTTTGATGAGCATAGCAGACGCCCTCTGCTTGGAACCGGGGAACCCACAGCTCAATCAGTCGTGACGGCCGGGTGGCTATGACCCCGTTGTTAGTCAGTCGATTAACGAAGCGCGTCGTTGAGAAAGTCGAGAAATCTTTGCCATGACTTACGGTCAGCATCCGCTCGATAGCGTTCTGCGCCGAACACCGTAAATGCGTGAGGCGCACCACCATAAGTGATCATTTCGTGGGGCACGTTATTCTGTTCAAGCTCCACCGCCAAATCGGCAAATTCAGTCATAGTAATCGCCGAATCGGCAGTCCCATGCATGACCAAAATCTGGCCTTTCGCCTCCGCATAACTTTGTCCTTCAGGCGTTTTAAGCCCACCGTGAAAAGTCGCAAAGCCTTTAAAATCAGCGCCTGAACGGGCCAACTCCAAGACGGCCGCGCCACCGAAGCAGTAGCCCATGGCGACGGCATTAGACGTTTGACCGCCTGATTTTGCCGCCACAGCGATGGCACCAAGCATCAATTGTTGCATTTTCTGACGATCTTCATAGAGTTCTCCGGTATGCTGCCGTTTGTCTTTGACTTCGGTGGGCCGTACCCCTTTACCAAAAAGGTCCGCTGCAAAAACAGCGAACCCCTCTTTGGCAAGCATCTCAGCCCGCTTGATCTCATAATCAGTTAATCCGTCCCAATCATGGAACAACATGACCAGCGGAGCGCTTGGAGACGGGCTCACATAGTAGCCTTCATAGGTTTGCTGGTCGATTTGGTATTCGATCAGCTCGCTTTGCGCTGTTATGGGCGATACGAACAGGGCAATGGCCAGCAAAATGCTCAGTCGACTCATCGGACTCTCCTTGTTAGAGCTGGCGTTAATCGTGCAGTAACAGTTTACCAAGTATTTTCGGCTTTGTGAGACACATTTCGTGTCGACCCGCCTCGCCGCTTCATGTCAGTTCAGACTTTGCCTACCGGGGCCAGGTATAATGTGTATTCATCATCTCCATCGACCTTGAGCAATGAATCCATTTTGGATTGGTGATAGGCGGCGATTGCACAGGTGCCGCAAGAAATCGCCTCGCAAGCCAAATAGAGATTCTGGCACACATGACCAACATCAATTGCGATAACCCGATGAGCGGCAATGTCGTAACGCCATTCCATGCGGTAGGGTACGACTGTCCAGACAAAAACAACCGGTGCTGAGCCAACAAAAGACTGTGCCAAAGTCGCCTGATCGAGTAATCTCGTCATTTCGGTGACACGATGTTCCAAAACCAGTGCGTGATCGAGTGGCAGGTAACGGTAGACACCTTCGGATAGGGCGTCAACCTGCCTTATCAAGAGGTACGTCTCAAACGCGTGGCGACATCCAGCTGAAGGGACCGTACGAAAAGCACATCCCGGGTTAACAGCTTGCCTGATTCCCTGCGTTGACCAAAGCAAAAAAGAGACTTCCTCTACTGTCAACGGCGAATTGAGAAAAGAGCGGTGGCTGAATCGCCCGGTTATTGCATCAATCAAATCTGTTCCACGAAACATGTCAAAAGTCTCTGGCGTGGGCAAAAGGATCGGGGTTTGGCCTTGGCGGATCGGTTTCTGCACGGGTGGTGGGGGCACTCTCCTATTTTGATCCGTCGTACTGAAATCGATCTTTAACCGGACGTCGTCCTTAAGGAACTCGCGATATCTTTTTAGTTCTTCCCTCATTCATGACTCCCCAACAGCTCTATACTGACCAATCGAGCTTCCATCAGCTCACAAAAAGAAATCGTCTTGCCAAGTTGACTCCAGCCATCAACCAGTCCTTAAAAAATATTCCGGAGCATCACTTGTCGAAAAGCCCCCAATGCCAGCTCTTCACAGGCAGATTGTCTCCTAAAGCCAAGAACTTTACTTCTCGCTCAGGCAAACTGACAACCGCACAGGTATGATTGAAAACCGTGCTGCCTGGATTGATCACAAGGGTTTCACCCAATTTTTCTGCAAAAACCTGATGTGTGTGCCCGACAATAAGTACATCGCAGTGGCATCCCCCCAAGGCTTCCGACCAGAAAGCCATTTGGGCAGGAACAATCTCGCCTTGTTCATCGAGCAGTTTGATCCCTTCCATCAGTGAATCCGGCGGACTGCCATGAACCATGCACAGATCGGTGTCTGCAACGTTAAGTTGGTCCTGAACAGGCAACGTCCGGAGATATTTGTAAGTTTGATTGTCGAAGTTATTTTCCGATTCCCATATTGTCCACAGATCATGGTTGCCCAAAACGACCCGGCACCGATATTCGAGGAGAAGTCCGACCGTAGCATCGAGTTCCGATCCATAGCCTGCCACATCCCCGGCACAAAGGATGAACTCTACATCATGTTGCCTAAGGGTCGCCAAGGCCAGTTGAAGAGGTTCTGGAGACGCATGAACATCACTGATCAAGCCGATTTTTAAACTCAAGCGCTTCCCCCCTGGTCAACGCGGGCATATTCGAAAAGAAGACAGGGCAGCCAAATTGTTCACCTTGCCTTTTGTTCGATTCGATCTAACGACCCACTCAAAATCAAATGGTCCACACCCATGCCGACATACCCGGTTTGGGCATACGTATCATAAATGCAAATTTTATTAATAAGGTCTTGAATGTCATCACGATACAAACGATAACGGTCGGGGTCATTGGCTATGCAGAAAATTCGACCAGCCAAATCATCAGGCAAATCAGCTTCAATTTGCGCTTTGAGTGTCACCTGTCTCAGCTGGTCCAAAAGATTCATGATTATCTGTCCTGCCTGATCAATTATCCGTCAAAGGTCTTTTGTTTGGGAGGTGTCCACTTGGCCGTCAGCGAATGGCCTTAATCCCTGCAGAATATAATTGAGGCAAGCAAACACTGTAACCACCCCGGTTAAGACAAAAAAACCCTGTTGGATCACCATGGATACGCTGATGGTCTGCGCCAACAAGCAGATGGCAACCGTAAGGATTTGTAGAAACGTTGCCAGCTTTCCCGAAATGCTCACATCTCCTACCAGAGGTTGTCCGATAAAGTAAAGAATTGCGGCACCCAGTGCGACATAAAGGTCTTTGGCAACAACGAGAACAGCCAACCAGGCCGGAAGCAACCCATGAATACTCAATGAAACAAAAGAAACGGTTGTTAACAGGCGATCTCCCAAAGGGTCTAGATATGCACCGAGTCTCGTGACCTGCCCCAGCCGTCGTGCGAGATAGCCATCAAGAACATCCGAAATCCCGGCACAAACAAAAATCACCAAAGAAACTGTGTATTGCCGATAAATCACCGCGATCAAAAACGGCGCCAGCAGAAAAATCCTCAACAGGCTTAACGCGTTCGGAATGGTCACAATGACTCCTTATCAATAACGTTGTAACAGATGTAACGCGCTTTTTTAAAGTATGCCTTGTTTTTACGTTTTTCCAATTAAACCGAAGCATCACTCCCGGACAAGTAACGTTTTTTATACAGAGCCATCCGCAAATCACAAATGCATTTGATAGTATTTAAAGACAGTTAATCTCGTAACCTTCAAATCAGATTTATTGAGGATCAACCGGGAAAGGATTAAGTTATGCGCGTTGAAACCGATTTAAAGCTTGGCTTCAAGGATGTACTGATTCGTCCCAAACGGTCGACGCTCAAAAGTCGCTCCCACGTCAACCTTGAGCGCACATTTACATTTTTACACAGTCAAAGGGAGTGGTCCGGAGTGCCGATTATAGCCGCCAACATGGATACGATCGGGACATTTGAAGTCGCCAAAGTCTTGGCAGACCACCGTATGCTTTGCGCCGTACACAAACATTACAGCTTAGATGAATGGGCCGCCTTCATCTCTAGCCAAGATGAGGCTGTATTCGATCGAATCATGGTTAGTACCGGAGTCTCGGAACAGGATTTTTCTCAGCTTGCTCAGACCATCGACCAGCACCCTTCCCTACAATTTATTTGTGTGGATGTTGCCAATGGCTACGCTGAGTCGTTTGTGGAATATGTCGCAAAAGTTCGACAACAGTTTCCAGACAAAACTATTATTGCCGGCAACGTTGTGACCGGCGAGATGGTCGAAGAACTCATTCTGTCCGGTGCAGACATCGTTAAGGTTGGTATCGGGCCCGGATCGGTATGTACGACACGCGTCAAAACCGGGATTGGCTACCCACAACTCTCGGCCGTTATTGAATGTGCAGACGCAGCCCATGGCCTGGGCGGCCGAATCATATCTGACGGAGGATGCAGTTGTGCCGGTGATGTTGCCAAAGCCTTTGGTGGTGGTGCAGATTTTGTGATGTTAGGCGGCATGCTCGCCGGCCATGATGAAAGTGGTGGCCAATTGGTCGAACGGGACGGTCAACATTTCAAGCTTTATTACGGCATGAGTTCTGACACCGCGATGAAAAAACATGCGGGCATGGTCGCTGACTATCGTGCTTCAGAGGGTAAAACTGTTGAGGTCCCCTATCGTGGTCCCTTGGAGGAGACAGTAAAAGACATTCTTGGTGGCTTGCGATCGACCTGTACCTATGTCGGCGCTTCAGAATTGCGCGAACTAACCAAACGGACCACTTTTATTCTGGTGATGGAGCAAGAAAGTCGGACATTCCGATAGCTGTTTCTCCAACCTTTGACCAACACAGGGGTTTACGAAGGGGTGATGACCATGACACTGAGTTTGCTTAAAGCTGAAGAATTGATCAAAGAAAGGAAAACCTTGGTTGAATTTACTGTGACACAGGTGGGCCCTGAGCTGCACTTGGCCAAACACGACGTTTGTTTCGCCCGTTTAATACCTGCCGAGGATAGCAATCAATGGCGGATTGAATACTTTCACAATGAAAAGCGCTGGGAAAGTCTCGACTTTACTGGTTCATTGGAGGAATGTCTCGATTTATTGGCGAATTCTCCACATTATCGGTTCTGGGAGAGGTAGGAATTTCAACTGACACCTTTCCAGCAAAGTTTTGGACGAGAACCGGGTGAGCAGCAGCATCCTTTATATACAAATGATCATCAATCGTAAAAGATATGTCGGCTCCAACGCTCCATTCAGGTGATGATTCGCCTGACCATCAAAGCGATGGCAAGTGGCAAAAAAACCAACGTGAACAAAAGCAGGTAGAGCACGCTAAACCAGAGTTCAACGGACCAGATGCCAAGGCTGCATGCGCGGGCTAAGGTGACCAAGTGTGTCAGTGGCAGGCATTGGGCTACCCCTTGAGCCCAAAGCGGCAAATGCTGGAGCGGAAAAAATGTTCCACTGAACAGAAACATAGGTGTTATCCCCAGAAAAATCGGCAGGTTAAAGGTTTCAATTCCGGGGACCAAAGCGGTACAAATCATGCCTAATGCCGCAAAGAGCAACCCACCAAGTGCAGCGAGTGGAATAATCAGAAACGCTCCGGGATAGACGAAAAAACCGCAAAGGGAAATGACCAAGCCCATCAATATTGCAGCAATCATTGATTTTGTTGCAGCCCAAAACATTTCCCCCAAAATAATTTCTTCCAAATTGAGTGGCGTCGCCAGTAAAGCATCGAAGGTTTTCTGGTAATACATCCGGACAAAACTATTATAAGTGGTTTCAAAAAAAGCATTATACATAATGGCGATGGCAACCAATGCTGGAGCAATGAAAGCTGTATAAGAGAGTTTGACCCCCGCTAAATCAAGTTCTCCGATCATCACTGCGAGCCCAACGCCAAATGCCAGGATGTACATCAGGGGCTCAAGAAGCGGCGGGACAAACGAAATCTTCCAGTTTTGCCTGTAAATGTCATAATTACGCTGCCAAACTCGAAATGTCCTTGCGCTGATCCGTGAGGGGTTAGGCCATTTCACTCTCGTAACTCCCGGCCGGTGAGTTTAAGGAATAAATCCTCCAGACTGGCTGGCCGTAGCAGACATCCTTCAGTCCGCACTTCCTGAGTCAATTTTAAGAACAACTGGTCACCATCATCGAGATAAACCAGCAAGCGGTGTCCAGTGTCGTC
>JAFDBS010000097.1 GCA_019313185.1 Deltaproteobacteria bacterium | reverse complement strand
AAACTCATTGATCACCAAGGATTCTCGCAGGATGAAATTCCCCTGCCGCAAAGCCGGCACCGCTCCATCGGGATGGATTTTAAAATACCAGGATGGCTTGTTGTGTAAATCAATTTCTATCAGGTCAAACTGAAGTTGTTTCTCCATCAATGCCAGCCGACATCGGTGGGCAAATGGACAGATTTGAGCACTGAACAGTTCAATAGGTTCCATCAATTGCCTTCTTTATTTAGTCAGGTGAACAGTTTAATGATCACAAGCCCAAAATTGTCGTTCATATGTGGCTGTTTCCAACTTCATCATACCATAGATCACTATCGATCTCTCCAGGCTGAATTATCACACGTTTGTTTCGTCTGTCATATGTGATCTGAACAATTCGGCAATGTTCAGTGAACAACACGATGAACTCTGGACCGCGCATTGTGCCGAAAAACGAACTTTCATGGCGCTGCCAAATCCGCGCCTCGGGCAGTGTATACCGTATACCGTTTTTGTTGACAGCCTCCTTAAAATTTCTTTATCCTTGGTTGCAGGTGACGCAAAGTTGCATGGCCAATCGAAACCTTCGCTGTCAAGGATGCCAGCCCTTCTGTTTGATCAGATGGGCTTTCTTGTTGGGCGAACACTATTGCCTTGAAGGTTTTAATGTTTTCATGCACAGTTGAAGGCGAGTTTCCTGACCACTAGAGTTAGGTGTTTGTCAAATTTGCACCCTCTCCAAAAGTTGCGAGGCTGATGACTCCATCCAAATCAAACCTTGTGGAAATCTTCTCTGACGGCGCCTGTTCTGGAAATCCTGGGCCGGGGGGCTGGGGGACCATTCTGCGTTACGGTGACCAAGAAAAAGAGTTGTCCGGTTTCGAACCAGAGACAACCAACAACCGCATGGAATTAACAGCTGCCATTGCGGGCCTTGAAGCCCTGACCCGGCCCTGCCAGGTGCAGCTGACCACGGATTCTCAATACCTGAAAAAAGGCATAACCGAATGGATCGAAGGGTGGGTCGCCCGTGGCTGGAAAAACAGCCAAAAAAAACCTGTCGCCAACCGTGACCTCTGGGAGCGCCTTCTGGCACTGTCTGAAACTCACCACATCAAATGGCACTGGGTCCGCGGGCATGATGGCCACGCTGAAAACGAACGCTGCGACGAATTGGCTCGACTCGCCATAAAACAGGGCCTGAATGGCCCGTAACATATGGACAGTGCATGATTTTATGCTAAAGTTTGAAACGCTTGTCTGAGAAAAGGAAGGATAGATTTCGGATTGGTCCGGAGATCTTTCTCTAAATAGCTTATGTCATCAACAACAGGTTCATTGCCCACAACTGCGCCCATTTTGTTTGAAGACTACCTGGCTTTAGGAATATATGTTGGAATCGCGCTTTTCCTTGTGGCGATTCTATTGCTGCTTTCCTGGGGGCTCGGACACCGGACGCGTAGCCGCATTAAAAATGAGCCGTATGAATCCGGTGTTTATCCCACCGACAACGCCCGCCTCAAGGGCCCGGTGCCATTTTATCTGGTCGCCATTTTTTTCATTCTGTTTGACATAGAAGTAATTTTTGTTGCCTCGTGGGCTGTTGCCTATGATCGGCTTGGATGGGCCGGATTTGGGCAAGTTTCGTTCTTTACATTGGTCTTATTGGTCGGTTTGCTCCATTTATGGAAAACCGGTGCTCTTGATTGGGGCCCGAGTGCCGCTCGTCAAAACCGCAAGAACCAGGACATTCCATGAGTAAGCCACTGCCAGACAATGTCATTTTGACCAGCCTGGATGACGCAATCAATTGGGGCCGGAAAAACAGTCTCTGGCCCATGTTTTTCGGGCTCTCCTGCTGTTTTGTTGAAATGATGACCAGCATGACTCCGAGATACGACATTGCGCGGTTTGGGGCCGAGGTGTTGCGCAGCACGCCACGCGAAGCGGACTTAATGATCATCTCTGGGACCCCTTTTAAAAAAATGGGAGCAGGCATTCTTCGCGTTTATGAACAGATGGCCAATCCCAAATGGGTCATGTCGATGGGCAGTTGCGCTAACTCGGGCGGAATGTACGACGTTTATAGTGTCATCCAAGGGATCAACCAGATACTCCCAGTCGACGTGTATGTCCCGGGTTGTCCGCCACGGCCTGAAGCGGTGTTGCAAGGGTTACTGCTACTGCAAGAAAAAATTGCCCGGGAAGAGCGGCCAACACGCAAAGTCCTCGGCATGTCAGGGGGTAGCGAAGGGACCACAGGGCCCATTTTGGTTGACGGCATCAGCAAAAGTCGAGACACACGGGGTCCGGGATATGGCAACAGCCCCTTTCGCGGCAGCATGCAGCAACACCCGCATTTCTGGGGCGAGCGCTCTCCAGAAATTTGGCGACCGTCGCAGCCACGGGTTGAGTTCGTCGCCTCTACCTCAGACTTGCAGCGTGTGCTTGTTGAGCGTTTTGGTGACAGGGTTCAAGAAGACTCCGATGGTGTTGATATGCCAACCTTCTGGACTTCGCCCGAGGATATCGAGAGTGTCCTCCGCTTTTTTAAAGAAGAGGCACCCAAGCCATTCAGGCGGCTGGAAGATTTAACAGCGATCGATGAACGTGAACACAATAAACGCCCCCAGCACGATTTCACCCTGGTTTATCATCTCCTTTCCTTCAATGACCCGGGCTATGCCAGAATCAAAGTGCCCCTGACCGGGGACTTCCCTGAAGCTCCATCCGTCACCAACGTCTGGGAAACGGCGAACTGGTATGAACGTGAAGTTTTTGACATGTTTGGCATTTCGTTTCAAGGGCACCCCGATCTTCGTCGCATCTTGATGGCACATAACTGGGAAGGGCATCCACTGCGTAAGGACCATCTCAGTCGAGCGACAGATATGCCTCCGTTTACCCGCGAAGAGGCCCAGCGCATGATTCCTCGTGATGCTGGAGAGTTCTTCGGCAAGGCCTCAGAACAGGATGAAGACGGCACGATGATTTTGAACATTGGTCCGCATCATCCTGGAACCCACGGTGTTTTGCGCTTGGTGACCAAACTCGACGGTGAAGAGATCGTCGATGTGGACGTCGACCTTGGCTATCATCATCGTGGGGCAGAAAAAATTGGCGAGCGCCAACATTGGGGCCAATATATACCCTACACTGATCGCATTGATTACCTTTCCGGCGTCCAAAACAATCTCGCCTACTTGTTACCTTTGGAAACCTTGCTTGGAATCGAGGTGCCAGAACGAGCTGAAGTCGTTCGGGTGATGCTCTGCGAACTGTTCCGCCTGGCTAACCATCTGGTTTGGCTCGGAACGTTTGCACACGATGTTGGCGCGATGACTCCTGTTTTTTATGCCTTTGAATCTCGCGAAAAGATTTTCGATATCATTGAGGAGATCACGGGCGGGCGCATGCACCCCGCCTGGTTCCGCATCGGTGGGCTGCCGATGGATTTGCCGGACGGCTGGAAAAACACTGTCGATACATTTACTAAAGATTTCGGCAAACGCATTGACGAATTTGATCGCATGCTCAGCAACGGGCCCATTTTCCGTGCCCGAACCGAGGGGATCGGTGCAACCACCCTTGATCAAGCGATCGACTGGGGCATGTCAGGGCCAAATTTGCGTGCCTGCGGTCTAGAATGGGATCTGCGCAAAAAAATGCCCTATTCCGGTTATGAGCGATTCGACTTCAGTATCCCCACAGCATCCACGGGTTGCAGTTATGCCAGGTTTCAAATCCGGCTTGAAGAAATGCGTCAAAGCCTTCGAATTGTCAGTCAGGCTGCCCAACAGATGCCGGGGGGCCGTTATGTCTGCAAAGATTACCGCTATGCTTACCCGCAAAGGGATGATGGTCTCAACGATATCGAGAGCCTCATTCCCCATTTTCTCAATGTTGCCCGTGGCATCACGCCGCCCAGCGGGGAGTGCTATCGGGGCATCGAATCCAGTAAGGGCGAGTATGGTTATTACATGGTCAGCGACGGCCGAAGTGTGCCTTATCGCATGCGGATCAAGACGCCTAGTTTTGCCCATGTACAGGTCTTACCGAAAATGGCGAAGGGATGGATGCTTGCAGACCTGATCATGATTTTGGGAGCCATCGATTTTATCCTTGCCGATTTAGACCGATGAGTTCAGAACAGCCGTTGTCCCGCGAAACGTAAAAAGAGATGAGCGAACTGCTACCACAAAATCAGCTGGATGAATTCAAGGCGAAGGCGAATTGCGCAGATCACCCGCAAGAACTGATTGTTGACCTGCTTCGCGCAATCCAAACTGAATGCGGGTGGGTCCCAGACCATGGCATCGACTTGGTTGCAGACGTCCTTGGCGTCTTGCCGGTTGAAGTGGAAGAAGTTGCAACATTTTACGACAAGATTTATCGCTACCCTGTCGGCAAACGGGTTATCCATGTCTGTGATTCAGTCTGCTGCTGGGCCAACGGCAGCGAAGACGTCTTGGACCATCTTCAGAAAACCCTCGGCATCAATCTTGGTCAAACGTCGGCTGACGGATTGTTTACCCTTCTTCCCACCTGTTGCCTTGGCGCGTGTGGGGAGGCCCCTGCAATGATGATCGGCCTGACCACTTACGGACCACTGACCCCAGAACGGATCGATCAGGTTTTGGCCGAAATCAGAGAGGAAGCTGGCGGATGAACGACTATCCTCAGGTCTTGTTCAAAAACCGCCTCCCTGGCGAAACGGTAACGCTCAGGAGTTATGAGAAGACAGGTGGTTACCAGGGCTTGCGCAAGGCATTAAAGATGAGTCCAAATGAAATTTGCGAACTGGTTAAGGACTCCGGCCTGCGTGGCCGCGGAGGCGCAGGGTTTCCAACTGGTATCAAATGGTCTTTTTTTCCATCAAAAGCCCCTGGTGAGAAATATTTGGTTTGCAATGGTGATGAGATGGAGCCTGGCACATACAAAGATCGCCAATTGTTACGTGCTGACCCACACCAGTTGATCGAAGGAATGGTGATTGCGTCTTATGCGCTGCAAGCGACGGCGGGCTATATTTTCCTACGGTATGCCTACGAGGAATGCGCACAGAACGTCGAGCGAGCCATTGCCGAAGCCAAGGCAGCAGGTTACCTTGGTGAGAACATTCTTGGTTCTGGTTTTGCGCTGTCTCTTCATGTGCACCGCAGCGCTGGCCGCTATATTCTTGGCGAAGAAACCGCATTGCTGAACGGTCTGGAAGGAAAACGTCCGAACCCGAGGGCCAAACCGCCTTTCCCGGCTCAACGGGGCCTGTTCGGCAAGCCAACTAACGTCAACAATGTCGAAACTCTGGCTAATGTTTC
Organism: Deltaproteobacteria bacterium; assembly: GCA_019313185.1. Lineage (GTDB taxonomy): Bacteria > Desulfobacterota > Desulfuromonadia > Desulfuromonadales > BM103 > JAFDBS01. The sequence goes on along the minus strand of JAFDBS010000097.1, from coordinate 12,643 downwards.
GCACATCATCAACCACGGTCCAGTCTGGTTTCAGGAACTGGCTTTGACAATCGAAGGGTCTGGCACCAAGCTGTTCGGCCTCTCCGGACACCTTAACCGCACAACCTGCTTCGAATTGCCATTGGGCATCCCCTTGAGAGAGGTGGTCGAAACATATGGCGGGGGTATTCGTCAGGGGCGGGCATTTAAGGCATGTTTACCAGGGGGTGCCTCCACCCCATACTTAACAGCAGAACACCTTGATTTGCCAATGGATTTCAACCCGCTTGAAGAGGTCGGCAGCCGTATTGGCACGGCCGGCGTCACCGTCTTTGATGAGACAACCTGCATGGTGGCAGTGACACGTAACCTGGTCCAGTTTTTCGCGCGCGAGAGTTGTGGGTTTTGTACACCTTGTCGGGACGGCCTGCCGATGGTCAGCTGGTTGCTGGATAAAATTGAACACGGCCTGGGAAATCATGATGACTTATGTTTGCTGGCTAAACAGGTCCAGAACATAACAGGACGCTCTTTCTGTGCCCTTGCTGAAGGAGCGATGGGGCCTGTGGAGTCCCTTTTGCGATTGTTTGAACAAGAGCTCAAAGACCACATTCAGAAGGGCCAATGCCCATTTCTTTAACCTATTTCGGACAAGAACATGCCGACTTTAGTTATCGATAACCGCGAAGTGACGGTACCTGAGGGGATGAACGTTCTCGATGCCGCTAAAGCCATAGATATTGTGGTTCCACACTTCTGTTATCACGAAGCATTGGGCGCGATCGGGTCTTGCCGTTTGTGTGCAATGCAGTTTCTCGAGGGGCCTGTGCAAGGCGTGAAAATGGCCTGTATGGTTCCTGCTCAGGATGGCATGGTTGTGTCGACATCTGCTGCTGAGGCCGTCGAACTGCGTGAGCATGTCATCGAATGGTTGATGACCAATCATCCCCACGACTGCCCGGTTTGCGATGAAGGAGGGGAATGTCTTCTCCAGGACATGACCATCGCTGGAGGCCATTATTTGCGCCGCTATCGAGGCAAGAAGGCGACTTACACCAACCAATATCTTGGGCCGTTTATTGAACAGGAAATGAATCGATGTATTACCTGCTATCGGTGTAGCCGGACCTATCGGGACTACTGTGGCGGGCGGGATTTTGGTGTGTTTGGCTCTCGAAACCGAGTTTTTTTTGGTCGTTACAAGGACGGCCAACTGGAGAGCCCCTTCAGCGGCAACTTGGTTGACATTTGCCCAACTGGTGTCTTTACGGACAAACCCTTTCGCTTTAAAAGCCGTATTTGGGATCTGCAGGAGGCCCCCTCAATCTGCCCACAGTGCAGTCTGGGGTGCAGCACCATTCCCGGTGGACGCTTTCGGGAACTGCAGCGAATCCGCTCTGGCATCAACCAGACGACCAATGGCTTTTTCATCTGTGATCGTGGCCGTTTTGGATATGGACATGTCAATCACCCAGAACGCCCAAGAGATCCTCGCGTCGATGGCCTTCCTGTCACGATGGAAGAGGCGATCACGGCTGCACGCAATCGCGTCGATGCGCTCGCGGCTAAGTATGGTGGGGCGAGCATTGCTTTTCTAGGCTCTCCCCGGGCCAGCCTAGAGGGCAATCTGCTGTTGCAAGCATGGGCCGGTCGAGTCGGCTCCTCTCAATCGGTTTTTGATGCCCATCAGGGCCGCGACCATGCCGCCCGGTCGCTTGCCGCCAACTTGGCCTCGTTAGCCCGTAGTCTCAGCGATGTGCGCCAGAGCGATTTGATCATTCTGATTGGGGCCGACCCTCTGGCAGAGGGGCCCAGTTTAGCTCTTGCAATCCGCCAGGCAGTGCGTCAAGGCAGCGAAGTCATCGTTATCGACCCACGCCCGGTGGCGCTCCCCTGTGCCCACCAACATATACCCTTGCCTCCGCAACTGCTCCACATGGTTCTTAAGGCTTTGGAGTCCGGTCAATATGATGAACTGAACGATGCACAGACCCAACCAGCCGTAAAGACACTGCGCAGCAAAATCGCCCAGGCCAAACTCCCTGTTCTGATAGGTGGTGCGGACATGTTGGGAGGACTGGGGGTCAAACTGTTGTGCGACGCCGCCAAACGGTTCATCTCTGCGGAATGCAATATTGGGGTAATGGTCATGCTCTCTGGACCCAACAGTTTTGGTGGCGCCTTTCTGAATATTGGTGGGCCAGACTTCGATGCCTTGATCGATGCTTTTCAAGAGGGCCGGGTGCGTGGCCTGGTATGTCTTGAATCGGATCCGTTTCGCGAAGCACAATTTCCGGCGAAAGCACAAGCTGCCCTGGGCCACCTGGAACTGCTGATCAGCATTGACTGTACACCGACTCTCGCCGCCAAGCGCGCCGACATCTTTATGCCTTCACGGGCCACGGCAGAGATGGCTGGTAGCTTTATCAACAACGAAGGGCGCCTGCAGGCGTTCCATCAAGCCATAGAACCCGGCATGCCCTTATCAGCGCTTGGCCCCGGCAAGCATCCGCCGCGGCTCTTTCAGTCCACAACCCCGGGTGCGACCCCACAGCCAGCTTGGCAAATTCTCGGTCAATTGCTTGATCGCCCGGCAGACCTCAATCAACTGAGACGCACTTTGGCAGCCGAAAATCCTAAATTGAAAGCCTTGACGCATGTCGACACGACGGCTGCCCGAATCTGCGCTGAGCCCAACGGGATTGCTGCGGCATTGACTCATGAGATGTTCTCCGCCGACTCATCCGCCGGCAATGTGCCTCTGTTGATCACGAGTGCTTTTGTCGGGTCCCATTGGCTGAGTCACCTTTCTTCACCATTGAAAGCACTTCGAGAGGAACCGACTGTCTGGTTGCACCCGAGTTTGGCCGCAACATTAGGTCTCAAACATGGTGAACGGGCAATTTTATCGACTACTCTCGGGCGTTGCCATGTCAGGGTCCAGACATCGAACGACATGGCCCAGGAGCTGGCACTGACCTATCAGTTACTTGATTCAGCGCTGGAAGGCATGTCTCCCGGCACAATTATTAACTGCCGCCTAACCGGAGAGGAAGGTCAATGAACACGGCCATCATCACGGTGATTTTAACGCTTTGCAAGCTAGCGTTGATTTTTGGGGTTGTGCTTTCGATGGCCGCTTACTTGGTGCTTGCCGAGCGAAAGTTGCTCGGTCGAATGCAACTTCGCTATGGTCCCAATCGGATCGGCCCGGGTGGCATGATTCAGCCTCTTTGCGATGTTATCAAGTTGATTACCAAGGAAGACTTCATTCCTGAGCGCGCTGACAAATGGCTCTTCTTGTTCGCACCAGGCCTCACGGCCTTGACGGCGCTACTCAGTTTTGCTGTTGTCCCTTTTGCCCCGCCAGTCACCCTCTTCGGTCAAGAACTGCCCATGGTTGTCTGTGACCTGAATATCGGGCTTCTCTATCTTCTCGGCTTGTCTTCGCTTGGCGTCTATGGTGTGGTTTTGGGTGGTTGGGCATCAAATTCCAAGTACTCTCTGCTCGGAGCCATGCGCAGCTTGGGTCAATTGCTGTCATACGAGCTGGCCATGGGCCTGGCGCTCATCCCTGTGGTTTTGTCAGCCAAGTCCTTTTCAATCACTGAAATCGTCATGTCACAAGCCACCCTGCCCAATTTAGTCAAACATCCTTTGGCATTTCTGATATTTATGATTTCAGTGGCAGCTGAGTCGAAACGCACCCCCTTTGACATGCCAGAGGCTGAAAATGAAATCGTTGGCGGCTTTCATACCGAATATTCCGGGATGCGCTTTGGCCTTTTTTTCGTCGGTGAGTACATCAACCTAATTGTCATCGGCGCCATGGTCACAGTATTGTTCCTGGGAGGCTGGCACGGCCCTTTGTTGCCACCGGTCGCCTGGTTTCTGATTAAGGTATTGTTCGTAGCGTTTGTTTTTATTTGGGCGCGGGGAAGCATGCCGCGACCACGTTACGATCAATTGATGCGTTTTGGCTGGACTGTGATGATACCGATCGGGGTGATCAACATTTTGTTGACGGCAGCCGTTTTGTTGGCAATCAACAGCTAAACCGTGCGGCCATTGCACAGATCGGCCTTTTATCAATTTAGAGGTAAATATGACGCTCTGGCGTGACATCAAAGGAACACTGCAACCGTTTTGGATCACACTTGGCTATCTCTTCCAGAAGCCAGTGACCATCCAATACCCAGAAGTGAAACGGACGCCTCCGCCTCGTTACAGGGCAAGGATTGTTTTGACACGAGATCCGGATGGAGGAGAACGATGCGTCGCATGCCACCTGTGCAGTGGCGCCTGTCCGGTTGATTGCATTTCAATGCAAGCAGCAGAGGATGCTGATGGTCGCCGCTACGCTGCGTGGTTCAGAATTAACTTCAGTCGTTGCATATTCTGCGGCCTTTGTGCCGAAGCATGCCCGACCCTGGCAATTCAAATGACTCCCGATTACGAAATATGCAACCGCGATATCCTTAATCTCGTTTATGAAAAAGAAGATCTGTTGATAGATGGTTGTGGAAAAGACACTCAATACAATTTTTATGAGCATGCCGGTATCGGTGTGGCCAATGAACGCGGCCGGAATCAAGATGAATACGGCCCTGTCGACCCGAAGTCACTTTTGCCGTAAACTTCAGGCGCCGCCAGCAGAGCTTGATGAGGCTCAGGGCCTGGTTTTGTCGAGGAAACGTTAGAACACATGGCGAGCATTATGTTTTATCTTCTCAGTTTGATTTTGCTCACTGCAACGTTGCTGTGCATTTTTCAGCGCAACCCGGTTCATGCAGTGCTCTACTTGGTTTTGGGGTTTTTTTCTTTGGCAATCATGTTTTATCTGTTGGGAGCGCCATTAGTGGCCGCATGGGAGGTGATCGTATACGCCGGTGCGATCATGGTGCTGTTTCTGTTCATCATCATGATGCTCGGCCTCGCCCCCCAAGACAGACCAGAGGGACCCGGATGGCAGCGCTGGTTGCCTTTCGTCATTCTTATGGCGGCGGTTCTGGCCTGCACCCTTGTGATTATCGCCCTGGACCCTGCCGCAACCGCTCAAGGTGAGCCGTATTCCCTCGGACCGCAGGATTTTGGCGAAGCCCTGTTTGGCAAATATGCGCTGGCTGTTCAGGTCGTGTCCTTTCAGCTTCTGTTCGCTGCCGTCGGTGCATACAACTTGGGTCGTATCCAGCGCGGAAAGGGAAAGCCATGATTGTCCCCATTGGCCACGTCCTGGCCTGCTCAGCAGCGTTGTTTGCGATAGGTTTGACCTGTGCAGTTATTCGCCGTCAAATCATCATGATACTGATTGGCGTTGAAATTATGCTGAACGCCGCCGCACTGGCTTTCGTTGGTGGATCTGCCTTTTGGCAACAAGTTGACGGCCAGGTTTTCGTAGTTTTTTTGATGGCCATTACAGCGGCTGAAGTGGCCGTTGCGCTGGCTATGGTCGTTTATTTGCACCAACGCAAAAGAACCATGATTGCTGATGAATTTAACCGGATGAGCGGATGAACGAGACCCTGCTGTTTCTCATACCTCTGCTGCCTTTAGTATGCGCTTTGCTGAACATGGTTTTTGGCATGCGCCTGCCGCGATTGTTTACAGAAACACTCGCCGTGACTGGCGTAGCCGGATCCTGTGCGCTCACCTTGTTATTTTGGGATTATGCCACCGAGGGGGGGACAAAGGCCGTTCTGTTCAACTGGCTGGACAGCGGAACCTTCCAGATCGCTTTTGCCTTGAATTTCGATCGTTTGGCGGCACCCATGACGCTGATGGTTACTGGGGTTGCGACCTTCATTCACCTTTACGCCGTGGGCTACATGCACAAAGATGCTGATTATGGCCGTTTTTTTGGGCTTTTGAACCTCTTTGTGTTCGCCATGTTGACAATCATCCTGGCAGATAACCTTCTCGTGCTGTTTCTTGGCTGGGAGGGGGTTGGCTTATGCTCATATGCGCTGATCGGTTTTTGGTATCAAAAAGATCAAAACACGCGAGCTGGGACAAAGGCTTTTTTAGTCACCAGATCTGGTGATGTTTTTTTGGGAATTGCCCTGCTCTGGCTGTTTGCATTGACCGGGACTTTGACGATATCCGAGATTAATGCTCTAGCCCAGACCATCTCACCAGGTGTGGTAATCGCTCTGACTTTACTCCTGCTGGTCGGCGCCTGTGGAAAGTCTGCACAACTGCCATTGATGACATGGCTGGCTGACGCAATGGCCGGGCCAACGCCCGTCTCAGCACTGATTCATGCTGCGACGATGGTTACAGCGGGAGTGTATCTATTGTGTCGGTTGTTTCCACTGATTTCATTGTCAGCCGTCGGGATGACAGCTATCACTGCCGTTGGCGCCTTAACAGCTCTTTATGCGGCGACCTGCGCTCTTGCCCAGCAAGAAATAAAACGGGTCTTGGCATATTCCACCATGAGCCAAATTGGCTACATGTTCATGGCCATTGGGGCGGGAACGGTCACTGGCGCGATGTTCCATTTGCTCACCCACGCCTTTTTTAAAGCCGCATTGTTTATGGCAGCTGGCGCAGTCATCCATCTGGCGGGGGACGAAAACGACCTGTTCAAGATGGGAGGCATTGGCCGGCGAGGCCCCCAAGAACTGTTCTGGGTTTTTCTGGCCAGTGCGGCCTGCTTGGCTGGCATACCCCTGACCGGCGGCTTTTTCTCCAAGGATGGGATTCTTTTGGCGGTCTTTAGCCACCCGGATCCCTTGTATGAATTTTTCTGGTTAATCGGTATGCTGACAGCGCTGCTGACATCCTTCTACACATTCCGCCTTGTTTATCTGATTTTTGCCGGCAGATCTCGCGGGAGGAATCAACCTCATGCCGTTTCGCGACTGATGCGCTGGCCAATCTGGCCTTTGACGATTCTTGGTTTGGCAGCCGGATTGATCAACCTGCCAGCCTTCTTCGGCGGTCAGGAATGGCTCCATCACTGGTATGGAAAACTGGCTGGCCAAACGCTGACCCCTGATCACCACACAGAATGGCTCCTGATGATTATCACCAGCAGCCTGGTCTTGATCGGCTGGGCCGTTGCACATTTTTATTATCGCAATGTTGAAAAGCCTCGGCTGAACTGGCTCGCTATCTTTTTGCTGCAGGGCTGGAGGACGGACCGCCTGATTGAACAACTGCTGATCAGGCCCTTCGAGGCGATGGCCCGTTTCTGTGCTCTCGGTTGTGATCGAGTGCTTCTGGACGGCACACTTGATGGATCAGCCGGACTGGCGAAATCTTGGGGAGTCCTGGCCAGGCGGCTGGTGACCGGCCGGCTGTCAACCTACCTGTCCGCATTTGCCTGGGGCTTTTTGATTTTCATCGGCTGGTTTCTGTTGCGGTTACTTAAGTGAGGCTTGCATTGATCAATACCGTCGACACACTTCCCGCGTTCCCCTGGCTGAGCCTAATGGTCTTTCTGCCTCTCAGCGGGGCGTTGCTATGCCTGCTCCATACGCGGTCTGAACGGGACTGCCGCTGGCTGGGATTGACGGTTGCCGTTGCAACATTTGGTATCGCCATATGGTTGTTCCTCTCTCAGCAGCCCAATGCATCAGGATGGTTTTGTGTTGAAGACATCGAATGGATTGGACGCTTTTCGATTCGTTACAACTTGGCCATGGACGGCATTGCGCTTGTAATGGTGTTGCTGACAACCTTTCTGCAAATCGTCAGCATGCTGCTGGCATGGCCGGTCCGACGCCATGTTGGCCTTTTCTTTGCCTTGCTTCTGATCTTGGAAAGTGGATTGCTTGGGATTTTTTTAGCTCAAGATTTGATCCTGTTTTATCTGTTCTGGGAAGTGGCCTTAATCCCCATGTTTTTCCTGATTGGTATCTGGGGACATAACCGACGGCATGAAGCTGCTCTCAAATTCTTCCTATATACCCTGGCAGGAAGCCTTTTCATGCTTCTCGCCATCATTGGGCTTTATGTGATTCACGGAGATCAGACAGGACATTACTCCTTTTTGATCAGTGACTTGGCTCGAACCGAGTTGACACTGCGGCAAGAGTATCTCCTATTCGGAGGGTTTTTGGCAGCTTTCGCAATCAAAAGCCCCTTGGTCCCTTTCCATACTTGGCTCCCAGACGCATTGAGCGAGGCTCCCGCTGTGGGGTCCCTCGACTTGACTGGGCTTCTCATCAAAACCGGTGTGTACGGGTTGATCCGCATTGCGTTCCCACTCTTTCCAAACGCTACATCTGAATGCCTGCCCATCTTTGGCACGTTTGCATTGGTTGCCCTTTTTCACGCCGGATGGTGCGCCTATCACCAGGATGACATCAAGAGGCTTCTGGCTTACTCATCCATCTCGCATTTGGGCCTTGTGGTGCTTGGGTTGGCCGCCTGGACATTCACAGCATGGCAGGGCAGCCTTTTGTTGATGGTCTCTCACGGCATCACCACAGGAGCACTGCTCGCCATGGTTGCGATGATTCGCCAGCGCATTGCAACCCGAAACCTGCAAAAGCTGAGTGGCCTTTGGGCTCAAGCCCCGTGTCTGTCTGCCTTGTTTCTGTTGTTTGCTTTGGCGTCGCTGGGGTTGCCGGGCTTGGCGAACTTTTCCGGAGAGATTCTTGTTTTAATCGGCACGTTCCAAACCCGCCCAATTTGGGCAATCATGGGTATCGCGGGCGTGGTCTTTGCTGCTGCATATATGTTGCGTTTGATTCAGCGCGTTCTTTGGGGCGAACCGACACAAGCCGAAGTTGCCGACCTATCACCTAGAGAATGGTTAATCCTGATTCCTCTGGCGATCCTTACCGTTTGGCTGGGCATTTACCCTGCTACGTTTTTGAAACCTCTTGAGACGCCTGTTCTGCTGGCACTGGGGGGGCTCCCGTGAACTGGCTCGATTTGCTGGCCCTTGGTCCCCATGTTTTTCTGGTTTTCGGTGCCACATCCTTGCTTTTGCTTGGAGCATGGTGTTCCAAAACAAGGGTGATCCTGCTCAGTGGCATTTTTGTATCCCTTTTGTCCGCCCTGCTGTCAGGAATTGCGCCACCCGTGGATGGCGACATCGCGGGACTATTCAGCGCCGGTGGTTACGCTCGTTTCTTTACGATCTTCTGGTTTTTGACTGCAGCCATCACTTTGATGATTAGTGTTCGCTTTTCGATTGAACTCAATTTGAATGCCGGCGAATACGTTGCTTTGGTACTGTTTGCTGCATTGGGCATGGCGCTTCTTTCTTCTGCAATCCATCTTCTCGGACTCTTTTTGGGTTTGGAAGCCCTGACTTTGGCATTTTATGTCCTTATAGCGAGCAACCGGAGGAGCGAACTCTCTGCTGAAGCGGGCCTCAAGTATTTGCTTCTGGGGGCGGTTGCCACCGGGTTTCTGGCCTTTGGCATTGGTCTGGTTTACACAGCTTCTGGCTCTCTTCATCTCCCCGAGGCGTTTCAAGGGCTCCAGGCCGAGGACGGCCATCTCCGTGCATGGGGTTTGCTGGGTTGGGGGTTGCTCTTGACTGCAGTTGGATTTAAAATTTCACTCGTCCCGTTTCATCTCTGGACAGCAGATGTCTATCAAGGCACACCTTCACCGGTAGCAGCATTTCTATCAACCGGAGCCAAAGGGGCCGTGGTTGCCGGATTTATTGGCCTGGTCATCAGCAGTGGCTCAGCCTGGAAGGATCTCTCTGACCTGCTTTGGGTCGTTGCCGCACTGACCATGATCTTCGGTGCTTTGGGCGGCTTGCCGCAAAATAACCTGAAACGACTTCTGGCCTACTCCTCAATTGCACACATGGGCACCGTACTGGTCGGCATACTCTGCCAAACGCCGACTGGATTCTCAGCGACAATATTTTATATTGTCGTTTATGTGATTGCCAATTTGGGAACCTTTGGGGTCATTGCCTCGTTTTCTCGTGCTGGCGAAGAGCCAGAAGACTTGGATCAGTGGCGTGGACTCGGTTACAGGAACCCGCTGCGATGCACTGTGCTCACACTGCTTTTGCTCTCTTTGGCAGGACTTCCGGCAACAGCTGGCTTTATAGGAAAGTTCGCAATTTTCCATGCCGCAATCCAGTCTGGCTTAGTCAGCTTAGCAATAATTGGTATCATTTCCTCGTTAATTGCCTTCGCCTATTATCTCAAAGTGGTGATTGTCATGTTTTCGCCCGAGAGCCAGGCTGACCGTCCGAGCCCTGGCGAGCCTTTGGAATTCGGCGTTCTTGCTGCTTGCACAACCGCCGTCATTCTGCTTGGGCTCTTCCCGGGTCCTCTTTTTGACCTGATCAGTAAAATTCTCCCCTGACGAAAACAGGATTTGGTGACAATTTTACCGTTTAAGGAGACTTTTTATGTCGATGACACAGCGGATCAATGAATTTTTAGAGGCAGCGGCGTTTGGTGTCGCCGGCGCTTCGGCAAAGCGGCACAAGTATGGCAACAAGGTTTTGCGTTGCTATCTGCAGAACAAATGTACGGTCTTTCCAATTAATCCCAACGAGAATCAGATCGAGGGTATTGACTGTGTAGCCAACATCAATGCGCTTCCGGATAGCGTGACCAGTCTGTCGGTGATTACGCCCCCGCTCGTGACTGAGCAGATAGTGGCCCAGGCCATCGCCAGAGGAATAAAAAACATCTGGATGCAGCCCGGCGCAGAGAGCACAGAAGCGGTCAAACTCTGTGAGGACGCTGGAATCAACGTGATAGCAGATGGCAGCTGCCTTCTGGTTGTTATGGGTTATCGGGAACACTAGGGGCAAGGTTGGAGCCGGCAGATGCCCGGCAATCGTGGCCAGCGGTCAGTATCGACGGCTGATTCGCAAAAGCCAACTTGCCAAAGCCGGTAAAATGAGGATAGCGCCCAACATATTCAGAACAAACATAAACGTCAGAAGTAGTCCCATATCAGCCTGAAACTGTAAGGGTGAAAAAATCCAAGTTGCGGTTCCGACAGCTAAGGTTGTTCCGGTAATCAGCACTCCTGTGCCCGTTACTTTCAACGTTTCATGATAAGCCTGAAAAATCGTCATGCCCTGATCAAGGTGCCGCTGAAAGCGGCTGTAAATATAGATGCCGTAGTCGACGCCGATTCCAACACCCAGAGCCACCACCGGCAGCGTAGAAACTTTGAGCCCTATTTTCAACTGGGTCATCAGGGCATACGCCAGCAAGGAAACCAGACCGAGCGGCAGAGTGATTGCCAAGGTTGCCTTGACCGAGCGGAAGGTCAAAAGGCAAAGAACAATAATGGCGACAAACACATAGATCAAAATAGGAAATTGGGCAGACGCCACCTCCTCGTTTGTCGCAGCCATCACCCCGATATTACCGGTCCCTAATCGGAATCGTATTCGTTCAGAGCCATGGTCTTTTTGAAACTGTTTAACTTTATCCACCACGTGGGCGATGGTCTCTGCCTTGTGATCGGTGGTAAAAACCATGACTGGCATGACGGAACAATCCGCATTGAGCAAACCACTACTGGTCGGTATATATTGGACAGCCTCAACCAAAACCTGTTGATTTCGTGGTAATACCCGCCACTTCAGAGCACCCTCGTTCCAACCAGCATTGATCACTTTCGCAACCCCCGGCAAGGCGATGGCCGATTGCACGCCTTTGGTATTTTGCATTTGCCAGGCAAAACGGTCTATGGTTTCCATGACACCGTAGTCAATACAGCCGTTCGGAACCGTTTCGACAATAACGTTAAGGACATCCACTCCGATCGAAAAATGTTTCGTAATCACTTGACTGTCGATATTGTACCGTGAGTCTGACCGTAATTCGGGGACACCCGGATGTAAATCGCCAATCTCGATTTGACTCCCACGCATGGCACCGAACACGAGGAGGGCCAGTGCTACAAGAATTAGGCTGGCCGCCGGCCAAGGTTTGGCGATCTTTGCTACTCGCAGCCAAATTCGATCCATCTTCTCGACGCGGTGATGCAACCGTTGCCGATAATCGGCTGGATAACCAATGTATGACAGCAACACCGGAAGCAACAGCAAATTGGTCAAAATAATAGTCGCCACACCCAGGCTGGCGGTGATGGCCATTTGCTGAATGACCTCGATGCTGATCAACATGATCGTAATAAAACCGATCGTATCAGAGAGCAACGCCACCGCGCCTGGGACGAGCAATCGTCTGAAGCTCGAACGTGCAGCTGACAAACTGTCGGCTCCTTCGAAAACCTCCGCCCGGTTGGCGGTAATCATTTGAACGCCATGGCTGACACTGATGGCAAAGATCAAAAATGGGACCAGTATGCCCATTGGGTCAATCCCAAAACCGAGATAGGTCAGCAAGCCAAGCTGCCAAACAACCGCAACAAGCGCGCAGATTAGAACCAAGATTGTTATCCGGTGTGATCGTGTAAAAACATAAACCAGAAAACCACTGACAAGAAACGCAACGATAAAAAACAAAATGACCCGCTTAGCTCCATCGGCAATATCAGCGACGACCTTGGCGTAACCAATGATATGCACCGAAGTCTGCTCGTTCTCGAATTGCCCACGCAACTGTTTTTCGAGTTGTCGCCCCACAGCAATAAAATCAAGCTGTTCTCCGGTATTCGGGTCAATCTCAAGCAATTCGGCACTGATGATGGCTGCGGAAAAATCATTCGCCACCAGGCGGCCGATGATGCCTGATTTGAGAATATTTTT
>JAFDBS010000096.1 GCA_019313185.1 Deltaproteobacteria bacterium | reverse complement strand
TCATTTAACCTCTTGCCGACAAAAAGGACGATAATTCCTAAAGTAACAGAAATGAAAGGTCCTATCTGAAATACATTATTCTCAAATTCCATGGTTTCTACTCATTGATGACACAGGCTAATAAATTCTTTTGCAGACTAAATGATAGTTGCAATGACACCTTTATTGATAACTTTAATTTCATAGAAAAAATACTTTAACTTTGGTTACTGTCAACCAATTATCTGATAAGAAATTAACAATCACTGTTGGCCAAATGAAATTATAACTCGTTATATTTCAGCAAGAATCACTCTAAAGACTATCTCGGTTACACAATGTTTGACATTTAGGATTCAATAAGACCAGATGAATCTTTGTGACAAATCTCTTACAAAATATCTTTTTGATTATTCATTTAGAAAATAGCCAGTTATTACTCAAGAAAAGCTGCAAAAAAGAACCCCACAGCTCAGGAGGTGGTGAACCATGGTGCAAAGTTTTTTCTCTTGTAGGAGGTTTTGAAGACGTTTTTTGGATCCGCCTGCCACAGCAGACCATTTGCTTACCTCCGGATCGTCTGCCACAACAATCCTTTGATGGTTTTTAAGTTATCCAACTTCGCAACAAAATTATACGTGGCAACCCGTAAAAGTGTGATCGGAGATTCACAAAAATGATTTGTGCGTTGGCACAGAGTACAAATAAAGGGCCCCTGCTATCGGGTGACCTTGATAAGGGTTAAAAATGCTTCCTGAATATGTCGATCAATAGCAAGCCGTTTTTTTTCCTCACACCCAGTAATAAATTGGAATGGTTTGTCGTTCCGTGATGAGTTATCTTTAACTCTAAAAGAATTCCGTCCATGTCAAATCGAGACATCATAGTTCTTTGGCCGAGTAGTGAAGCAGATAATGTGAAGTCCAACGAAGACTTTGTTCATCATATCAAGCTAATCAGCTAGAGGAGTTTATTGTTTTATGGCTCTTAAATAGCCCAAGCAAAGAAAATCCGGAATGTGTTTATCTGGAGGGAATTATCCCCACTAGGAGGTTTTGCTATGAAAGTCTATGCAATCAATGGCAGTCCAAGGACGAACTGGAACACAGGGCAATTACTCGTTCAAGCTCTTAAAGGGGCGGCATCAAAGGGGGCTGAAACAGAACTGATCCATCTCTACAACCTAGACTATAAAGGGTGCACAAGTTGTTTCGGTTGCAAACTCAAAGGCGGAAAGAGTTACGGAAAATGCGCGATGCGCGATGGATTAACCCCTCTTTTGAAGAAACTCGAAACTGCCAATGCTTTCCTGATTGGCTCACCAATTTACTTCGGCACTGTCACTGGTGAAGTGCGATCGTTCATGGAGCGACTTCTCTTCCCTTACATGGTCTATGCCCAACCACCTCAGTCACTTTTCGAAAATAATATACGGACCGCCTTCATATACACCATGAATGTTTCGGAGGACGTAGCCAAAAAATACCAATACCCGGTTCATTTTGATGTGAATGAAAAATATCTAGCCCGCATGTTTGGGCAGGCGGAAACCCTCTGCGCCTATGAAACCTTGCAATTCGAAGATTACGATAAGGTCGTATTCGACTACTTCGATCCTGCCGAAAGACGGACGAAATATGCCGAGACTTTTCCAAAATACTGCCGACAGGCATTCGAAATGGGGAGCCGGATGACGAAACCCTTGGTGATAGAAACCAAATAATTAAGGATACTACTATGAATTATGCCGTTGTCCTGCGAAACGAAGACGTTTCTAGAATTGTTGCAGAAGTCCCGGAAGAGCATCAGCACCTGCGCACAACGCTGACATTGGCAGACGGGAGCACAATTACCATGCAAGAGGCCACCGTGGCTGCTATTGTGCGAGCCTTCATCTCAATCAAGACAGACCCGATACGCACTAAAGTTGTTATGAATGGACGCGCAATGGATGTACGAAAGGCAGGTTTCGCTGTATGGCAACTTGTGGAGGAATAATTTTTATGAATTACTAGATTCTTTTCCGATCAAAACCTGGCCTATAAAAAACGGCTACCCGGTATCAGGTCCAAGTGGCCACTTTATAATAGATAAAAATACATCCGATATTCCTTGCGTTTTGCAAACTTGGAATAGGTAATCAGAAAGGAAAAAATTTTTAAGCTAAACCCTCCTGATCTCAACAAAACTATACGATCAATTAGACACGCTTATCGGATGAACTGATTAATAAAAAAGCCGCATTCCACTGAGAGGGGCATGAGAGCAGCGACAATCCCTCTGCCATATAAAAGGGTTATTGGTCCTATCAGAGATGGCTGCTGTCCAAACAGAAGTATCATCACGAAGATGATTATCAGAAAGATCTGATGAGTCCATTTGTCATGCAACAAATAACCGCCCATCAGGATGACTGACGGGCGGTTATTTGCTGATAGAATATTGATGGGTCTATGCCACCTCAGCCATCAATTTTGACATTGTCTTGGCAAACGCAACCGGATCACGCGGGCGGTCCCCTTCAAGCAATAACGCCTGATCATAGAGCAGGTCGACGTACTCTTTGAGCCGCTCGTTCTTGGCGTCGGCGGTAAAAAGTGCCTGCATTTTGGTTATCAGCGGGTGGTCAGGATTGACTTCGAGGGAACGTTGTCCCTTGGGGACATTCTGGCCCATGGCGCGGAACATCTTTTCCATCTGCGGGTCAAGGTCGTGCTCACCAGCGACCAGACAGACAGCTGAGTCCTTGAGGCGTCCTGAAACACGGACCTCACCAACTACATCCTTTAGCTGCTCCTTCATCAAAGCCAGTAGGTCGCTGAACTCCTTTTGTTTCTCTTCCTTCTTGACGCCGTCACCCAGATCAAGGTCTCCCTTGATAGCCGACTGGAGGCCTTTCTCCTGATATTGCCCCAGGCTACTTATAATGAGATCGTCGATGTCATCGGTCATCAACAGCACCTCAAGGCCCTTCTCCTTGAAAACTTCCAGATAAGGCGACGACTCGGCAGTAGCCCGGTCGGGACCGGTCATATAGTAAATCTCTTTTTGCTCCGAGGCCATGCGTTTCACATACTCGTCAAGAGTGATTTTCTTTCCCGGTTCGGTCTTAGTCGACTCGAAGAGCAGCAACTCGGCGATAGTGTCCCTGCGCTCGAAATCGTGGTGGATCCCTTCTTTGAGGATTCGACCGAACTGCTCGTAGAACGCGGTGTAGGCTTCCAGATCTTCATTCTTCATCGCTGCCAAAGTGTCGAGGATCTTCTTGGTGATGTTCTTCTTTATTACGTTGACGACCTTGTTGTCCTGTAAAATCTCACGGCTGACGTTGAGGGGCAGATCGGCTGATTCGACTACCCCTTTGACAAAGCGCAGATAGGGAGGGAGCATCGCTTCGCAGTGATCCATGATTTGTACCCGACGTACGTAAAGTGTCGGGCCAATTTTATAATCCTGATAGAAGATATCGAACGGCCGCTCCTTCGGCAGGTAGAGGAGAGCTGAGAATTCAGTGGTGCCTTCAGCCCGGTAATGGATCGTTCTGGCCGGTTCTTTGAAGTCATGAGTAATGTGCTTATAAAATTCTTGGTATTCTTCTTCGCTGACCTCGCTCTTGTCCTTGATCCAAATCGCCTTTCGTGAATTAAGGGTTTCAAGCTCGGTTTTCTCAATCATCTTTTCCTTGTCATCGGAGTCAGGCTGACTGCGGGTCACATTCATCACCACCGGGTACTCGATGAAATCGGAGTACTGCTTGACAACCTTGCGAAGCTCCCACTCCTCCAAGTACTTTTTTTCATCCTCCTTAAGATGGAGGATGACGTCGGTCCCGCGCGTATTTTTGGTGATGTCTTCAAGGGTATAGCTACCGTCAGCGTCTGACTTCCAACGGACTGCCTCATCGGCCGCTGCGTCGGCGCGGCGAGTGAGGACCGTGACCTGGTCGGCGACCATGAAAGCGGAGTAGAAGCCGACACCGAACTGGCCAATCAATTCCGGGTTGTCCTTGACTTTGTTGCTTTCGAGCAGTTTGAGGAACTCCTTGGTGCCAGAGTGGGCAATGGTGCCCAACTCCTCGGCGGCTTCGTCACGGGTCAAGCCAATGCCGTTGTCACGTACAGTCAGTGTGCCAGCCTCGGTGTCAGGGATCAACTCGATCTGCCACTCGTCGCCAGTCGGGTTGATCGTCTTTTCGGTCAGCGCTAGATAACGGGCTTTATCGATGGCATCGGATGCGTTGGAGATCAACTCGCGGAGAAAAATCTCCTTGTGAGAGTAGAGGGAATGAATCATAAGGTCGAGTATCTTGTTAACCTCGGCCTTGAACTTACGTTTGCTTACTGACATTTGTGATACTACCTCCTAAAAATATATTGATATTTAGCTTGTTACGCGGCCTAAAATAAGTATCATTGCAGCGAATGTCAACCCTGGGCCTTTCGCAAGAAGGCTATTCCGTTCTACATCTTAAGAAGAAAATTAGCCGCTGTTTCCTGTTTTTCTACTCCCAGTGAAACAGCGGCTTTCAATTCAGGATCGGAATAGGACCAGACCTTGACTTCTTATGTATTCTCTCGCATTGCTTTGATGCGCAAAATAAGCAAGAACAACAAGTTGGAGTTCCCCCTGCAAAATGAGTAAAGCCCCGACTCGCAAACCAGGGCTTATAGATATTGAACGAATTTTATTTTTTGTAGCCGACATCCTTTAACGCCGAGTTACAACGCTGACTTATTTGAGCTTCTTTTGTATTTAAACATTCGAGAAGACGGCCCTCGCCAGGTTTGATTTCTGAACAGAACTTTTCAAGATCATCTCGACATTCTGTCACTGCATAAGATAAGTTGTTCAAAGTTCGGTCAAGTTGAGCGACCGAATCATAAAGAGCATATTCACATCGCGGTGTTAACTTGTCTTGAAAAGC
>JAFDBS010000095.1 GCA_019313185.1 Deltaproteobacteria bacterium | reverse complement strand
TGACGGGAAGAACGAGTCGGACACTTCTGAACCACCTTCTAGGCGGAGATTTGGAAATGGAATGGGACGGTGAAAACGATGTATTCATGACCGGACCGGCGGTCGAGGTGTTCAGCGGGGAATATGGCCCGCGTTAAGTCAAAAATGTTAAGTCCCCGCCACGATTTGTCGAAACGCTGCGCACACAGCCTTCATTCACCCTTGAAAGCTTAGATTCAAAGGCCTGTAAACATGGACGTTCTGATCTTTGACCTCGATAATACGTTATACCCTCCCGAAAAAGAATTATTTAGCCTTATCGATGTGCGTATCAACCGTTATATGACAGAAGTAGTCGGTATCCCTGATCAAGAAGTTGATGCTTTGCGCCGCCAATACTGGCAGCGCTACGGGGTGACTCTCCAAGGTTTGATTCGGCACCATGCAGTTGACCCAGAGGAGTATCTGACATTCGTCCATGATGTGGACGTTCACTCAAGAATTGAGCCGGATCCACATTTACGTCTCGTTCTTCAAACGCTCCCTCACAGAAAAGCTGTTTTCACTAACGGTTCCTTGTGCCATGCTGACCGGGTTCTTGCTGCCCTTGGCATTGAAGACATGTTTGAAACCATCTACGATATTCGTGTCGCCAATTATAGGCCCAAACCGTTTCCAGATCCTTATCATGCTGTTTTGACCCATCTTGATGTCACGGCAGAACAATGCATTATGATTGAAGACAACCGAGACAACCTTAAAACTGCAAAAAAGCTGGGGATGGGTACGGTCTTGGTGGGAGATGGCGAAACACCAGAATATGTTGACGTTCATTTGCCGAAGACGGTTGAAATTCTCGATTGCATTAGCTCCTGGGACCAAAAGCCATGAAGCACTGGCTCGGTGCCCATGTTTCGATTGCAGGTGGCTTGCCCAAGGCCTTCGCTCGGGCTGAGGATGTTGGATGCCGTGCCATGCAAATTTTTACCAAGAACGCCAATCGATGGAAGGCAAGACCTATTTCTGTTGATGAAGCCCGGGCCTTTCAGTTGGCTTGGGCAGAAAGCTCAATTGGCCCTGTTCTGGCGCACAATTCGTATCTGATCAATTTGGCTTCACCCAAAAATAGCTTATGGATAAAATCCAAAGAGGCTCTCATTGATGAAATCAGGCGTTGCGACCTGCTTGGGATCAGCATGTTGGTCATTCATCCTGGAGCACATTTGGGAACAGGCGAGCGGCCCGGGTTAGATCGAATTCGTCGAGCGCTTGACGAAATCCTGCATGAAACTCCGGACACTGTTCAACTGCTTTTGGAAAACACGGCGGGACAGGGCAGCTGTCTCGGCGCAGAATTTGCCCATCTCGCTGCTCTTATGGAAGGGTATGATCCGAAACGGTTGGGGGTCTGTTTGGATACATGCCATGCACAGGCTGCAGGTTATGAGCTCTCTCATGAGGCAGGCTACGCCTCCACATTGGCCGAGTTTGACAGCTTGATCGGCGTGAAGCACATCAAAGCATTTCATGTTAACGATTCTCTTAAATCATGTGGCTCGCGCATAGATCGGCACACGCACATTGGACAAGGGACTATTGGTACGGCAGGTTTTGCCATTTTGATGAACGACTTGCAGTTTATTGATCGACCTATGATTCTCGAAACACCCAAGGGCGAGGCTGAACACATGGACAGGGTGAACTTGAAACTTCTCAACGCGTTGGCAGACAGATAATCCAATGAGAGCTGTTATTCAAAGGGTTACGCAAGCCCAGGTTTTTGTTGACAATAAAGCCGTTGGCCAGATTGAGCAGGGTTTGGTGGTGCTGCTTGGAATTGCACAGGGTGACGGGGACCAAGATATCGCTTATTTGGCCGATAAGGTTGCTGGCCTACGTGTCTTCGAAGATAATGCCGGCAAGATGAACCTGTCTGTTTCTGATATTGCTGGTGGAGTATTGGTTGTTTCCCAATTCACATTACTCGGCGATTGTCGAAAAGGACGCCGCCCCAGTTTTACAGTCGCCGAACAGCCCCAACGGGCAAACACTCTTTACGAATCCTTTGTGTCCTCAGTTCGCCAGAAAGGCATAAGGGTGGCCACAGGTATTTTTCAAGCAGCCATGCAGATCAAATTGGTTAATGACGGACCCGTCACACTGATCCTCGATAGCCGGAAGCAGTTCTGATGAGCGATAAAGAGATTTTACAGGAAGGGCGCGGCCGGAGTGCTCTGAAACGTGCTGCAAAAGAGGTGGAAACCCTCGCAGCCCAGCTGGTTGAACTGCCTGAGTCAGACATAGACTGCCTGCCTATAGACGGAACACTGCGCGAGGAGTTAGAGCTTGCCCGCCACACCAGGGGACATGGTGCACGACGACGTCAGATCAAACATTTTGCAGGTTGCCTCCGGCGCGATGTAAAGCAACAAACGGTCCTTAAGTCATTTTTAGAGTTACACCGGTTGAATCATGCTAAAGCAGTCTTTGCCCTGCATGATATAGAGAAGTGGCGCGACCGGCTCTGTGATACCACCTCTTTTGCCGCAACCCTTGACGAGATCCAACAAGCCCTTCCTGAAGTCGATGCCAAAAAACTGGCAAATTTGGCCCATTCCGTCCACAAGACAGGCGACAAAAGGGCAGCCCGAGAAATTTTCCGACGCTTGCGTGAGGCAAAACAGGGGTAGCGTTTGGCCACGCCAAAGTCGCTCACGATGCCAGGCTTGACACCGGCGGTTGGAGCAATCCCTCAACAACGGCAAATTCTACCATCTCTCGACCGGTTTCTGCTGGCACCGATCCGGCGAAAATCTCTTTTGGCGTGCGCAGTCCATCGCAATTTTTTAATAGGCGCAGAAAATCTTCGCCGAGCGACTCACAAACAACATCGTTATTACGCCTCCAGAAAATAGCAACCGAGCCGACCGGCCTAAACAAGCTGGCAAATTCCTTTAATTCCAATTCTTCCATTTCGAGGAGGTCGAAAATTTCGTAAGCAAAAGGCACCATCTGTATTTGACGAGCACGTTGCCAGGGCACTTCCCAACAGTCCACTTCACTCAAAAACGCTTCTGGCCCGGGGGGTAATTCCTCGCCAAGCAACGTCTCAGCATAGTGGAAATGGTAGCAAAGGAGGTCAAGCACTGCCGATACCAAATAGCCCATGCCCGCTTGACGAAGGCATGCTTCCAAATAACCCTGCTGAAGACGATAGACATCGGCAGCCGACCAATAATCTGTATTGAGTAACAAATCTTTGTCAATGTCTGGTTGTGCGATCGCCCATCTGATAAAGCCTTCGAAAAAGGCTGTTGGTGATATGTTTAATGTATGAATCAAAGTCGGGAAAAACGCCACGGCCCTGCCAGTATTGTAAAAGAGGTCAACAATCGCTGCCAACAGTTTTGCATGATCAAGGTCTTCTGGCGACCAAGTCATGGAGGATCTAATTTCGTATGGAGGGTGATTTTGCCAAACAAGGTTGTATTGTTTCGCCTGCCTCGCAAGCCGTGTTCCAGGAAGGACTGACAGCGGAAAAATGTGCACATGGTTGGGAGAATAACTGAGCGTTTCGTCCAGGCTTTGAGTGAAGCCCACATAGTTGTCGTTTGGCAATCCGTAAATAAGATCAAAACCAAAGGTCACTTGAAACGCCTCAAGCAAATGGACACTTTCTTTGAGTTGCGCCAAGTCTAGCGGACGATGTACGGTTTTTAAGACCTGCTTTTGCATGGACTGCACGCCAAGTTGCACAGAACAGGAAAGCTGACTGAGAAGGCTGGCTGTGTGGCGGTCAACGTAGTCTGTCTTGGCTTCCAAGTGGTAGTGAAGGTTCGGCGCATAGCGGAGCAAGAGGTCAAGCAGACCGATGCCCCTTTCCGGAGGATAATTGAACGTGGAATCAAGAACCCAGACTTGACTGACCCCAAGCTTTTTAAATAACTCAAGCTCCGCTATCAGGCGCTTTTGGTCGAATGTACGCACCCCCTCCAATCCGCGAGATTCAAAGCAATAATCACAGCCAAAAGCGCAGCCACGAGCCACTTCCCAGAGCACGCCCCCTTCTTCGGAAGGTTTAAGAACACCACTTAACCAGGGAGATAAAAACCGGTTGATATCAGCGGGATGATCAGCTTTAGCAAAAGAGACATGGTCACCGGGGTGCCAGGTGACTCCGCGGATAGGTTCAGGGTCATGCCGTCCTGAAAAAGTCGAAACAATGGTAGCAAATGCTTGCTCGCCTTCACCATGAACCAAGGCATCCCATCGCGCCTCGGAAACGAATGCCGACGGATTTCCCGTGACTTCAGGCCCACCTGCGACCAACAAGAGGGAGGGAACTGCCTGGCGTAATTGTTTGGCCAAGCTAGCCACTCTTTGGTGGTTCCAGCTGTAGACTGAGAAGGCAACCATCTGCGGCTCTTCGCCTAAGATTACTTTCAAAATGTCGTCATCGGAGTCTTCAGGATAAAAGTTCAGTAGAATGGACTCTTCCCGGTATCTCGCCGGCAAGGCCGCAACCAGACAACCAGCAGAGAGAGGAATTGCTTGGGCGGAACGGCGGACGTGCAAACTGGGGAGCACGATCTTCATAGAATACCCCGTATATGCTAAATCTTAGCCATACAAAATTGTTCCGTCAATCCACGTGCCGGTTTTCTAACCGGTTCTGATCGGTGTTTATCCCGTGACGGGCAAAAACTTCTTGATAGGTCACGTAATTCTGTCGTAGTTCATAAAGGGTCAGATGATATCCATGATGCATAACCTGATTCCTCGCAGAAATTGACATCGGGCCTTGGAGAAAGAACAATGCCTCCTCCGGTCCTGGCTCAAATAACAAAATATCAATGCCAGGGTGTTTTTGCCGGTAATTTTCAACATCCATGTGCAAAAATGATTGTGTCCCAATGCGTTGCGATTGTTCCCAAGTGAACAGAATCCCCAGATCATCAATTTTAGAACATTGACCGTAAGAAACAGAAGGGAGACACGCCTTTTTCGGATCATTGTAAAACGGTACGCGTGGGTTAATTATTACAATGAGCTTGGCTCCCTGTTCAATAGCTAGGTCGAGATGAGAGGCCTTTCCGGTTGATCCATCTAAATATGCCCGGCTGCCTATTCTGTAAGGCTGAAAAAAAAACGGAATTGCGCACGAAGCGGTGATAGCTTGACAGATATGCGGATGAGTATGTCCGGGAGAACCGAACACGACTCTCTCCCCGGTATCCAGATCATAAGCAGGGATCAGAAGGCTGTTTCTCAATGTGTTGAAGTCGTCACAAAGGCTTTCATTTCGAAAAGCGCTACAAAGATAATTTTGGAGCGGGTCGAGCGAAAACAGTCCTGCCGGGAATTGTTCTTGAATGAGATGAGGCAAGTCGCTAAGTGTGAAATGCCAATTGCGCTGGCGGTAGTGTTTCCAGATGTGGATAAAATTGAAAGGGATTTGAAGACACGATCGAATGCTGCTCCACCAGTCAAACCGATAAATATCCCGACGGTTCCAATTGAACACCGTCCGCTCGTTACGAGAGATAGTCTTAAATAGTCCGGAGGGTTGGATACGGTTGGCAATAAGTGCAGCGATCACGGAACCTGCACTCACTCCAATGAAAGTATCAAAGCGGCGGCTGGAAAATCCCAGCTGAAAAAGTCGATCGAGCGCGACGAGGCAGCCGATTTCATAAGCTGCCCCCATGATACCACCGCCAGCCAGAATCAGAGCTGTTTTGCTGCGCGATTTGGGCATTGATCCCCTCAGCGTTTGTTGCGGACTTTTATTTTCGGTCTGCCGTTGTCAATCGCAACAGAAAACTCAAGCTGATGACCACCAAAACGCTCCTTGATGAGAGATTCCTGTTTCGATAGAAACTTGGCCAGCTGCTGACGTGTTGGCGCTTTCATTTGACAGTCATTGTGTGCCATAACCAGTCGTTCATAAAGCTGATCCAGAGAATCTGAGCTGGCTTGTTGTTCATCGCTCGCATGAACAACAGGGTCACCGACGTCAGCTTGACGTTTTATCCGTGAATTATGTCTTTCGTATTTGCCTTCTTCGATTAAGCGGAGGATCCTGTCCCAATAACTGCAATAACTGTTATAACGATTTGAAATGCCATTAAGGCGGAATTTCAGGTCGGTCTGGGGAATATGTTTGCCATGCATTCGCCGAATAAGCCGAGTCAACTTCTTTCGTCGCTGTTCAGGAGCTCTTTTCTCAATGCCGATGAAATACTGCTCATAGGCAATCACGAGTGACTTGAGTTCGTTTTCGAGCTGCTTTAACAGCTCGTCAGTTTGACTTCGAGACAACATAAATCTTTACCCGGGACGTGAATTATGTTCAATATACTGGACTAAATGGAGTAAGGCAAAGAAAAGAGCATGAACCAATGCCAGCGCTTGCTTTGCCTGGCATACATTTTTCTAAATCATATTATATGCTTGGAGGAAAAAATGAGTTCTGTTCAGCTCGCTGCAGTGATATTGGCTGCTGGGCAAGGCAAGCGGATGAAGTCTAAGCTGCCCAAAGTTTTGCACTCTCTGGCCGGCAAACCAATGATAAAACATGTCTTGACTTTGTGCCAGGACCTTGGGGCGGAGCCGATTGTCTCGGTTGTCGGGCACGGGGCGGAGCTGGTTCAAAAAACCTTGGAGCCGGATCAGGTCAAGTTTGCCATGCAAAAACAGCAGCTTGGTACCGGTCACGCTCTAAGTTGCGCGGCTGCTCAGCTGGCCAAATTTTCTGGAAATCTGCTACTCCTATGTGGGGACACTCCTCTGCTCAAGCTCTCCTCCCTTCGCGAGTTGTTAAAGCATCATCAGTCGAGCCAGGCAGGCATTACGGTTCTTACGGCAAAAATGCCTGATCCTACAGGCTATGGTCGGATCATACGCTGTTCTGAAGGTGTCACAAAAATTGTAGAGGAAAAGGACGCAACATCCGGAGAGAAAGCAATCACTGAGATCAACACGGGAATCTACCTTTTCAAGGCCCCAGAGGTTTTTGAGCATCTCAAGCAACTCGGCAACAACAATGCCCAGGGGGAATACTATTTAACAGATATCATTGCCGCAGCTCGAGGCGCTGGGACAAGGGTCGAGGCTTTAATCCTTGACCAAGCGGAGGAGGCCATGGGAATTAACGATCGTATACAGCTTGCTGAAGCAGAAACGACAATGCGTAAGCGCATCAACGAAAGGCACCAAAGTGCCGGAGTAACTTTGGTCGATCCGTCTGCGACTTACATAGAAATGGATGTGACCATAGAGGCCGACACAGTCATCTATCCAAATGTCCACCTGAGAGGACAGACAAAAATAGGCTGCAATTGTATCATTGAGCCAGGGGTTGTCGTGACAGATTGTGTGATTGGTGACGGTGTTCATTTAAAGCCTGGTTCGGTATTGTCGGAATCGTTGGTAGGCAATGACTGCACAATTGGGCCCATGGCTCACCTGCGACCAGGGACTGAGCTTTCAGGTAACAACAAGCTGGGGAACTTCGTTGAAACCAAGAAAGCAACATTTGGCAAAAGATCTCAAGCCAGTCACCTTACTTACATTGGCGATTCCAGCGTTGGAGAAAATGTCAACATTGGTTGCGGCACAATTACTTGTAATTATGACGGCGTAAACAAGTACAGAACAACAATAGAAGATGATGTGTTTGTGGGGAGTGATACCCAGTTTATTGCACCGGTCACCATTGGCCGTGGAAGTCTGATTGCCGCTGGATCTACAATTACCAAAGATGTTCCTGCGGATGCTCTGGCAATTGCCCGAACCGAACAAAAAAATATTGAGGGGTGGGCTGCACGCAACAGATTAAAAAAGGCGAAGAAAAAAGAACAATGAAACAACCTGCCTGGTAAGTTACAGACATTCTAAAGCATCAATTCATTCTATGCAGAGGGGGTAAAAATGTGCGGGATCGTTGGATATATCGGGTCACAAAGCGCGACCCCGATCGTAGTGGAGGGGTTGCGCCGCCTGGAATACCGCGGATATGACTCAGCCGGTATCGCTACGATCGATAAAGGAAAAGTATCAATCTGCCGGGCCGAGGGGAAGCTTTCTCAACTTGAACAACGTTTAAATGCCGTTTCTCTGGAAGGACATTTAGGCATTGGTCATACTCGGTGGGCAACACACGGTCGTCCATCAGAGAACAATGCTCATCCTCATAACGCCGGCGGCATGGTGGTGGTTCACAACGGAATAATCGAGAATTATCTGGATTTAAAAGCTCAATTGATGGCTCTCGGTCACAAATTCAGCTCTGAGACCGACACAGAAATCATTTCCCACTTAATCGAGGAGCATCACAAGAATGGCAAAAGCTTTGAGGCCTCAGTCCGTGCAGCCCTTCAACAGGTTCGTGGTGCCTATGCTGTTGCAATAATTTGTGAACATGAGCCAGACAAACTCATCGCTGCCAAAATGGGCTCTCCATTGGTCGTCGGCCAAGGGCAAGGAGAATTCTTTGTCGCTTCAGATATTCCTGCAATGCTTTCCCATACACGAGAAATGGTCTTTCTCGAAGATGGAGAAATGGTCGTCTTCAGTGCAGAGTCAATGCAGCATACCACTTTACAAGGCGAAGCGGTCAAGAGGAGCCCGAAAACCATCACGTGGAGCCCTCTCATGGCTGAAAAGGGCGGTTATAAGCATTTTATGCTCAAAGAAATTCATGAGCAACCACGTGCAATTGCCGACACCATTGCTGGGCGTATCAGTTCTGATCACAGTGAAGTCTCTCTCAGCGATCTATCCATTGACGATGGGTTTCTGCAAAACCTTGAGAGAATTTACATTGTAGCCTGTGGTACCTCTTGGCATGCAGGGCTTGTCGGTAAATTCATGTTGGAAAAAAATGCCTGTGTTCCGGTTGAAGTAGATATTGCCAGTGAATTTCGCTACCGTGACCCACTCATAACACCAAAGACTTTAACGATTTTAATCAGCCAAAGCGGAGAGACCGCTGACACGTTGGCGGCATTGAGGGAAGCCCACTCAAAAGGCGGGAAGGTCATAGCGATCTGTAACGTGGTGGAATCTTCCATTGCTCGGGAAAGCGATGGGGTGATCTATACCCATGCAGGGCCGGAAATTGGTGTTGCCTCAACCAAGGCATTTACCACCCAGTTGGTCGCCCTTTATCTATTTTCCCTTCACATTGGCAGATTGCGCAACATTCTCAATTTGGAAACCCGCCAAAAGATGTTGAGC
>JAFDBS010000094.1 GCA_019313185.1 Deltaproteobacteria bacterium | reverse complement strand
TCACAAGGAACATCGCCAACCCCAATTTATCGAACTGGGTGACTGAAATGGTCAGTATCAAGGAAGCGGCCGTGATGATCATGGAAGCCTTATGATCTGCCATTTGGTTCAAAGTCATATGCTTTGACAGGTTTGCCCGAAGGGCGTTACTCGCCAAAAGCCTCGGTAAAACAGCATTATCGTCTTTAAAATAGTCATTCATACTGGGCCTCACCCGTCTAAGACCTGAATTTATAAGGTCAATACAATCCTTACATGCTTAATAGTTTTTTCATTCCATCAAAACCTTTTACTCGTCTTGGGATTGTCAGTCAGGAACCATAGTGTACAGGTAAATGTATACGTGGGAAGGGTGTTTATGCATGGCCACCACATGTTAAGCCTGATCACCCGATAACAGTTCAAGCGATTATCAATAATGTGGAAAATCCATAGCTGATAACATTCATAGGCAGGGAAAGGTTTTTTTCATTCCGATGAACAAAAGGTAAGAAACCGGGATTTCGTTCTTCTGATCGAAAGTATCATGGGAGTCCTTGATAATACGTTTCAGGTCCCCAACATTGAGTTCGATACTTGTTGGTTTACAGAACATAAACTCTCGTGTCTGCATATAATAGGCTAAGTTGGCGGCATTGACTCCCTCATATAGACCGATCAGGTAATTGTCCAATATCTGGGTGTCTCCTGATGCGGATTGAGCGTAGCTGTGCAGCAATTCGTTGTATGTCAATTCAGCCGATGCCGTACTAGCCAACAGCATAAAAAACATCAAAAACGCAAACACCTTCCTGGTCATACCTTCACCTTAGTGGGACGCTCTGAAGAACCAAACCATTCGTTAATAGAAATTCCCTGCTTGTATTCAACAAAAAGGATCGAAGTTAGTGAAATTACAACGGTGATGATACCCGAATGATTATATTCAGACAAGTCCGTTAGATACAATCTATGCAATAATGTTATTTTTCTTTTAACTGTCTACGGATTCTGATGCGCACGTAACTTCCCAGTAGCCAGCTCATCACTGCACCTATCAACAGCATCACCAACATCAAAACAACCTGAGAGGTGTCCAAGGCCCAAACCAGAAATCTCAACGTAACCGGTTGATTGTTCTGATAAATAAACACCACGACAAGAAAAGCTAAAATTCCGGTCAAAACCAACTTGTAACGCATGATTTTACCTCCCACCCTCCAATTCGGGGCTAACGGGCAAATAGAGTCTTAACAATACCGTGGCGGCAAGGGTAACAGCAATAATCAAAACGTTGCTCCTCACAGGCGACTGATTGAATTTATCCATAACAAACACGCGAAGGTAATATAGCAGCACCGTGCCAAGGCTCAGGTCAATCAGCTCCATCAGATTACTTAAGCCCTGGGCACCGGCGTCGAACATGGACAGCACAATCCAGAGAATCATGCACGGTGCGACCAAAAACAACGACCAGACGGGCTCATGTGCGTGTCTGGAAGCCAGGCGATATGCGGGCAGGCAGGCCAGTAAAATCAAAAACTGCAACAGTGGAAAGACAAGTGTCATCGGGTTTAACTTAATTATAAAGACTGCTGTGTTGTCAAACTCATTTCACAAATTATACTTTCAGAGAAAATAATCATGGGAGGTTTTATGCGATATCTCAAACTTATCTGTTTCGTTAGCGCGGTGTTCATAGCCACAGCGACCAATGCGATAGAGAGTCCGTCTCTCGATTTGGGCAAATCATTGTTCGAAGCAACTGAATTGGGTACCAAGCAGAGAAGCTGTGCAACATGTCATGCCGAGGGGAAAGGGCTCGAGATGATAAGCGATTTTAGCGACCAGGAACTCAAAGATATTGTCAACGCCTGCATTCGAGACGCCTTAGACGGCAAGATGTTAGCAATCGACTCGCAAGAAATGGATGCCTTAACAGGATATATCAGAAGTTTTCAAAAAGCTGATTAACTCTTATGTAGCCGTTCTAGGAACTTGAACCGACGGGCTTGCTGCGGTGTTTTCTTCCAAATGTAGGTCAGCACCCGCAGCCACAGTTATGACAGACAATTTTATGCGATCCTTCCGGCTCGATCATCTCCGGGGCGAATGCGACACGGCTTAAAGCACGCTGCAGATCTTCAAGCAGGTCACAGTTTGCACTTTTCCCGATAACATGGCCAAGGCAAAGGTTGCTGATGTGATCTTGCGGCGAACGCAGCCGAACTGTATTCAGTAGGTCAGCGTATCCCCCGACCTCAAGGAGGATCTCCTCATCGATAAAATAGTGAATTTTGATGCCATATCTTTCATATTCTGACTTCAAATTTTTGACCAAAGCCTCGAATGCATTGTCGTCCAAATTTGTTTCCCATTGAGTAGCATTCAGACGGTACTGGCATTTGACAATGGTTATTTCCTTCTGCATAGCTAGCGTAAACCTCCACTGTCCTGAACAGTTGGCGTCACAGTAAGCTGCCGGTTTAACTTGACTCTTCGTAACTGTATTGAGTGGTCACCTGAAAGGCCAGGTCGACGATAATGCAATGTCAGCTTGCTGTTGACAGGGCCCCATAAATACTGCGTTACGACCTTGCCGAACTCACTGCCCTTCAGCCGGAAATCATCGACCTGAAACACCAGATCTCCTGGGGCCAAGTTTTGTTTGGCAGCAGGAGATCCGGGCAAAACGCTCAGGACGACTAGCTCCCCTTCGCTTGTGGGAACGACTTGCAAGCCAATGCCTCCAAACTCTTGCTCGACATGCTCGTCACCAGGCTCTGCACAGACGAGCCCACAACAAATCAGCAGAATAAGACCACAAACAAAAACTTTTGACTTGACCATTATCAATCGATCCAAGACGTATCGCCGCTGCCCTGACGAAGCACCTCAATATGATCATCAATCAGGCTGACAATCGTTGACGGCTCACCAAGCCTCACTCCACCATCTACGACCAAGTCAAGCATATGCCCCATCGTCATCGCTATATCATGAGGGTCATGCATGGGTGTTTCGCCGGAAAGGTTTGCGCTGGTCGTTACCAGCGGATGACCAAGCTCTTTGACGATAGCCAGGGCAATCGGGTCGTTTGGAATCCGGATGCCAACCGTCTTCTGCCTCGTTGTTAAGACATCAGGGACAACTTTTGTGGCCTCTAGCACGAAAGTATAAGCACCTGGCAAGTGCCGCTTCATGATTTTAAATGCAAAATTACTTACATGGGCATAGTTGGCAACGTCGGACAGGTCGGCACAGATGAAAGAAAACGGCTTGCGCGGGTCGCGTTTTTTGATCTGGTAAATATTTTTGATGCCGCGCCGGTTAAAAATATCACAACCAATGCCGTAGGTCGTATCAGTCGGATAGGCGATGAGTCCGCCTTGTTTGAGACAATCGACTGCCTGATGAATAAGTCGCGCCTGGGGATTTTCTGAGTTAATTTGAAGGATCATGGCTGAATTGATTGAGCAGCAAGCGCATTGGTTCTGTGCCCTCGCCTGATATTGATTTCCTCTACAACAAGTACTTTAAACCCTCTAGCTGGCGGAGCGCATTATAAATCGTTTTGAGCTGAGTGCTGTTTTGCAAAAGCAAAACAACTGTCACACATTGGTACTTACCCGCAGAACTGAACCGTGTCTTGATGGCATCACGTGGGACTGGGACAATCTGAGAGACCGCCGCCTGCACTGCCAGCAAAAACCTTTCATCATCATCTGCCATACCAAACGCCTTGAATTCATATGTGCAAGGGAATGCCAGCAGGTCATCAGGTTCATGACGGATCACCAGGGTCTTCTCCT
>JAFDBS010000093.1 GCA_019313185.1 Deltaproteobacteria bacterium | reverse complement strand
TTAGCACCTGACCGCCTAGAGCATCATTACGATCAAAGAGCGTCACGTCATGACCTCGGCGCCCAGCCATTTTGGCTGCCCACATCCCACCGGGACCGCAACCAACAACCACAACCTTCTTCTTGATCGGCGCCGGTTTGAGCGTCCCTTCTCCCCATTGTTTTTCGAGTCCAACAGCGGGGTTTTGAACGCAGCCAACGGTCTTGTTCATGCCTATTCGGCCGATACAACCTTGGTTGCATGCAATGCAATATCTCATGTCCTCAAGTCTGCCCTCTTCGGCTTTCTTGGGCAAAAACGGATCACAAATCAAGGCACGACACATCCCAATCATATCCGCCTGACCTGCGGCAAGGACCTTTTCCGCCATAACCGGATCATTGATGCGCCCGGTACAGAACACAGGTAGCTTGATTTTTTCGCGGACCCCAGCAGCAAGAGGGATCGTATAGCCCAACGGGGTGTGCATTGACCCTTCAACAAGGTAGAGGTTGTAGAAGGTGGCGATCGATAAATCCATGAAGTCGATCAGGCCAGATGCCTCAAACAATGCACAAATTTCTTGAACTTGAGCAAGATCGAGACCACCAGGGATCATTTCATCAGCACACATCCGGACCCCCAGAGTGTAATCATCGCCAACTGCCTTACGGACGGCTTCGATGAACATGAGCGGGGCACGCATGCGGTTTTCAAGACTTCCACCGAACTCATCCTGACGCAGGTTGGTCAACGGCGACAGGAACTGACGTGCCAAGCTGGAATGACCGAATTGTAATTCAACGCCATCGAAACCACCTTGGCGGACATGCTCGGCACTGAGCGCATAGAATCTTGCCACTTCTTCTATATCTTCCGCCTCCATGATTTTCGGAGTTTCCCGAAAGAGCACATCGGGAACAGGCGAAGGGGCCCAAACCGGCAGGCGGGAAAGGCTGCCATCTCCCTGTTGCCCATTATGGTTAAGCTGGGCGAAAATCTTCGAGTCAAACTGATGGACGTAGTCGGTGATTTTTCTAAAACCTGGCACCACTTCAGCATGATAAACATCAATCAACTTTTCGTAGGCCATGTCCGTTGGATGAACAGTCAATTCTTCCGTGATGATCAGACCGGCCCCACCTTTCGCGCGCTCTCCCCAGTAATACATCTGACGTTCGCTGGGCAGATTTTTTTCAGCAAGATTGGTCAAATGTGGCTGAAAAGATATACGGTTCTTAACTTCCACCTTGCCGAGCTTCAAAGGTGAAAACAAATTTTGAAACATCATGATTTAAAACTCCTCAGTGATAGTTCGTCCAACACATGTCGTGTAAGTGCTAGGCTGCGGACTCACCGACATCGTTTTCAGCGATGGAGGTAACGCAGCGTTCGAGACATTCCGGGTCGCCGCCTTCGATGTCCTCTTTCAGGTGATATGCAACAGCCGGGCATCCGCCATGGCATTGGTCAAAGCGTTGACAGTCTTCGCATGAGTGAATGCGCAACTGCCTGAATGACGCAAACATGTCTGAATGGTCCCAGATTTCTTTGAATGTATTGTTCCGCAAGTCGCCAGCTTCAAAACGGTCACTTTGTAGAAAGGCGCATGGGTAGACTTTACCAGTTGGTCCAACGCAGCAAGTCAGCTTGCACGCCCCACAAAGGTTCAACCCTAAACCCTGACGCTCCTGCGATGTGAGAGAAAAAAAGCTGTCACCCGTTCTGACCTCTCCACTTTTCGCCAACCAGTCAGAAAAATCCAGGAGCTGACGGGGGTTAGGGCGAAGTTCTTCCCAATTGTCTGCCCCACGTCCTGATGGACGAAAACGACTGACTCTCAGTGTGACACCGAGGGACTGTGCCATATTATGCAGTTGAGGAATTTCATGGGCATTATTGGTGGTCAAGACCGTGTTGATACTTGTTGGGATCGAACTGGCCGCCAAGAGCTTCAATGCATCAATTGCCGCCTCATAGGTTCCCTGGCCACGGATGGCTTCACATGTTTCTTTTTCCGCACCATCCAAACTGACCTGAATGGCGACCAATTTGCTTTGTGACAACTTTTCAACCAAATCCGCTGTAAACAGGGTCCCATTGGTTGAGATACACGTCATGATCCCGCGAGCATGACACGCATCCAAAATATCGAGAAAGTCTGGACGCATAAACGGCTCACCGCCGCCAAAATTGATCTGGAAGACACCCTCCTGTTCAAGCTGGCAGATCAGTTCCATCGCCTCGGCAGTAGAGAGTTCACCGGGAACCGGTTCGGCTGAGGAAGACAAACAATGTCGGCACCGCAGATTACAGGCCAGGGTGACTTCCCACGTCAGGTTGACTGGCGATCGAAGTCCTAATTCAACAAAGCGATTGCTCACGGAGAAATCCCTTCTCTAAAAGTTGATGTATAAATTTTGAAATGATCTCCCGCTCTCTGCGAGACAAACCCGACGGAAGTTCGTCTTTACGACGTACCGTCTGGAAAAAACTGGGAGGGATCAAACTGCCGGTTTCAGCAAAGAGAAGGCGCGGCCCCCTGGAATCATAAAATAGGAGGCCGAACCTTTCCTGCCGGACGCGACAGGCCGGATGGAGACGCAAACCTGCCGCAACCATCTTAGTAAACCCCGCAAATACCGTCGATTGCGAGTTCCTCGATTTGGATATCTTCCAAGATCTGAGGCTCTTCGTTGCAGGTTTCTTTTTCCTGCTTTTCCGCATCAAACTTCTTTTCCATTCTTCCACTCCTTCTCTCATTTGTTTTGCGCAAATCAG
>JAFDBS010000092.1 GCA_019313185.1 Deltaproteobacteria bacterium | reverse complement strand
TGTCTACTTGGCATTGAGCTGGGCAAAGAGCACACACCGAAGCTGTTTTACGAAGTTCCCATGGGCGTGCTTTGAACTTGAACGGTTTGGAAATCATGGTGCCCGTTGGACAGACCTGAACACAATTGCCGCAGAACTCGCATTTTTCGAGAGTTTTATCAATAAAGGCTTTGTCGCCTTTTTCGTTGATAAACAGCGCGCTTGAGCCGATAAGTTCATGGCAGACTTTGACACATTTTTCGCACATCACACAGCGGTTTGGAACCTGTTGAATCAGCGGCCAACGATCAATGGTTTCGGCATTGACATCTTCTGCTTCAAATGGTTGGCTTGTAACATCCAGGCTATAACAGACATCCTGTAAGTCGCACTCACCACCTGCATCGCAAACCGGGCAATCCAAAGGATGGTTGACCAACAAAAGTTCCACGATTTGCCGACGGATTGCCGTCAGCTTTTCAGATTGAGTGATGACATTCATGCCGTTGACCACCCGGGTATTGCAGGCGGTCATGGTCTTGTCGGCACCGTCGACTTCGACAGCGCAGATGCGACAAGCGCCAGTTGGAGAAACTTTTTTAAGGTAGCAAAGCGTAGGAATCTTGATGCCGAGTTTTTCGGCGGCATCAAGAATGGTCGCGTCTGGTGCGACTTGCACGTCATTCCCATCTATTTTTACAGTGATCATCGATCTGGGCCCTTTGTCTATTTTTGAGTAGCGAGGGTATCAGTTCATAACGGCCAGCATGCCGACCCGATAACAGCGTAAACAACGATCTGCTTCTCGAACCGCCTGGCTTTCTGGCATTGCCAGCTCGATCTCTTCATAGTGTTTCGCGCGTTCGGCACCATCGATTTTGGGTTGATGCTCACGGTGGAGCCCGCCACAAATCCCAACATTTTCCTTGTCATCGAAGATTCGCAGATTGTTGATGATGTCCTCCATGGCGTCTTCTTCATCAAGATAGACTTTGCCTTCCATCAGGTAGCGATGCATCACTCGCGCAGCACGTCTGCCGTGGCCGACGGCCAGCACCACGGTCATAGCCCCGTATTCGCAATCGCCCCCAGCAAAAACACCCTCATTGTCAGTCATCATCGTACCGCCGTGCGTCACGATACTGTTCCAGCGCGTTTGCTGAATCCCATAGTCACCGTCTTCTAGGTAGGAAAGGTCAGGGTCTTGTCCAATTGCCGGGATAACGAGGTCACATGGAATGATGTATTCACTGCCGGGAACTTCCTGCGGTCGTCGACGGCCTGATTCGTCTGGTTCGCCCAATTCCATCTTAATCACTTCAACACCGACCACCTTGTTGTTTTCCGTAATCAATCGTGTTGGGTTGCGCAGGAACTCGAATTGAACATTCTCCTCTTCTGCATCATCAACTTCATAATACTCGGCCGGCATTTCCTTGCGTGTTCGTCGATAAACCAGAATCGATTCCTCCGCGCCTTCCCTTAATGCCACGCGTACACAGTCGATGGCCGTGTTGCCGCCGCCAACCACAATCACTCGCTTAGGGGTTTTGATGCCTTCACCCAATGCAACGGCGCGCAGATAATGAATGCCGCCCGGCGAAAATCCTTCATAGCCTTTATCTTCTCCCTCGACACCCATGGGCTTTGATTTAAAAGCTCCGGTCCCGAGAAAAACAGCGTCATACTGTTCCTTGAGTTCACGAAGGGATACGTCTCGCCCAAGCTTGACACCGTATTCAATCTCTACGCCTAGAGCAGAGATGATGTCGGCCTCGCGCTGTAAAAGATGGCGAGGCATCCGATAATCTGGAATCCCAACAGCAACGGTTCCCCCGGGTTCATGAAGCATATCAATAATCTTCACTTGGTGTCCTTCGAGAGCCAGGTAGTAAGCACAAGTCAGGCCGGCAGGTCCTGCTCCAACCACAATCACCTTTTTGCCTGTTTGGGTTTTGGCTTTCATCGGAGGCTCATGATGATGCATCCACTCATAGTCTGCTGGGACACGTTTTAAAACCATGATACTCACTGGTTCGTCTACGAGACCCCTGCGGCAAGCCGATTCGCAGGGATGCGGGCAGACTCGCCCACAGACGGCAGGAATCGGCATATTCCGTCGAATCGTATCGAGGGCAGCGTCAAACCGATACTCTTTGATCTCTTCAACATAAGATGGGATATCAATATGTGCTGGACATCTGTCAGTGCACGGAGCGGTCAGCTTGTCATGGTAGGCCTTGACCGTTTTTGCTCTGGGCTTGCGGTCACCGTTAATATACGCGAGGTAATCGTCCCGAAAGTATTTTACTGTGTCGAGCACTGGACGCACGGCTGTCATGCAGAGCGTGCACTTACAATTATCAAGCAAATCTGACAAACTTGCCAGTTTATCAAGATCCGCAACTTCTCCGTGGCCAGCGAGAACACGCGCTAAAGTGTCCATCATAACCCGCGTTCCCCGTTTCCCCGGGGTGCATTTAGCGCAGCAATATTTTTCCTGAACACGTCTCATGTATTCCGCAGCCATCGCGACAACGTCAGCGTCTTTGTCAAACAAGACCAGACCGTCCCACCCCATGAAAGCACCAATCGGACCTTCCTCCAGGTAATTGTCCGGTAGCTTGAATATCGCAGCCTGTGGCTCCTCGGCACCGCGGTTGTCCACCACTTGATTTCCCCAGCTGGAAAAAACGACTTCTGACAAATTGAACCTCCCCTTCAGGTCGGGTTTTTCAGACGCAAATCCGCATTAAAAAAGCGCAGTTGCGCTTGTTTAATCGCGGGATGTGTCTGGTGTTATGCACATTGGTTAAAATTGTATACAGTATGCAGCTAAATACCATAACAAGATAGCATGAATCAAGGGAAAACTGTTACTTGAAGAGGGCCTATTCGTCAGGACTTGGACAGTCATAAAGCCTTGTCCGTGGAAGCACCTTGCTCTGCAATTGGACTCGGTAAGCTAGTCTTATGGAAATGGAGGAAAAGGAGTAATGATCCGAAAGCGACCTTCTGTTTCGCTGTAAGCCCATGTCTGCTCGAGACGAAATGTTTTCAACGAAACGGAAGGTAGAAGGTAATAGTCAATGTCGATGACGGCTTCTGCTTGTTGACCATCCGGTGAGAGCAGGGTTTCAACCAGACGGACGTCTGTGACGGTTAAATCTTTTTGATCACTGAATTGGCCCAAAAAGGCTTTACGGTGTTCCCTATCCATGAAACCGGCCGCTGATTTGTACTGTTGCCAACGAAGGGCATAAATGAAGTCGTCGAGCGCCGCCGTTTGTTGTTTTTCTGGAGGGTTAATCAATGTAGAAACAGAGGAACAACCGACAGGCAGTAGCAAACTTAGAAAAAGTCCGGTCAAAAAAATCTTTGTGCGCATGAGAAATTCCTCTCGTCAGCTTGCTTGTTGGCTCGGCTCGGTTAAACTGTAAGCCGCGAGTGTGCTAACTTCTTGGGTGCCGTAAAATGAGCCATCAAATTGAGATCTATACAAAACCCCACTGCCCGTATTGTCAACGCGCCAAAGGGCTTTTGCAAATCAAGGGCGTTTCGTTTATCGAATACGATGTCACGGATGATCCTGTCAAATCAAGGGAGATGGTTCAGCGAAGCAAGCGCGAAACCGTCCCAGAGATCTTTATCGATAACCGTCTGATTGGCGGATGTACTGAACTGTTTGAGCTCGATGAAACGGGTGAACTTGATCGTCTCTTAACAGATTAATGCCCCCCCCCTCTGATTTCCTTGGCAAGGGAGAGTGCGAGGTCAACTTTGCCAAACGGGGGAATCAGGTAGAAGCCACCAACGGATGCCCGTTGTGCTGCCCCTATTAACTCACGGGCTATTTGCAAGCCCTCTTCGATACCTGCTTCTCCGGATTTACCGCGCATCCGAGTACGGACATTTTCTGGCAGCTGAATCCCAGGGACTTCATTGTGTAAAAACTCCGCATTGCGTTCGCTCACCAGTGGCAGGATTCCTATCAATATTGGGACCTTGACATCGCGTGTTGTCGTCAGTAAGCGTTCCAAGATTTCATGAGAATAAATGGGCTGAGTCTGAACAAATTGGGCGCCGGCGGCAATTTTTTTCTCCAACTTAAGAAGTTGGCCGCTCAGGTCCGAGACATTGGGATTAAATGCGGCTCCAAGCAAAAAACCGGTTTGTCCGGAAATGTCTACGCCATAAAGAGTCTGTCCATGATTGAGCGCGCTAAGAATTTTCAATAATCCAATAGAGTTGACGTCAAAAACGTTGGTTGCCCCACCGTCGCCGCTGGAGGAGACAGGGTCTCCTGTGACCGCTAAAACAGACCGGATACCCAACAGATGGGCCCCCATCAGTTCTGAATGCAAACCAATCAAATTGCGATCTCTTGCGGTCACATGGACAATTACGTCAAGACTGGTCTCGTCTTGTATCTTGCTTGCCAAGGCGAGGTTTCCCATCCGGATGCGCGCCAGCGGGTTTTCGGCTAAATTGATAGCGTCAACACCCCCTTGTTGAAGAATACGAGCCTTTTTTAAAACTGATTGGACGGCAATTCCCTTGGGAAGGTCTAGTTCAACGGTGATGACCGGCTGCTTTCCCCATCTGGACAGAAAGTGGCTTGATTTGGATTCCCGCATCCGCTCAGACGCGATATGGTTTTGACTGCGTTCAATAGGCAACCGAGGACCAGGAACATGATGGGTTAAGTGTTGCCGTAGGGCACGAATGTGGTCCGGGCCGGTTCCGCAACAACCACCGATTAGATTTACCCCTGCGGTGACCATCTCTTTGCCGATGGTTGCAAAATACTCGGGTGTAGCCAAGTAAATGTGGCGCCCGTTGACATACTCAGGGAAACCGGAGTTTGGAAAGGCTGATAACGGCACGTTGGTGGCGGCGGCTAATCGTTTAAGGAGCGATAGCAATTCCCGCGGGCCAAATCCGCAATTTGCGCCAATTACTGTTGGTGAAGCGGCCGTTAAGGACTCAGCAGCATCCTCGGCGGTCAGCCCATCTCCGGTATGGCCTCCTTCGCTGAAGGCAACTTGGGCAATTGTTGGAAAGCAGAATTCCGTGGCAACGGCAAGTGCGAGAAGCAGATCGCTGACAGAGCTAAAAGTCTCCAGTAGAAAGCAGTCAACGCCACCCTCTGCGAGAGCGGTCATTTGCTCACGAAAAACGCTCTTTTTTTCGTTTTCTGTGAATTCAGAAGTCGCTTGACGTTTTCCAATTGGGCCGATCGAGCCGGCCACCCAATGCGTATTCCCTGCAACAGCTCGGGCCAGTCGCGCACCGGCGAGATTTATCTGGTGACTTTTGTCCTCTAAGCCGTATGCGGATAAACGGATTCGATTGGCTCCAAAGGTGTTCGTTTCAAAAAACTGTGCTCCAGCCTCTGCATAATCATCATGAACTCGACTCACAAGCTGTGGATCAATGATGTTCAAATACTCAAAAACAGCATCGTGAGGTGCGCCAAGATGATAAAGGTGGGTTCCCATGCCGCCATCGGAAATGATCACTGGCCCATGTTTTAATCTGTTTAACAGCTTTTCCTGGCGTGTGTTCATCGGTGAAGGCCTGCCTCTTTTACTGACTCGAGTTTGCTGTCGGGAGCATCAACGGTTTCCATCAAAAATTGCTTCAGGATTGCTGCAGTGAGCCCCCAAATTGTGTGTCCCGAGAAGTGGTAAAAATCGACAGGTGAAGTTCGGCCTTGATGAGACCAATCCTCTACTGAATGAACCTCCGGGTTGCGGAAATGGTTAAGGGGCGCATCAAAAACTTGTGCAATTTCAAACTCGTCCGGTTTGAGATTTTCAGGGGGAGGAATCAGACCGACAAAGGGCACGACATGATAGCCATGGACAGAATAATAATCATCAAGTCGTCCGAGAATTTCAATGTGTTTTGCTGGGATGCCTAGCTCTTCGACAGTCTCTCGAATAGCCGTGTCACAAGGGTTTGCGTCGCCATGACTTTGGCGACCACCAGGAAAAGAGATTTCTCCGGCATGATGATGTAAGTGATTGGTGCGCACTGTGAAAAGAACATGATCTTGGCAGGTATCGGCGAATAATGGGAGAAGAACTGCAGCCGGACGTAGCCCTGCTCGTGAGATGGTACGCTGAGGAAAATTCTCTAGCCTTTGAATCAGCCAGTTGCGATCAATCATATGGCGCTAACCACTTTGTGCCGCCTTGCGAAAAGCTTGGATTGTCTCTTGGTAGTTATTGGTCTTGAAAACAGCACTGCCGGCGACAAGCACATCGGCGCCAGCGGCCACCACATCGCGTATATTGCCCAAATTGATTCCGCCATCGACTTCGAGTTCGATGGACAGCCCTCGGTTATTTATGCGTTGCCTCAATTGGCGAACTTTTTCAAGCGCCGAGGGAATAAAGGCTTGCCCGCCAAACCCTGGGTTGACCGACATAACAAGAACCAAGTCGAGTTCCCCAAGGATGACATCAAGAGTTTCCAAGGGTGTTGCAGGATTGATTGAAACACCGGCTTTTTTGCCAAAGCCTTTGATCAATTGAATCGTCCGGTGAAGATGTGGCGCTGCTTCTTGATGAACCGTAATAATGTCCGCGCCAGTCTCAGCAAAGCTAGGAATGAAACGGTCTGGAGCTTCTATCATCAAGTGGACATCGAGCGGTTTCTGCGTCACTTGTCTCAAGGCCTGAACTACTGGTGGCCCAATTGTAATATTAGGGACAAAATGTCCGTCCATGACATCAACGTGAATATAGTCGGCGCCGGCCAGATCGACAGCTGAAACCTCTTTGCCAAGACAGGCAAAGTCTGCAGAAAGAATCGATGGGGCAATTTTAATCATAGCAAGAACTCCTAAGCAGCAATGACACTTAAACCATACTTTGCCATGTAAACATCATCTCTGGCAACTCTGAATGACCCTTCAGCTTTCATGTCAATTGATGGCCTCTGCAGTCCTCAGTCAGGTTGTCGTCTTAGGCGGACAGCAAAAAAGCCGTCAAGCCCGTGCCGGTGCGGCCATGATCTAAATTG
Source organism: Deltaproteobacteria bacterium (assembly GCA_019313185.1). Taxonomy (GTDB): domain Bacteria; phylum Desulfobacterota; class Desulfuromonadia; order Desulfuromonadales; family BM103; genus JAFDBS01. The sequence continues at coordinate 5,216 of JAFDBS010000092.1, read as the reverse complement.
ACCGAGTTCATCAAAAAGAACTGCCCAGGTTTGTGGTGTGTCATGGTTGAATGGGTCTGGACTGAATTCAGAATGCTCCAGAAGAAAAGAATCGATAACCTCCTGAGTCTCTTGTCCACTGACAGTGCAGACAGAATAAATCAACCGTCCCCCTGGTTTAACCAGCTGGGCTGACTGCTTGAGAATTTGCTTTTGGCGATTGGCCAAATCGACGAGATCGTCTGGATGTAGACGCCAGCGGATCTCCGGGTTCCTGCGCAAAACCCCAAGGCCGCTGCATGGAGCATCAACCAAGACAGCATCGTAAGACTTGGTAGCCAAAAACGCCGGTGCGTCTGTCATGTCCCAAATGTGACTCGTGATCCGGGTTGCGCCAAGCCGCTTTGCACCTTGATCAATTAACCTAACTCGGTGTGAATGGAGGTCAACTGCATCGATAGTGGCCTGATTGTCACTTAATGACGCGAGATGCGTGGTTTTCCCTCCCGGTGCCGCGCACACATCGATTACCCGTTCATTCGGCTTGGGCGCCACCAGGTGGCTAATGAGCATGCTGGCCTCATCCTGAACTTGATACCAGCCTTGCGCATCTCCCGGCAGTGGTGAACTGCCACGGCCCTTGATGGTCAGACCTTCTGGCGCGAAGATGTTGGGCGCAGCCGTATGACCGTTTTCGGCAAGTTTTTGCAAATAGGCTGCTCTGGAAATTTTCAGGGTGTTAACCCTTATCGAAAAAGGCGCAGGTTCCAACAGGCTCGCTGCAAAAGATATCGCTTCTTGGCCGAGGTCACGGAAAAATTGTTGAGCGAGCCATTTTGGCAGCGAAAGCCTCCAAGTCAAATAAACTACCGGGTCAACGGCGGGATCAGGCCATTGAAGGCTCTCGGCCGCGCGCAGCAGACGGCGCAACACAGCATTAATGAGTCCGGTCAGACGGAACAAACCAACGCGTTTGGTCAGGTTGACTGTTTCGTAAACAGCCACAGGGCCGGGGATACGATCGAGTTCCAAGATCTGGTAAGCGCCGAGGCGCAAAAGCCATTGAGCGTCTGGCTCTAGCTTTTTCAATGGCTTTCGGGTGAATTGGTTGAGTGCAAAATCAAGCCGATTTTGCAAGCGCAAGATGCCATAGACAAGCTCGGTGGCTAAAGCACGATCTCGCGGATCCAAAAAGGGCGATTCTTTTAACGCATGGTCCAGACACCGATCCGCATAACCGCCCTCGCTCACCCGGCGTAAAACATCCAAAGCCAGACGACGGGCGCTCATTCACACTCCTGTTGCGGCCAGCAGACAAAAACGGCGACCCATAAGGCCGCCGTTGGGATGGTGAGGTGTTGGAGCTCAAACAAGGGTCATGTTCTCCAAGCGCTTTATGCGTTCTGCCATAGGAGGATGGGTTGAAAAAAGAGCAGCCACTCCCTGTCCACGTAAAGGGTTGACGATAAACATGTGTGCTGTCGCCTCATTAACCTTATGCATCGGCTTGTTTTGATTAGCTGTTTCCAGTTTGCGCAAAGCACTGGCCAGATAATGCGGGCTGCCACAGAGTTTTGCGCCTCCTCTGTCAGCTTCGAACTCTCGCGACCGAGAAATCGCCATTTGAACAAGCATGGCTGCCACCGGGGCAATGATCGCCAGTGCGATCAAGGCGACAGGATTACTGTCTTCATTATCACGGCCAAACCCACCAAATATAGCTGCCCATTGTGCCATATGGGCCAGGTATGCAATGGCACCGGCAATGGTTGCAGCTATCGACCCGATCAAAATATCGCGATGCATGACATGACTCATCTCATGGGCCATCACGCCGGTGAGTTCTTCACGATTAAGAATATGCAATATTCCCTCTGTGGCGGCCACAACGGCGTGATCAGGATTGCGCCCTGTGGCAAAAGCATTGGGCGTTGACTGAGGCAGCATGTACACTTTTGGCATCGGCAAGCGGTTGCGTTGACAAATCTCTGCAACGACCTCAAAAAGAGGGCCACAGGTTACCTCCTGACCGCGATACATTTTGATTACGATTTTATCGGAAAACCAGTAGGAGCCAATATTCATAATGCCTGCCAAAATTAAGGCAATCATCGCCCCATTTTGGCCACCGATTAGGCCGCCAAGAAAAACCAATCCCAATGTCAGCAGAGTCAGAAGAATAACTGTTCGTAACGTGTTCATATTTAGAGCCTTTTCATCAAGCACCGGTAGGGGTTTTGTTTAGCAACTTCTTTTGATTCTCAATATATAAACCACCACTGGGAAAATCAAGTCTTAGGTGGCAGCACATGTTCCTTGAGAACTTGGCGAACCTCATTCAGAACGATCATAGTATTAAAGCATGGGCCATGGGGTCGACGGTTCAGCACACCGACCACAGGCAGGGGGTAGGAGTCGCGGATCCCGGAAGTTAAGTCCCGTTCGCAGGCCACCGCTAAAATAAATCGTGGTCGCCGTTCGACAATAATCTTGCGGGCCAAGGTGCCACCTGTGGCGACCGCTATCGGGATGCCAAACTCTTCGGCCAACTGGGCCAAGCCGCTGATATCGCACTTGCCACAGCGAACACATTTGTTGACATCGCCGGTGATTTTGATTTCACAGTCGAACATCTGAATACAGTGAGGCAGAAGAATAAGAGTTTTGTCTGCAGGAACGCGTAGCTTGCGAGCGCGAACCAATTGATTGTTTAAGGCGATGAACGATTGTTGGAGCGTGTCACGGTCAAGGCCGCAGCAGCGGCCTAGTGCAATGATCGCTGGGAATAAATATTTAATAACAATTCCTCGCATGTAGTCGGAAAAGAAAAAGTCTCGTCCTGTCAGCAAGGTCAGTATCAGCAGAGTCAAACCGCCAAGTGTCGTCAGAACAACGGCTCCCAATATGGAGCCAAAGAGAAGGGGCAAGCTCGGGTGGATGTTGGCAAGGCCGACGCTTGGTATCCACCAAACAAGAAAAGCCACAACCAAAACCAAAAGGCAGGCAAACAAAAGCACCCCAATAAAAAGGCGCTTGCGGGGCCTGTAGATGGGATCCGTGTGCATGGCCGATGTCAATGAGTTGCTCCCAAAACAGTTCCAGGGAAAAGTGGGTGCCCGCGGAGGAAATCCTCTGCCTTGAGCCATTTTCGCCCTTCCAGTTGTAGCTCACCAAGAAGCAGAGATCCTGTGCCACATGCAACCAAAACGCCGCGCGGATCTGACCTGAGAACAGTGCCGGGCAAGCCGTTAACATCGATGGGTTTGGTCGACTGTAATTTCATCAGTTTGCCATCAAGATAGGTATAAGCTCCAGGCCAGGGGTTAAGGCCGCGTACCTGGTTGTGAATAGCTTGACAAGGGCGTGTCCAGTCGATTAGCCCGTCTTCTTTTTTTAACATGGGGGCATAACTGCTCAAAGCGCCATCTTGAGCAACCCTTTTCAGAGTACCAGCACAAAGTTTTTGCAAGGTTTCAATCATCACGTCTTGACCAAGTTGTGCCAAGCGGTCGTGGAGTTCACCTGCTGTTTCGTCAGGTCCGATCGACAGGGCCCGTTTGATCAGCATGTCTCCTGTATCAAGGCCTGCATCCATGAACATGGTCGTAATGCCAGTTTTTCTCTCCCCGTCCATGATAGCTTTGTTGATGGGAGCCGCGCCGCGATATTTAGGCAAAAGGGATGCGTGTACGTTTATGCAGCCGTAAGCCGGAAGGTCCAAAACACTTTGCGGCAAAATTTGGCCGTAGGCAACAACGACGATCAAGTCAGGTTTGAGAGCTGACAGTTCATTCACTGCGTCCTGATCGCGAAGTTTGACGGGCTGAAAAACCGGAATGGCATGCTCCTTTGCCAAAACCTTGACCGGTGGTGGCTGCAAGTGTTTGCCTCGTCCTTTAGGCCGATCTGGTTGGGTAAAAATACCGACCAAGTTACAGCCTGAATCGATTAACCCCTGGAGAGTCAACAGAGCAAACTCAGGGGTCCCCATGAACACCGTGCGCAGATCTTTCGGCTGCATCACAGCTGTTCCTCCTGGCGCTGCTGAATTTTTTGCCATTTTTTGCGGAAGATGCTGCGCTTTAGAGGTGAAAGGTGGTCGACAAACAAGATACCATTAAGGTGATCGATTTCGTGCTGGCAGGCAATAGCCATCAAGCCGTCTGCATCAAGTTCATGCGCTTGTCCTGTCAAATCTTGGTAACGAACTTTAACGATTGCGCTTCGCTTAATCTTTGCAAAAAAACCGGGGACCGAGAGGCACCCTTCTTCTTCAAAAACCTCACCATCTCTGGCAATGATTTCTGGATTGACCAAAGCAATCAGCTGTGATGGTTCATCCTGAGAAGAACAATCGATCACAGTCAACTGCTTACTGACGCCAACCTGTGGGGCCGCCAAGCCTACCCCCGGTGCTGCATACATGGTTTCAGCCATGTCACCAGCCAGTTGCCGCAGGCTGTCATCAAAGCTCGTGACTGGGCTGGCTTGCTGTTTCAAAACGGGTTCCGGATAGTGATATATTTTCATCAAAGCCATAAAGGTGTCACCTCGAAAATAAAATACTGAAACAACTTAAAGGACTAAATCTCTTTATTGATCAATCCATAAACTTTAATGATAAAAGGCAGGCTCTGTTGAAGTCAACCACCCGAGCAGAATTTAGAATGAATCCATCATATGTTCTGATGTTCAAAGGAAGGCGTTTTTGAGTGTCAGTCGGCATAGGTAAGCTTGTCAGGCTATGTCGGACGTGGTAGAGTAAGCGAAAAGTTGTGTATTGGCCGGGAAGTGTTCCCGGCTTTTTATTTCGCGTGTGGATTGATGACAAAGCCGAAAGCCAAACCGGAAATATTGGCCCCATGTGGCAATTTAGAGGCGTTTTTTGCGGCCATTGAGTGTGGCGCAGATGCTGTTTATCTTGGCTTGAAAGAGTTTTCTGCTCGAGCAAAAGCGAAGAACTTTACTCTAGGCGAATTGGAGCGCATGGTAGCCTATGCTCATAAAGAACAGCGCCGAATTTACTTGACCCTCAATACTTTAATCAAAGAGCGGGAATTGCCTAAGTTGATCGAAGTCTTGAGTGCGGCGGAGGCAGTCGGTGTCGATGCTTTAATTTTACAAGATTTAGCGGTTTGGAGGCTCGCCAGGAAATTTTTCTCCAACTTCGAGCTTCATGCCTCAACACAAATGACAGTTCATAACACGGCTGGCGTTGAAATGCTTGAAAAAATGGG
>JAFDBS010000091.1 GCA_019313185.1 Deltaproteobacteria bacterium | reverse complement strand
CGAGGACAGGGCTAAAAGCGAGAAAAAAAAGAAGGAAAATTTAAATTTCATAAGACCACGCACCTAGACAGTGATAAATTGTGTAAAATTATAACTAATACATTATGCAGGAAGAAAGCAATATCCGCGTTTGTCTGAGAAGAATTCATGAACATGACTGAAATTACCTTAAGTCAACCCAATGGCCCGATAGCTGTACTCGGCGCGACGGGGTATATCGGCGCAAGATTGGTTCCTCGCCTTGTCGATGCGGGGTGGACAGTGCGTGCTATTGGCCGGAATCGCGACAAACTACAAGGCCGCCGCTGGAGTCATCTGCCTGGAGTCGAAACCGCCTACGGGGATGTTTTCGACTTAGACTCTCTGATCGAAGCTCTCCAGGGTTGTCAGGCGGCCTTCTATCTTGTCCATTCAATGAACCCGAATGTAAAAAATTTTGCTAAAGCCGACCGGCTGGCTGCCCAAAACATGGTGTCAGCATCGTCTTCTGCCGGAGTCAGGAGAATCCTCTATCTGGCAGGCCTTGGCGATGAAAGCACGGGATTGAGCCATCACTTGCAATCACGGCGCGAGGTCGAAAACATTCTCAAGCAAGGGACTGTTCCTGCAACGGTGTTTCGTGCTGCCATGATCATAGGCTCCGGCAGTGCATCATTTGAAATTCTTCGCTATTTAGTCGAACGTTTGCCGGTGATGATAACGCCGAGATGGATTTTTACCAAATGCCAGCCGATCGCGGTGCGCAACGTTTTATATTATCTTGTTGCGAGTCTGAAGTGCCCGGAGACGGTCGGCGGGACATTTGATGTGGGTACAGAGGAAGTCGTCACCTACAATGACTTGATGAGAATATATGCTGAAGAGGCCGGTTTGCCCAAAAGGTGGATTATTCCTGTACCCGTGTTAACTCCGAGACTTTCGTCGTATTGGATCCATTTGGTGACACCCGTTCCTGCTGCGCTGGCACGCCCGCTGGCTGAAGGTCTTCGCAACCCTGTCCTATGCAAAGACACACGTATCAGAGAGCTTATTCCTCAGGAGTTGCTTGACTGTCGGCAGGCCATCCGCCTGGCATTGGAAAAAATGCGCTACCAACAGGTTGAAACCTCATGGTCCGATGCCGGCGTAATTGCTCCCGTTGAATGGAGCAGTATTGAAGACCCGGATTGGGCCGGCGGTACGATTTTTAAGGATGATCGCAGGGTCGTAGTTAAGGCGACTGCCGCCGATTGTTGGCCAGCGGTCATTGGCATTGGTGGTAAAACCGGCTGGTATTATGGCAACTGGCTCTGGCACCTACGTGGCTGGCTGGATCGTATCATTGGTGGCCCGGGTTTGAATCGTGGGCGACGCCAACCGGACCAAATCCAGCAAGGCGATGCCCTTGATTTTTGGCGGGTGTTGGCAGTTCAGCCCCAAGCTCGTTTAAAATTGGTGGCTGAGATGAAACTCCCCGGGGAAGCAATCCTTGAATTTTCCATGATCGAATGCACAGATGGCACAACCGAAATTCGCCAATGTGCCCGCTTTAAACCTTATGGGCTGTTGGGGTTGCTTTATTGGTATTCGGTCCTTCCATTTCACAAGTTTGTTTTTGTTGGCATGCTGCGTGGAATTGCCAAGGCTTCGAAGGGTGAAATTTTGCTTGGTCCGGAGGCCATCTAGGGTCAATCCATGATTTACCTCGCGCCGGTCAATAGATTCCACCGACAGCAACGTCTTCCAATCAATATTAAAGCGGCATGGAATTTTTTTTCAAGGCCGGAAAATCTGGCACGCATCACTCCACCTGACCTAGGGTTTGAAGTGACCTCTACCCTGCCGGAAACCATGTATGCAGGGATGATTATTTCATATCGGGTGTGTCCGTTTGGCGGCATTGCCGTGCCATGGGTGACCGAAATTACACATATCCGCGAACCAGAATTTTTTATTGACGAACAGCGCAGTGGCCCTTACCGTTTCTGGCATCACCAACACTTGTTTGAAGAAGTTGCCGACGGTGTCAAGATGACAGATATCGTCCACTATCAAGTTCCTTTTGGATTGTTCGGCCATTGGCTTTCAGCTGGTTTGGTTCAACGTCGGCTTGGTGGGATTTTCGATTACCGGCAACAAAAATTAATAGACATCTTCAGTGATTGATCGGTTATGAAGTGAGACGGGCCGAATAAGTCGCTATGGCTTCTTCAGGAGCATTCCTGTGCTCAACATTTTGTTGCAGCTTGTGGTGCTTAAATCGCGCCTTGATCAAATTATCTTTTGTAATAAAAGACTGCTGTATTCATCCATAAAGCAATTTTTTTTAACACGGAAACCGTATTTTTCGTACTCTTGTCTGACCAGAAAATTGTCCTCCCAAAGGATTCCCGAAAGCACTGTGTAGGTTCCAGACCGAGCCATCCCCGAGAGCGTTTTTGCCACGGAAAGCAAGATGTCTCCGTAAATATTGGCTAATATCAAATCAAAAGGCTGCTCTCTTAGGCAGCTGATCGAGCCGGCGATACACATCACATTATCTGTTTCGTTGAGTCGACAGTTCTCCCGTGCGTTGAGCGCAGCCTGATGATCGATATCGAGACACACCGCTCGATTTGCCCCCAGTTTTGTCGCTGCGATCGCCAAGATTCCTGTTCCACAACCGAAGTCAAGCACACGAGAACCGACTATATCCGGGATGCTTTCAAGGATCTCCAGACAACTTTGCGTTGTTTCATGCTCGCCGGAACCGAAGGCCCCACGTTTCATAACCAGGGGAAGACGATTGTCTGCGACCAACTCTTCCCCAGTGGGAATGATGCGGAAGGTTGTACCGATATCAAAGGGCTGATACATCATATCTGTAATCAATTGAGCAGAGAAAAACTTAAAAGAAACCAAAGAATCAAAATGAGTCGGCTAAGTGACACAGACAAAGTCCGCGCCTTCAACCAGCCCAATGGTCGAAGCATAATTGCGCACCTGATCGCGCGCTCCCCGGGCACCAATTGTAATCAGGATTTTTTCTTGGCCAGGGGATAAATGGCCGATACCGTGAACAGGCGCTCCGTGGATAACCTGACCAATCTTTCGAGGATCTACATCGATCCATCGACTGATTGCAATGCCTTGGTTCATCAATTCGCGGCGCCATTCCTTCCCTTCCAAGCCCGCCCCCCAAAGAGTCACTTGCTTTTGATCTGCCAGAAAATGCTTGGTCAAATAGTATGCTTTGCAAGAGCGAAACGCTTCCAGAGTGCAATGTGTGCCCGTACGGCTCAACCGATGCGGATGATCCCTCCAGAAAAGCAGGGTCTGCGGAAGCCGGGCAAAACGAGCGCCGTTTAACATCAATCTTAACCAAAGGTCATAATCCTCTGCCCAGCCCATATCTCTGTATCCACCGACGCTTTGCACGGCTTGATTACGAAACATCACACTGGGGTGGGCAAATGGTGATTCGACAAAAAAATCACGGAGAATCGAAGCATGATCCAAAAGGCTGTTCTGCCAGTCTTCGTAGGCCAGGAAACCATCCCGAATCGATGACCGGGGAATATGCCTAACCCGACAGGCAACCAGGGATGTTGCCGGGTAAGCGGTCATGTATTCAACCTGGAGTTGTAAGCGCCTTGGGTGACATATGTCATCACCATCCATCCGTGCGACAAGTTCGGAACGGCATAACGGCAAACCGGTATTCAGTGCGCGAACCAAGCCCATTGCCGGAAGGTGAAGTGGCCGGATACGAGAATCACGAGCCGCTGCGTTTTCGATTATCTCTGCTGTCCCGTCGGTGCTGCCGTCATTGATGACGACTAACTCCCATTGCTCCAGAGTTTGCCGCTGAAGAGACCTCAATGCTGCCGGCAGCATGACCTCTTCGTTTCTCACCGGGAGAAGAATGGAAACTTTTGGCGACTTCATAACCCTTGACTACGCAGTAATAAAAGCGCAGCAGTATAACTTGCTGCTGAGAAAAGAGTTGATAACATGACGATTGCTCCGGCCAGTTCGGCATCTCCCCTGAGTTCATGAGCCATGATGTAATTTGCTGTGGCCGCCGGTGTTGCTGCGATTAAAACGCCAATACCCAGGTCCATTCCCTCGACTCCCAAGGATACTAGCAAAAATGCGGCGAGCACTGGCATCCAAACCAGCTTAACGCCTGTGGCCAATCCAGCTATCAATAAATCGCCCCTCAGTTTCTCCAAGGAAAAACCACCACCAATGGCTAATAAAGCCAATGGCAAAGCCATATTGCTGGCAATGTTCAGGCTACGCTCAAATAAAAGCGGCATGTCCAAAGCAAGGTAACTCCAGCAGACACCAAGAAAAGATGCAATAATCAAAGGGTTGAGAGCAAGTTGTTTGAGCCAAAACATCAAGCCGCCATGTTCACTTTGCCCGCGATGAGGGCAAATCAAGGCTAAGATAGCGAAAAAATTAAGAAATGGAACCAAAAATCCCATCAATATGCCAGCCCTCGTCAGCCCGGTTTCACCATAAGCATTGAGCGCAATCGCTAGCCCCATATAAGCAATATTGCCACGAAAAGTCCCTTGGCTGAAAACGCCGTGCACAGCTGCCGGATAGCCCCGAAAGGCCGCATAAAGATACGAGAGCAAAAAAGTCAGGCCGACCGCACCGACTGAACCAACAACCAATCGAGGGCTAAAGTTGCTACCAAAATCGGCTGTGCCAATTTTATAGAAAAGCAAAATTGGCAAGCAGATATAATAAACCAAGCGATTTGTCGAGCTTAGAAAACTGGCATCGATAAGCCCCCATTTTCGGACAAGCCAACCGAGCGCAATAACAAGGAAAACAGGTAAAACAATATTGAGAATGTCGAAAAAGAGAACCATGGAATATTGTCCTGTTGCAGACAAATAATACAAACTACATTAACATGGCTTTTGGTTTCAACCGCTTTACCTCGGATTTTTTAAGTAATCCTTTTATTTTTGTAGAGTGTATAATATTCTACAAGGGCAAAACCCGTTTATGACTTAGATAGGGAACTGCAACAGGACACTTTAGAGGGACAAGCGTTGATGGCCAGGGCATCCATTTTCAGGTTAGCGACAATAATCATCCTGATCTTGACCATCACTGCGTTGCACTATCTCACCGATACCCACCACGATAAAGCCCACGATGTGTACCGCAGGCTTTATTATATCCCGATCGTACTGGGTGGTTTTTGGTTCACTTTGCGTGGTGGGTTAGGCACAGCCCTTGTTGCCACCATACTCTATGTCCCGCACGTTGTTTTCCAATGGGGCAACAACCCAAGCATGGAGTTGGAGCAATATTTAGAAATTGTTCTTTATAACGGCATCGGTTTCTTAACAGGTTTTTTGACGCTTCGGGAGCGACAACAGAAGTTCCGGTATCAGCGGACCGCGGAAAACCTGGAAAAAAGTTATCATAAACTCCGTGATCAAGCTGATCAGATCATTGAGATCGAAGAGCAATTGCGGCGTGCCGATCGACTTTCGGCGCTCGGCGAACTGTCCGCGGGCATGGCCCATGAGATCCGAAACCCTCTGGGCTCGATTCGTGGAACCGCTGAAATTCTCAAAGAGAATGTTCCTCCGGACGACCCAAAATATGAATTTGCGGAAATTCTTATTCAGGAGGTTGATCGACTCAATCATGTTTTGGAAGACTTCCTGACTTTTGCCAAACCGGCTTCAACAGAACGGACTTGGATAGACATCAATAATATTGTCAAAAACGTACTTGATCTCATTCGCCAGCAGGCTGTTAAAAACAAAATCAATGTGTCGTTTTCGACCTCTGACCTGCCAAAAATTCCAGGTCATGCCGAACAGATTAAACAAGCTTTGCTGAATATCATTCTGAATGCCCTGCAGGTTATGAACGGTGGCGGCGATTTGGCGATATCCACCTCTCTGGAGAGTGATTATGCGCACGTTAAAATTACAGACACTGGCCCAGGCGTTGCCCCCAAAGATCGTGATCGTATTTTCAACCCCTTTGTCACGACGCGTACAGAGGGTACGGGGCTCGGCTTGGCTATAACTCAGCGCATTATTGATGGGCACAATGGACGTATAGAGTTGACGAGCGAGTTGGGGCATGGCACAACTTTTACGGTTTGCCTCCCGATCAAGTGACAGGGTGATAGTTCAATGACCACTGTTTCAATCAACAAAGCACCTAAAACTGACCAACTTGGGCTTGTGCTTTTGGTAGATGATGATGCTTCACTGCGCCGTGTGACAGAATATTCTCTGCAGAGTGCCGGCTACCGAGTATTGACTGCCAACGATGGGCAGAAAGGGTTGGAAGCGTTCCGCGACCATCAGCCGAGTGTCGTCATTACCGATATTCAGATGCCAAGGATGACCGGCTATGAACTGTTGAAAACTGTCAGGACTGAATCACCCGACACGCTGGTGATTGTAATTACTGCATATGGGTCTGTCGAAAAAGCGGTGGAGGCGATGAAAGCGGGTGCTTACGACTATATCACCAAGCCGTTCAGCCGTGACGAAATGATACTGATTGTAGAAAGGGCCTTTGCATTACTCGGACTGCAAACTGAAAATCGACGTCTGCGTGATGAATTGCAACATCAGATAGATTTTAATCACATGGTTGGGATTTCAGACCCTATGCAAGAAGTCTTCGATGTTGTTCGGCGGGTTGCTCCAAGCGATGCGACAATATTGATAACTGGAGAATCGGGGACCGGCAAAGAGTTGATTGCCAGAGCGATACACGCCGGCAGCGAAAGGCATGACTCACCTTTTGTCGCCGTTAATTGTGCGGCCATTCCCGCAGAACTCCTTGAAAGTGAGCTGTTTGGTTATGTCAAAGGCGCATTCACAGGCGCGACCCGGGACAGGCTCGGGAAGTTTGAGCTAGCGAATGGCGGGACCCTTTTTCTGGACGAAGTCGCCGAAATGCCACAAGAACTCCAACCAAAGCTTTTGAGAGTCATCCAAGAGCGTGAGATTGAACCATTAGGTGGAGAACTTCGTGGCATAGATGTTCGCCTCATTGCAGCAACCAATCGGAATGTGGAGGAAACATTAAAAAATGGCCGACTTCGCGAAGACCTTTATTATCGATTGTCTGTTATTCCCATTCAACTGCCCCCGCTTCGGCAAAGAATTGAAGATATCCCCTTGTTGGTGAGGCATTTTCTGGAACGTTATGCAGAGGGCCAAGCCGTTACGGTTACCCCCGAAACCTTGGAATACCTGACTGCTTACGAGTGGCCAGGGAATGTTCGTGAGTTACAGAACACGATTCAACGCATGGTTATACTCCGCAAAGAGGATTCCTTGAAACTGAATGATCTGCCTGAGAAAATTCGCAAGGTCAAGAGGACGTCGTTGAACCAAATCCTTCAACTCCCCGATGATGGTTATTCTCTGGAAGCCCTCGAAAAGGAGGCGGTTTTGCAAGCTTTAGAACGTAACAAATGGAATCAGACCCATGCTGCCGCATTTTTGAAAATTCCCAGACATACTCTCATCTACCGTATGGAGAAGTATGAGATTGTTAAAAGATGATGTCTTCGTCTCGACCATTGCGAAATTTGGGACTGCTTGCTGGTTTGGTCTTGTCCTTCAATTGTATGCCTGTCGAATGTTCTGCCTACGATAGACGAACCCCTGTAGTCGAAGCGATAGAAAAGGTGGGGTCTTCTGTCGTAAATATCAGGACGGAACAGATCATTAAAAAACAGGCATCACCATTTTTTGGGTTTGGCGATACATTTTTTGACCAGTTCTTTGATCAATTTACACCACCGAAAAGCTATAAAACCCAATCGCTTGGTTCCGGGACGATTATTGATGAGAGAGGCTATCTACTAACAAACGCTCATGTTGTTGAAAAAGCCTCCAAAATATTTGTGGCATTACTTGGAGACCCAAAAGAACGCGAGGCAAAACTTGTGGGAATTGATGTGCGGTCCGATCTGGCCGTGATCAAAGTTGCGAGCGAAACCCCTTTGCCGTTTATAAAGATGGGTAGATCTGACAATCTTTTCCTCGGTGAAACGGTTATAGCAATTGGCAATCCACTTGGATTAGAGAATTCGGTGACCACAGGTGTGGTCAGCTCACCCTCGAGGCGAATCCCCGATGGGAAAGAAGGTTTGGCGGTTTTTATCCAGACGGATGCCCTGATAAATCCTGGCAATTCCGGTGGGCCACTTGTCAACCTGAATGGAGAACTCATTGGTATCAATACTGCTATTGCCCAACAAGCGCAAGGCATTGGCTTTGCTATTCCGATTGCCTTAGCCAGGCGGGTTGCACAAGAATTGATTGAAGCAGGCCGTGTTCGGCCGGCCTACAGCGGACTGTTCACCGAAGATATTAGTTCTGCTATGTCACTGTCACGGGGTGCAGGGGGCGCTTTGGTCAAGCAGATCGATAAAGGATCTCCAGCATTCAATTCCGGTATCAGGACGGCTGACGTTATTTTGCAGGTAGACGGAATTCAGGTCGATACTGCAAGTGAATTTTTGGCTCTTATGCGCACCTATCCACCAGGGGCCGAAGTCGAGCTGGAGCTCTTGCGGGGAATAAAAACCTCTTTTGCCACGTTCCAATTGACAGCGTTTCCCAAGGGCTATATTGAAAACTATGTCCTCCAAACGTTTGGCTTAATCCTAGCAGACAGCAGAAGAGGTGTCATGGTCAAAGAGACCAGGCCAGGTTCTGCAGCGGATCAAATTTTAATAAAATCAGGGGACTATATTGCCGAGGTTGAAGGTCAAAAGGTGCGTGCTGCCGGTGATTTCTATGCTGAAATAGAGAGAACGTTTGGCAGAATCCCACTGCGGTTTTTGATCGTCCGCGCTAATCGTGGCTATCTGATTGAATTGCCTTGAGGAGAACCAATGAAATTCCATGTTGATCCAGAATGTCTGCGCAAAACCGGTGCGCTTCAATTTAGTTTGGATAGCTGGATTGATACCGCCCCATTTGAGCTGTTGCTCGGCTTGAAGATCGTGCACGCCAAAGACGGCGAGGCCTACTTAACTCTGCCATTCTGTGTCAAACACGCCAACGGAGGTGGTGTTATGCACGGAGGAGCAATGGTGACTTTAGCAGATACTGCCGTGGCTATGGCGATCAAAACTTTGTTGCCCGAAGGAACCGTTTTTGCGACCACTGAACTACAAATGGAATTTGCCTCCCCAGTTCTTGAGGGCCTTGTCCATGCTAAAGCTAGGGTTGAGGGCCCGGAAGGTCGGTCCTTTCAAGGGTTTGCTCAGCTTCTTGATGATAAAGGATCAGTTCTTGCGAGCTTTCGCTCAACGTTTCGTGTCGCTCGAGGACAGGGATTTAATGATTGAAACAAATAGGGAGAATTTGTTGCGGCCTGTTGACTTTTTAACGGTTCAACAGTTAAGAATAGACAATTATCACAAGTCGTTGTTAAGGTTAGGTTATGAATCGTCTTTTTCTGATTATTATTTTGGTTGTTTTGATCGTTGGCTCCCTCTACATCAGTTTCGCGGGAAGTTCTCGTCCAACTGATCCACCTGTTCGTGCAGCCTCTTTGGGTGAGCCAGCCCCTGACTTTGCGCTTCAAGACACCATGGGGCAACGATACCGACTTTCAGATTTGCGCGGAAAGGTCGTTATGGTCAACTTTTGGGCGACCTGGTGCCCTCCGTGTCGGGCTGAGATGCCATCAATGGAAAAACTTTATGAGACTCTGAAAGATGACAACTTTGTAATGTTGGCAATCAACATTGAAGAGAATGGTCGCCAGACAGTTCCACAATATTTACAGAAGTCTCCGCACAGTTTTCCCGTTCTCTATGACGATCAAGGGGTGGTTCAGAAACTTTATGGTGTTTTTAAGTTCCCTGAAAGTTTTGTCATCCGAAAAGATGGTATCATTGATGACAAGGTAATCGGCGCCATCGATTGGGCTCACCCTGAGACGATAGCTTACTTCAAGGATCTATTGAAAGGCTGAACAGTTGAACCCAGGGTCCGAAATTACAATTTGGATTGCCTTCACCGCGGGGATCCTATCTTTTTTCTCGCCTTGCGTATTGCCCTTAATTCCATCCTATTTGACATATATAACCGGTTTATCGTTTGGCCAATTGCAGGAATCTCATCCCGGGGCAAAAGTCCGTCTGACTGTTCTGCTCCATTCCTTGTGTTTTATCCTGGGGTTTTCAATTGTCTTTGTTTTACTGGGTGCAATCGCCGGGGTCGCATCAGCAAAATTCCAACAACATTTGCGTGAAGGGCTGGTATGGGTTGAGCGAATTGGCGGTTTGCTCATCTTTCTGTTTGGCTTGCACATGACAGGCTTGTTTCATTTTGGTGTCTTGCTTGGTGAAAAACGCGTCCATCTCCACCAAAAACCGAGCGGGTATTTCGGTACGATAGTTGTTGGTATTGCGTTTGCCGCTGGCTGGACCCCGTGCATAGGCCCAATTCTCGCCTCAATCCTGATGATTGCAGCATCGTCAGGGCAAGCCGCAAAGGGGGTCTGGTTGCTAAGTTTTTACTCGATTGGACTTGGTCTCCCTTTTTTAGTGTCGGGACTGTTGTTTCACCAGTTCTTATCAGCTTTCAACCGTTTCCGTAAACACATAAGAATGATTGAAATCATCACTGGTACTCTGCTTATGCTGGTCGGCATTATCTTGATGTTCAACCTGCTGGGACGTCTGACCATGTATCTTTACCAATGGATGCCGCCTCTTTAAACTGATTTTAGGTTTTCACCAAGCATGGGTTGTTCTCAAAACGTCCGTGCGTGTCCCAGTTTGGGATTCCAAAAGTTTTATTTTCCCTTGACCAAAATCGTGTATGCAAATAAATTGAAAATCGTTTTCAAGGGGAGCTCTTATGAGTAAAGCCAAAACCAAAACTGATTTTCAGGCATTTTTGCAAAAACAAGGATTAAAGTCGACGCGGCAGAGAGAGATCATTCTCGATGAGTTTCTTAAAGGTGGAGCGCATTTGTCAACGGAAGACCTATACCTCAAACTGCGCAAGAAACACCCTTCAATCGGCTATGCCACTGTTTACAGAACCCTTCGCCTGTTTGCTGAATGCGGAATTGCCGAAGCCCGGGATTTTGGTGATGGACAAACGCGTTACGAATCGTCAGACCTTCTTGAACATCATGACCACCTGATTTGTACAGTATGTGGGCAGATCATCGAATTTGAAGAACCTCAAATCGAAAAACTTCAAGAAAAAGTGGCCCGTGCACATGGCTTTAAAATCGTACGCCATCGCTTAGAGATTTATGGCCAATGTCCCCGTTGTAAGCCATGATATCCCCGCCCCCACTTTAAATATGGAATATGGGTTTTTATTCCCTTCCAAAAGGCAGGGACTATGTCCCTAGAAAATGAAAGATTAAATCAATTTGTCGTATAACAGCGAGAGAATCAGTCCTTTTCAACCCTTTTGTTTAACTAACCCTAATGGGACTGTTACGCATCCAGCCCGAGAACAGAACGTGCAAACCGTCAGCACAATTTGGTGCCGTAGATCATGAGCGATCTTTCTAAGGAAAAGAAAATTGTTCTTGTCGGCAACCCTAATGTTGGCAAGAGCGTTGTCTTCAATACCTTGACGGGTGCTTACACGACGGTGTCAAACTATCCAGGCACGTCAGTTGAAGTGTCCCGTGGTCACTGTGATATTTCAGGTGAGAAGTACCTTGTCCTTGATACTCCGGGGATGTATTCCCTTTTGCCAATCACTGAAGAGGAACGAGTCGGCAGACGTATTTTACTCGAAGAGGACCCTCACGTCATTGTCCATGTCGTTGATGGACGCAACCTTGAAAGGATGCTTCCATTAACCTTGCAACTTATTGAGGCGGGTCTTCCGGTTATCCTTCTGGTCAATATCATGGATGAGGCTGAACGTCTCGGGATTGAGATTGACATCAGGCTTTTGCAGGACAAGCTACAAATTCCTGTAATCAGTGCTGCCATGGCTCGTAAAAGAGGCCTGTCGGAACTGCGAAAGGCCATTGAGTCCTACCAATTTCGCCTGGCGACGTTCGCCTATGCTCCGGATTTAGAGAAAGACATTCAAAAAGTCGGTTCGTTGATGCATGGGGAATATATTCTGAATAAGCGAAGTTTGGCTTTACTTTTGTTGCAGCGAGACCAAGAAATTGAAGATCGTATCAAAAGGCGTGAAGCAGACCGGTACACCGAGGTTGAGCAGGCGGTAAATAATATCGTTTTTGAATGGCGTGTCGACCTCCATCTGAGGATTAATCTCGAACGGCGCAGAATTTGTAAAGGTCTTCTCGACGGAGTTATTCACCAATCCGCCGGAGTGCCGCCAGTTCTCTCGGAACGCATCTCGGCTCTCAGCATGAACCCATGGAGCGGCGTGCCGTTACTGTTGCTGATACTGTATTTCGGTCTTTATGAATTTGTTGGTGGATTTGGCGCCGGAACGGTTGTTGATTTTCTCGAAGGGAGTGTTTTCGAAGAATATCTCAATCCATTGGTGATAGGCTTTTGTGATCAATTCATTCCTTGGTACTGGTTAAATGAATTGATAGTCGGTGAATACGGTTTGTTTACGCTGGGTGTGCGTTATGCCGTTGCAATCATTTTGCCGATTGTTGGGACTTTTTTCGTAGCTTTTGCGGTCATTGAAGACAGTGGTTATTTCCCGCGCCTTGCCATGCTGGTTGACCGTCTGTTCAAGAAGATAGGACTCAATGGCCGTGCCGTGATTCCTATGGTTCTCGGTTTTGGCTGTGACACCATGGCCACGGTGGTTACCAGAACGCTTGAAACCACTCGCGAGCGGATCATTGCAACGCTTTTGTTGGCCCTGGCAATACCTTGCAGTGCCCAGATGGGCGTGATCCTTGGATTGCTTTCCGGTGTGCCCGGCGCCTTGTTGGTTTGGGTGGCCAGTATGTTTCTCATCTTCCTGCTGGTTGGTATGTTGACAGCGAAAATCATTCCAGGTGAACAACCGATGTTTTACATGGAGTTGCCGCCGATGCGTCTTCCGCAGCCCAGGAATGTGCTTATCAAAACATTAACCCGGATGCAATGGTACTTTCTTGAGATCTTTCCACTGTTTATGATCGCCTCGGTTCTGCTCTGGGCAGGCAAGTTGTCCGGGGCATTGAATGGCTTGGTTTCGACACTGAGCCCGGTCATGAAGCTGCTTGGCCTCCCAGAACAAGCTTCAGCAGCTTTTATTTTTGGCTTTTTCCGCAGAGACTTTGGTGCTGCAGGGCTTTACGACTTACAAACAAATGGTCTTTTAAATCCGACCCAGCTAACTGTTGCTGCCGTTACCCTGACACTGTTTGTTCCGTGTGTCGCTCAATTTCTGGTCATGCAGAAAGAGCGAGGCTGGCGAGTGTCATTGATGATATTTGTCTTTGTCACGTTTCTGGCCTTTTCATCCGGCTGGCTTCTAAACAGAGTTTTATTGGCTTCAGGGCTTTTGCTGTGAGATGCACTTTCTGCAAAAATAAACTGACCTATGAAATGATCCAAAGCAAAGGATGTGGTGCTTGCGGTAATCGCTGTGGCAAAATCTATTGCCCGTACTGCGGTCATCCGAACGTTTTGACCCCGAAAATCTTCGAGAGGTTACTAAAGGCTGATAAAGAAGACGACAAGAAAGGACTCAACCCATGAAAGTTTCGGCTAGGGCAGAAGAAATTCTCGAGTCCCTGTGGATTAATACCGTTGAGGCAGATGAGAATGCTGTCCATTTGGAGACACTCGCGATCAGCCATGACGACCAGGCACTCGAGGAGTTGCTCAGATTGGCTTTTATCGAAATTCATGGCGAACGTGTCCGCCTTCGCAAAGAGGGCCGTTCCGAAGCGCGAATGACAGTGCGAAGGCATCGCCTGGCTGAAAGATTGATGATGGATATCCTTGACATTAAAGACGCCTCGGCCAATGCCCGTGCCTGTGAATTTGAACATTTGCTTCATCACGGTGTTGATACCAAAATCTGCACGTTGCTCAATCATCCGACGACATGTCCTCACGGCAAGCCGATTCCTCCTGGTGAATGTTGTGATCAGGCTCGGCAAGTTGGTGAAGTCGGAGTCGTGGCCTTGACCGAACTTAAGGCCGGTGAGCAGGGAGAAATTGCATATTTGGCGGCCAATGATGTCAGCAAAATGCACAAACTGATGAGCATGGGCGTGTTGCCCGGCAACACACTTTTATTGCTCCGGACATACCCCACGTATATTTTCAAAGTTGGAAATTCAGAATTTGCTGTTGATGAGGACCTTGCACGAGAAATTTTTGTTCGGAAAGCCTAACGGGCATCAGGCATCAAATATATATTGCCGAGTCTTTTTGACAGGAACTGTTTGGCCCATGCCCATGAAAGAATGTTTTAGACACGGGCGTTATCATCTCTTGCCCAAATCACGTTATGTTTTTAGATAGCAGAAGGAGTCCAACGTGGAAGTTCTTGGTATTGATGTAGGTTTTGGGTTTAGCAAAGCGACCAATGGTAGAGAGAGTTTGGTTTTCAAGTCAGTGTTGGGAGACGCAACTGATATTCAATTTCGTGAAGCCATGTTGCAGAACGCCGAAAGTGACGATGAGCACCTACAGGTTGAAATAGATGGGAAATCCTATTTTGTGGGTGAACTAGCCGAGCGGCAAAGCAACGTCCGTTTTTTTACTCTCGACCAAGCGCAGTTTGTTGGCAAGTTTGCCAAAGTTTTGGCCTTGGCGGCCACGGCCAAACTCGTCAAGGGTTTTGTCCCGGTGAATTTAGTCACCGGGCTACCGATTGGTTATTATAATAAACACAAAGCCGAACTGTCCAAACTGCTTGCCGGTGAGCATCAGGTGGCACTGATAGACAATGCAGGCAAGCGACTGGAAAAATCCATAAAGGTTGATAAGGTGCGAGTCATCCCTCAACCTTTTGGTTCTTTGTTTAACCTGATGCTAAACGATCTTGGTGAACTTGGTGACAAGCGCCTCTTGAAGGATAAGATCGGCATAATTGACATCGGCTTTCGTACCTCCGATTACACGGTGTCTGATAAAATGCGCTATTCAGAACGGGGCAGTCGCACCACCGATTCAGGAATTGCTAGGGCCTTCAATGTGATTGCAACGAAATTACGTGAAAACAGCGGTGTCAACATTGAGCTATATCGCCTTTACGATGCAGTTGACAGGGGACAAGTTAAAATCAGAGGAAAGGTTTACGATATACAAGGATTGACGGAACAAGTCTTTGGACAATTGGCCAGTACAATTGCCAATGAAGTTGACCGGCTCTGGGTTGACGATTGGGACATTGATTACATGGTGATTACCGGTGGCGGAGGCGCGGTCTTGAATAAGTACCTGAAGCCTTTACTTCACGGAGAAATTTTGGTGACTAACCCCGATCTGGATATGCGACTTTACAATGTCCATGGATATTATAAATTTGGCCAACATCTCTGGGCCAGGGGCAATACACCTCCTCAGACTGCTGCTGTGCCTGAACGTCCGTGATCGCAGACGCCTCCAGTTCGATGGAGGCGTTTTTCATAGTGGGCTCAATCAAGGCTGATGCGAACTGTTTTCAATGACGGTCTTTCTAGGCAAATGGTCGATTACAGCGAAATCTTCGAGCTTTTCAAGAACCGAGCGCATCGTCCGATGAGTCTGAAGGACATTCAAAGGGCTCTTGACCTGAATGTTGCTAATCGAAAAGAAATCGGCAAACTCCTAAAAGCCTTGGTGAGGGAGGGGAGCCTTGTGCAAGTTAAGGGCGGCCGGTTTGCAATGCCCAAACAAATCAGCTTGCTGGCCGGCACACTCTCTGTTCATCGCGATGGCTACGGATTTGTTTCTCGAGCAGACGGCAAAGACGATATCTTTATACCGGCACGCTATGTCCGGCCCGCAATGCATGGAGATCGCGTGATTGTCCGTCTGGAGAAAGGACTGAAAAGCCGACGCTTTGAGGGTCGAATTGTCCGTGTTGAACAGCGGGCGCAAAACAGAATCGTCGGGCGGTTTCAATCAACAAAGGCTGTTGGATATTTGGTGCCTGCAGACTCGAGGCTTCGTGACGATATTATCATTCCAGCAGGTCATCAGCTCAACGCCCGGTCTGGGGAAATGGTCATTGCTGAAATCGAAACTTATCCCAGTCGTTCCCGTGCCGCCAGTGCTCGCGTCGTGGATGTTTTGGGAGAAGCCAGTGATCCAGACGTTGAAATTCGTGTTGCGGCAATTCGTTTTGGCTTGCCGTACGAGTTTTCCCAACAAGCCTTGGCTGAAGCAACCCAGATCCCTAAGTCTGTTTTGCCGGAAGATTTGCCAGGACGGGCAGATTTGCGCCACCTGCCTTTCGTGACAATTGACGGTGAAACTGCTCGTGATTTTGATGACGCCGTTCATTTGGAGGCTTTGCCCGGCAAAGGCTATCGGCTGCGCGTGGGAATTGCCGATGTGGCCCATTACGTCAAAGCGGGGAGCGCAATTGATGATGAGGCCCTAGAGCGCGGCACGAGTGTTTATTTCCCCGGGAACTGTCTGCCGATGTTGCCGGAAGCATTGAGTAATGAAATTTGCTCACTGGTTCCCGGTGCTGATCGATTGGTTATGCTGGTCGACCT
>JAFDBS010000090.1 GCA_019313185.1 Deltaproteobacteria bacterium | reverse complement strand
GAGGCCTTATCGATTTCTGGATATTCGCTTTCCCAGTACGTTTGGAGTTCCTTGGGTCGATCGTTTGTGCTCCAAGTGATTTCCGATACAATCAACATGCCTCCGGGCCTAAGGAAACGTGCCCACTCCTTGATGCCGCGTTCAAAGCCCATATTATAGATGGCCCCTTCAGACCAAATTGCATCAAATTCTTCATGATGAAAAGGCAAGTTGTCCATTGAACAGACCAGTGGACTTATTTTGTCATTCAACCCTTGAAGTGTTGAGTTTTTTATCATGACATCAATAAACTCGGGTAGAAAGTCCACGGCGGTAATATGAGCGTTGAGTTGCTTCGCAAGAACAATTGCTGATGAACCGGTACCGCAACCAATATCAGCTATCTTGAGGTGATTCGTTTTGTCCAGCATGGCCAAAGAAAGGGCTTTTTCAGTTTCATTGTCGCTGCCGGGGCCTTGCCGTTTTGCGTGTTTATGAAGATCGATTATAAGGTCGAGATTTTCCATTTTAACCCTCCATAATTATGAATAATCATAACTTAAACCTTACCATAGGTTGTGTGTGAACAAGAACGCCCATACATGCTCCGTAGAAAGGTTGGTGGGTTCTTGACTCATATGCATTCAGATTGAGATGATTGTATGACTTGTTCCCCAGACATGCCTGGAAAAAAAGATTGGCTTGGAAAGTCAGTTCTCAATAATCAGTGGCTTGGATGACTTCAGGCTACACCTGATCGTAACAAATATTGATTGGAAGATGAAACTCGGTTTCTTTTTGATCGCTATATTTAAGATAAGTTTTAATTCTTGAAAAATGGCCCCTTGATCCAATCCAGGTGGCCTTAATTTGTGCCGAAATTCGAATCATAACCATTTAATGAAGTTTGGTATAATTCACATTTATTCGTATAAGTCTTACGGTTTAAATGAATACCTCTTATGTGAACAATTTTAATAATAGCCTGAACGACGCCCCCAAATGGACAGGTTCTCGGCATGTGCAGTGACACAGAAGCAACGTTACGCAAAATCATCGAAAATAGTACAAACCTGTTTTACATGCATACTCCTGATCATGTCCTGACCTATGTGAGCCCTCAATCTCAACAATATTTCGATTGCAAACCTGACGAAGCGCTTGTCCACTGGACTGATTTTATCACCGACCATCCGATCAATCAGTCGGCTATTGAAATGACTCAAAGAGCCATTGACACTGGTAAGCGCCAACCCCCTTACGAGGTTGAATGTATTAGTCGGAAGGGGAGAAAAATCTGGGTGGAGGTTAACGAAACCCCGATCGTTGAGAATGGCAAGACCGTTGCTGTGATCGGATCTTTGACTGATATCACAGAACGTAAATTTGCCGTGGAGAAATTGCGTCAGAGTGAAGAGCGTTATCGGCACCTGTATAAAGAAACTCCTGTCATGCTGCATTCAATTGATCGAGATGGGAAGCTTGTCAGTGTCAGCAATCAATGGCTCGAGGTCTTGGGTTACGAACGCAGTGAAGTGATTGGGCGCCGATCTATGGAGTTTCTCACGCCATCATCGCAACGATATGCAGAAGAAATAGTCCTCCCTGAATTTTTCCGGATCGGTTACTGCAAAGAAGTCCCTTACCAGTTGGTAAAAAAGGATGGCGAAGTTATTGACGTCTTGCTATCAGCGGTGGCCGAAAAAGATGAAAATGGTGAAGTTGTCCGCTCGTTGGCCGTCATGGTTGATGTGACCCAACGCAAGCAGATGGAGGATGAATTGCGACGAAGCGAAGAACGTTTTCGTCGACTTTACAGAGAGACTCCTGCCATGCTGCATTCAATCGATCAGCACGGACGACTCGTCAGCGTCAGCAATTGCTGGACCGAAACTCTCGGCTATGAACGAAGCGAGGTCCTTGGGAAAAAAATCACCGAGTTCTTTACGGAAGAATCCCGTCGCTACGCTGAAGCGATCGCTATTCCCAGATTTTTTCGCACCGGCTTCGCAAAAGAGATCCCTTATCAGCTGGTAAAGAAAAACGGCGAGATTAGAGATGTCCTTCTTTCTGCTACGCTCGAAACCAACAGGCATGGAGAGCCCATTCGTTCCTTGGCTGTTATGGTCGACGTGACAGAACGCTTGCGTGCCCAGAAAAAGATCGAAAAGCTAAACGTCGAACTGGAAGCACGCGCCCACGAATTGGAAAGTGCCAACAAAGAGCTTAAAGCATTCACTTATGCAGTCTCCCATGACCTTCGCAAGCCCCTGACGGTAATCAACTGCTATTGTCAAATTATTCAGGATTTGTCTGGTTCGAGCTTAAACGCCGATTGCCGGAATTATCTCAAAGAAATCTCTGATGTAATTATGGGAATGAGCGAGACAATCGATGGGTTGCTTGACCTATCATGTGCTACTCAGACTGATTTGAATTTCGTTCCAGTGGATCTCAGCAGCCTCGCACAAGAGGTCGCCTCAGAACTGGTGGTGGCTGAGCCTGAACGTCAGGTCATTTTCAAAATCGAGCATGAGATATATGCCAAAGGAGACTTGAAGCTGCTGCGTGTCGTTTTGGAAAATCTTATTGGTAACGCATGGAAGTTCTCAGCTAACCGAAAGGATGCCGTTATTGAATTTGGTGTTGCAGACATCGATGGAGAAAAAACCTATTTTGTTCAGGACAATGGCATTGGCTTCGACATGGCGCAAGCGGAAAAGTTGTTTGCACCATTCCAGCGGCTTCCGAATGCCGAGGTCTTTAAAGGACACGGGGTTGGTCTGACTACGGTGGATCGGATCATACGTAGACATGGCGGCCGAATTTGGGTCGAGGCCACCCGTGGTAGAGGTGCTACGTTCTATTTCACACTTTCAAAAGAGAATTTTTAGGCGTTGTGTATAACCCTTCGAAGTAAAGGCTTTGGAAAGGAGAACCGACCAGTTATCGATAGTCAAAGGTTGTAAGAGTGGAGTCGACCTCCTATTCACAGACATTTAGGAGAGATCTCAATCAATAAAGGCCATCTAGGATAACTGGGTGGTCTCCCTCATTTGCAGGATATTCAGAAAGCCTTCTTTAAGAATAACGATGTATTTCGTACAATGTTATTAACTTTAGTTAGCTGGATGTCAATCTGTAACTATGGAGCAACTGTGAGGCAGCGCAAGATCATTCATGTTGATATGGACGCTTTCTATGCTGCGGTCGAACAGCGTGACAATCCGGCTTTGCGCGGCAAACCTGTCATTGTCGGCGGTGATCCGAGTTCACGCGGGGTTGTGGCAACCTGCTCCTATGAAGCCAGGGCGTTCGGAATTCATTCAGCGATGTCCTCTGCCAGGGCTTATCAACTCTGCCCACATGCGGCTTTTGTGCGACCACGGTTCGATGCCTACCGGGCGGTCTCTCTACAAATACGTGAGCTGTTTCATGAATATACCGACATAGTAGAGCCACTTTCTCTTGACGAAGCCTTTCTCGATGTGACTGAGAACAAGCCGGGGATCGAATACGCTTCCCATGTGGCTCGCGAGATCCTGCAGAAGATTTTTCAGCGCACCAGATTGACGGCCTCTGCTGGGGTCTCCTATAACAAATTCCTTGCCAAAGTAGCCTCTGATGTCAAAAAACCAGCTGGGTTGACTGTGGTGACACCAGAGCAAGCCGAAGAGTTTATCGCTATGATGCCGATTCGTCGCTTTCACGGAGTAGGGCGGGTGACGGAGAAGCGCATGCTTGCTCGCGGGATTGTTAATGGCTCCGATTTGAGACAATGTTCACTTGAAGATCTGCAACGCTGGTTCGGTAAATCAGGACAGTACTATTACGACATCGCTCGTGGTGTGGACAGACGTGCGGTCGTGCCAAACCGGGTACGCAAATCGATCGGTAAGGAGACGACGATGGATGAGGATTGTGCTGATAAAGGTGAAATGATTCTTGTTCTCGACAAACTGGCGAAGAAGGTTGAGGCTTTGTTGTCAGCACGCAATACCAGCGGCTTGACGTTGACGCTCAAAGTCAAGTACGACGACTTTCAGAATGTCACACGCAGCCTAACCCAGCTTGAACCTATCGAGAACGCTGAAACGATGTTGTCGCTTGCCGAAAAAATGCTTGACAGGACGGAGGCAGGAATACGTCCGGTACGCCTGCTTGGTTTAACAATCTCAAACTTGACGACAGATATCCCAGTTGATGAAACCGCTCAGATGGAGCTCCCGTTCCACTTGAACTGAGAACTCGATTAAAGGGCCTGTTCTTTTCCTTCAGCAGAGGTGGTTCTTCATTATTTGGCTTTTTGGAATGCAGGCATTGAGGGGAAAAGTAATTTCAAGTCAGATTTGACATGGTTGGTGACTGGTGAGAAAAACAGCGGTCAAAATTGGAAACCAGTGGCCCCCAGGTTTTGTAGGTAATGAAAGGATGACACAGGCCATTCTTTTAATGATTTTTCCTGTCAGATTAACTTGTTAGTGAGCTAACCAACGTGAATATGTGTCGAAGTCATTAGGGCCGATGATCTCCAGAACAATTTTAACATGCCCACCGCCAATGACATTCTCACACTCTAACAAAGGATAAACATCATCCTCAAAACCCTTTGCAATGATTGCTTTTGCAAGGTCTTTTTCTAAATACCCAATCACGCGTCGTTTGGTGCCCAAAAACCCTTTACTACAACCCACTACTTTTATGGCTTTATGGTCCTGTTTATTGTAAGAGTTTCTATGAAACTCAACCCATTTATTCTTTGAATTCAGAAAGGATTTGGCAGCTCGCCTGTAGTGATGGACGCATTCAACCTCAGCCCTTTCTGCATATTTAGTATACCCCTTTGGCGTGATTCCCTCTTGTAGGCACGACTGAATATAAACGACGCTAGACATAGTTCCTCACCGATTAATTTTGACATAACCAATTATATAGTTTTTGTTAAAATTTTCTCAAAAAAATTATGTCACAAAACATTTCAAAATCAATGTAAAGATTTTTTTCAGATCGTGGAGTGTGTCCAACTGGTCACGGATTGCGAACTGTGGCCAACTGGGAAGATGAGTCAACACTATTTTGAATGGGCAGGAGGTAACTCGCCGATATCCTCCTTCCAGAGTTCCGGCCTTTGGGCAATGAAATTGCGCATTAAATCGATACAAATTGCTTCCTGAAGAACTTCCACCTTTACTCCGCGTGATCGCAGTAAATCCTCCTCTCCCATAAATGTCTGGTTCTCGCCGACGACAACTCTTGGGATGCCATAGAGAAGGATGGCTCCGCTGCACATTGAGCAGGGTGATAAGGTTGTGTAAAGCACTGACTCATAATAGACATTTACTGCCTGCCTGCCTGCATTCTCTAACGCATCCATCTCGCCGTGAAGAATTGCGCTCTTTTGTTGAACGCGGCGGTTATGGCCTCGGCCAATGATTTTCCCTTTGTGCACGATGACTGAGCCAATCGGGATCCCCCCCTCGGCCAAACCTTTCTTTGCTTCATCTATTGCAGCCTGCATAAAAGAATCCATAAAGTCTCTCCTTACTGCAAACCCGGCAACTATTATCATGCCAATTAGCGGCTGCTCAATTTGCCCTAAAACGCTAACACGTTATTTTCAACAGTCAACGATCCTCAATAAACAACAATATACAGTCAATCAAGGTGAGAAATTGTTGAGGAACGCTATCTTTTTCAAGGAGGCAGAAAGAAAAAAAATGAAAAACGGACTTTTTTTGATGTTGAGGGCTGAGAAATGTATCTTGCGAGGTACGCTTTCTATATATTTAATACCTAATTTTGTTGATGAAACTTCTTTTTTAGCAATTACTTTTCAAGGGGTCGCTTGTGCAAATAATCGACACGGTCAGATACATTGTTTGCATGCAATTGACTGTTGCCGTTGCCTTCTTTGCCGTGTCAGTTGGACATTGTCAAGAATACTTTTCAAGAACGTATGTCCAAGGGTATGTCGGTGCCGCCGGTTTTGATGGTGACAGTTTAACTTTTGTAGAAGATTCGGGCACTGAGCCAGGTACAACATCGACCACGGATCTTTCCACAATGCCTTTCCTGGGATTGGCCGGGCAGTTTGCCTTTTCACCGGATGAGACCCATTGCGGGATTGATGCGTCACTGCTGTTTGGCTGGCGATCTGACGACAGTTCCGTGACCGCTGGCAACGGCCAGGCCAGGATTGAGATCGATTCTTCCCTTTGGCTGCTTGATTTGGCTATAGGTCTTTATGCTCAAACCACGCTGGGGACAAGCTGGCGTATTTATGCCGCAGCGGGCCCGGTGCTACTCTTCGGTGAGTACTCTGGCGATACCAAAGATGAGGACCTTACGGTTACGCCTACTGCCGAGCGGGAAAACAATATCAGCGACAGTGCTTTTGGAGCAGGTGGCTATGCCAAACTTGGCTTGGAATACGCTCTGTCAGGCGATTCATACATCGGTGTAGCCATACGCGGTCTTGCTACCAACCTGGATTTTGATAGTGCTCTTGATGATGATGGTCTAACGGGTATCCAGGGCTTTATTACATTTACCAGACGTTACTGACGTCCATGATTTGGCCTGCTTGTCCATGCGATGCCAATTGCTAAGACCGGTCAGGTGCCAGTCTTTTCTTTTAATGGAAACAATGGCTCATTGATTCTCAGACCTCCTTGGGGTTTATAAACTAACTGACAGAAACACATTGGCCTTAAACAACAAAGCCCAGTCATCCTGAACTCAGAAGTAAAAATTTACATTAAATAATATCCCTTATCTATTAGAAAAAAAAGAATTATGCTCTGTGGTACTTTAACTGGCAACGTCTATGGAACGTTCGGTGTAAATGGTTCAAAAATTATAAAATGTTATCGATCTCGCGATCTAATTTTAATATGAATTTCGCAATGGTGTGCAGCGAGGTGAGTTTTTCTTTAGAACTCTCGGTTTTCCAAATAACATAATCTTCTTTAACTGACGTGACGATTTTTTCTTCGTCAAAATCCTTGAGGTGATCGAGTACGTAGAATGCAGTGGTTTTGATACCCTGTGTTCTTTTCGTTTCCAGGTAAACACGAAAGATTAATCGTCCGATTGGAGTGTGATAGGACGTACCTAGAGGATCGGTGACAGTGCCGAGATTGCGGCAGATAATATCAAAATATTCATCGAACTGAGCATCATCGATTGATTCGTTGCTCTTTTTTATCACCTTGCTCACAGGCTGCAATGCAGCAGGAACAGGCAGTTTGTGCTCTTTAAAAAACGCTACAGCAGCATCTGGGTAGATGAACGTCCCGGTCAGAAAAGCTTCTGTTTCGCCACGATGATCCATAATATATAAAACCAGCCTCTTAAACTTTTGCTCCAGGCTTTCTGCTCTTTCGTCGTATGGGATGTTAAGCTTACGCAATGTCGTCGATGCGTTCTTTTGATCACAGTAGTGCTTATCATGCCGAAAGGCTGATAAGAGGTCAGTGGCAAACAGGAGGTTTTTCATTAGAGTTCCATTAATTGTGGCACAAAATTGTCCGCTTCTGTTTATATCTTTTCTTGAAAAGATGTTCAATCTGTTGATTGAATTTTTCTGTATCGATGTGGCTGGATTGCTGACGGGGAGGGTGCGACTGTTACCTTGATACCTTCTGAATTGTTCTTTCTGCCTGAGATCTAGTGAGAGGGCGCTGAGTCGGCATCTCAGTGTCCTCCCGTTTCTGATCCAACGGAAATATCATTTTTTGGGCGGCATTCAAGGTTTTGGCAACGACATAAACATATTTTTATTTGTATCAATGATATTCACGATAAAAGTAGCTATTAAATTAAGCCGAGATTGTCTTTGGTTATTTGTTCATTGTCCCGGTAAAGGCCTTGGTTTTTTCCTTTGTCCCTAGCCAGCCTTTTTTGGCCCAGTGATAACTCCCTTCGATCGAATCCCCTTCAACAGTACCCGTCCAAACCATTTGGCCATGATTTTCACTGCTTGTGGTGGCTTCAAAAGCGATTCCCCTTTCTGTATTTTGTGTACTGTACTCCCCTGGCCCAAATCCATATTCATCACATGATGAGGAATGAAAAGTACCGTTCTTGAATGTCAAAATATCTTGATCCCCATCAACTGTAGCTACAAATTGCTTTCCATCCAATACGTCAGACGAAATTGATGTAATCGGAGAAAAAATCAAAAACATTATGACGAGTAGAGCTACAAACACTGCTTTGACAAGTTGTCTCATGATAGACTCCTTTCGATTTGTCAAACAAATAAGCCGAGCGCATCGTAAGGATTATCCTTCGGCAGCTCGGCCATCTTGTTTGTCTCGGATTATTTGGATCCGCGGCTTTCCGTCCTTGTCTTATGACAAGGTTGGCATTATCGGCATAAATATTAACTATACTCGATCTTTATTCCCAAAAGACACCTCAATCTCAAAACAGGTGGTTAAAACAACAATCGATTTCATAGAGGTTTATAAAATGAAAATGACTGGATGATTGAAGTGTAAATGTGATCTCATGGTTGCTTGAAATAACCTTGTTCGAAACTATAACTTTCACTTCATATCAACCAAGCCGATCAAAAGGCCAGCTAGACCACTGGATTGAATAACCACTAGAACAGTGGGGCAGG
>JAFDBS010000089.1 GCA_019313185.1 Deltaproteobacteria bacterium | reverse complement strand
TGCCACAATCCACACAGCCCCGGATTCAAGCCTTTACAACCAATGCCTCCCCCTGTACGGCCGGAAGATCTGCGTCGGCAAGGGGCATCAAGTCCTTCCGCAGGGCACTAACAAAATTGAATAAATACGTTTTTAGGAGATAGCTTATGTCTTGTAAGTCTGGGTGCGATAAGCATGTCCTGCAGAAATCACGTCGTAAAGTTTTAAAAGGCCTGGCCGCGGGGGTCGCTGCCTTGGCCCTGCCCGCGCCGAATGCCTCGGCATCAATTTGGGACGCTTTTTTTCAAGAGCACTTTCGAGAGCTTGATAAAGAAGGGTTACAGAAGGTTATTGCGCGTCTGGAAGAACAATACAGCAAAGAATATGGAAAACAGGTCAACGTGAAGGCGACACCACCGATAGAAGGCGTTAGGTTTGGTTATGGATTGGACCTTTCTCGGTGCGTCGGATGCCGGCGTTGTGTTTATGGATGTGTGCAGGAAAATAACCAATCAAGATCTCCGCAAATACACTGGATAAAGGTTTTGCAGCTCGAAAAAGAGAAAGGCGTCTATCTCGACGTTGCTGAACATTATTACAACCCTTCGGAAGTTCCAGAAAAAGGTCACTTTTACATGCCTGTCCAGTGCCAGCAATGTGAAAACCCACCCTGCACAAAGGTTTGTCCGGTTCAGGCAACTTGGCCTGAAAAGGATGGAATCGTTGTCGTTGATTACAATTGGTGTATTGGATGTCGCTATTGTATGGCAGCATGCCCCTACGGGGCCCGTCATTTTAATTGGACAAAGGCGTCGTTGCCGGCCGAGGAAATGAACCCCGATACGCACTATTTAGGGAATCGCCCGCGCCCAAGTGGAGTGGTAGAAAAATGCACCTTCTGTATTCAAAGGACACGAGAGAAACCGGGACGCTACCCTGCCTGCGAAGAGGTCTGTCCTGTGGGGGCGCGAAAGTTTGGCAATTTGCTCGACCCAAAGAGCGAAATGCGCTACTTGATTGAAAATAAAAGGGTATTCCTCTTTAAAGAGGACCTCAATACGCAGCCGAAATTTTTCTATTTCTATTGATCAAAAAAACTTTGGGAGGCGGTAGATGAAAAACATTTGGAACTTTTTCAAAGGCACGTTGACGTTGACCGCCCGGGGAAGCACCGCCTATTATTGCTGGGTTGGCGCGCTTCTGTTGTTTATGGCCGTTGGTGCGATAGCATATGTCGTCCAGCTCAAGGAGGGTTTGATCGTGACAAACATGCGTGATCAAGTCTCTTGGGGCTTTTATATTTCTAATTTCACATTTTTGGTCGGTGTTGCCGCCGCCGCGGTTCTTTTGGTCATCCCTGCTTATGTCTACAATTGGAAGCCGATAAAAGAGATTGCCATCCTTGGAGAACTGCTCGCCGTGTCAGCAATCATCATGTGCCTGCTTTTTGTGACGGTAGATATCGGTCGGCCAGATCGATTCTGGCACCTGATACCTTTTGTTGGCCTGCTGAACTTTCCACAGTCGTTGTTGGCCTGGGACGTAGTTGTCCTCAATGTCTACTTGATTCTCAATCTCACTATAGCCGTTTACTATTTGTACAATCTCTACTACAAGAGAGAGCCAAACAAGAAATTTACAACCCCCTTGTTACTCTTTTCAATTCCTGCAGCGATCTCGATTCATACCGTTACGGCTTTCCTCTACAATGGCCTTGGGGCAAGACCGTTTTGGAACGCATCCATTCTCGCCCCGCGTTTTTTAGCCTCTGCATTTTGCTCTGGCCCGGCCTTTATGATTTTGGTCTTTTTGCTGGTACGCAAATACACGCGCTTTCAGATTAAAGACGAGGCGGTACAAAAAATTGCTGAGTTAATAGCCTACGCCATGTTTATCAACCTGTTTTTGCTTGGCGCAGAGATCTTCAAGGAATATTACACAGGCTCGGTTCACTTGGCACCAATGAAATATTTGCTGCAGGGTTTGCATGGCCATTCGGCCCTGGTGCCATGGATTTGGACGGCGATGATCTTTAATTTTGTGGCTTTTTTGATTTTTCTGATACCTGAAACACGACGTAATAACACCACATTAATTATCGGCTGTGTGTTGATTTTTGTCGGGGTCTATATCGAAAAAGGGATGGGGTTGGTTTTGCCAGGCTTTATTCCTGATGTACTCCATGAAATTTACGAGTATGTGCCCACTGGAATTGAAATGCTTCTGGCGCTTGGCATTTGGGCTACCGGCCTGTTTGTTTTTACGATGCTATTGCGAGTGGCGATACCAATTCTAAATGGAGATTTCCACGTCGCTGACGATGGTGTCGGTTCTTACATTGGTGATCAAATGTTCTTTATTAAAAAAGGGTCGAAAGAGGCCCCTCAAGAGAAACAGAGTTTAAGCATGGTGTCTGCGGAGGATTGAACTGTCACAAGAAGCGCAGACGAACCGAGTCGAGGTTTCCTGCATTTTCGTTGAACATGATCAAATAATATGGTTTATTTCTCAATTATATTAGAGTGTCCTGTTTTTTAACTGAGCCATAAAATACCAGCTTAGAAGAAGAGCTTTTGATGAGAAATTTTGCAAAAATTGTTTTAACATTAACGCGACAAGAGAACAGAAAGGTATAGGACAGTGAAGAGTCATGTTTGGCGACCGCTGTACGTGGTCATCGCCATTATTGCAGGGTTACTCTTGTTCCGGGAGTTCTACGTTCCAGACACTTTCGGATCGGGTGAGTATGGGTTCATGTACAGTTACCACAACTTAGAGAACCAGGAAGTCTGGAAAAATCAACCGCTCAAATACCAGGATACCGGCAAGCAGAAAATGCACGAATATTGCGGAGAGTGTCATGGTGATGTTGTAGACATTCGGACTGAGGATCTGCATGGCATTATCCCATGTGAAAACTGTCATGGACCTGCCTTGGAGCACCCTGACGAGCCAGAGCTTTTGGTTGTCAACAGGGAACGTGGGGTTTGTTTGCGGTGCCACACCCTCCTGCCTTATACCACCAGTGAGCGGAAAAGAATTCCTGGCATCAATCCCAACGAACACAATGTCGATGAGGCCTGTGTTGACTGCCACGATCCGCACAACCCCAGATTGGAGGATATGTAGCCATGAAGAGGCGTGATTTTCTGAAAAATACCATTGTTGCAATTGCCGGCGCCTCGGTCCCTCTTTCGGCTCTTGAGTTTATCGATCCGCAAGAGGTCTTGGCGGCCAACCCAGATATCCATTGGGCATTTCTCATCAACACGCACACCTGTGTCGGTTGCGGATTCTGTGTCAAAGCATGCAAAACAGAAAACGATATTCCGTTTGAGGCGAACGTCAGCCGGACTTGGGTTGAACGCTATGTTTTCACCAAGGACGACCGGCGCTATATCGATAGCCCCAAAGCCGCCCTGTACGGCTTTACAGATTCAAAAGTTGATCTCGGTGAGCACCTAGGCTTTAAGGATATAGAGCCGGAAAACGTCGGCAAAGCTTTCTTTGTGCCCAAGCTGTGTAACCACTGCGAGGCCCCGGCTTGCACCCAGGTTTGTCCGGTCGGAGCGACCTACAAGACCGATGATGGCATTGTTCTAATTGACCGGTCTTGGTGCATTGGGTGCGGCTACTGCGTCATGGCCTGCCCTTTCGGGGCACGATTTTTCCACCCGGTGCACAACGTTGTCGACAAATGCACGTTCTGTTACCACCGGATCACCAAGGACTTGGAGACTGCCTGTGTCAATGCCTGTCCTTTCGGTGCGCGAAAAATGTGCAATATCAGGGATATCAACGATCCGATTACCAAAATTATTCTGAATGACCGAGTCGGGGTCCTCAAGGATGAATTCGGTACCAAGCCCCAGGCGTTTTATATCGGCCTTGCAACGGAGGTACGTTAATCATGGTTGAACACGCGATGCATGTACACGGAGAACTCTGGACGGTCAAAGAGCTGTTTGTCCTGCCAAATGAATATGTTTACTGGTCGATTCAAATTGTTATGTACCCCTTTATGACGGGGCTGGTTGCTGGTGCTTTTGTATTGTCTTCACTCTATCATGTGTTTGGTGTCAAGCAGCTTAAGGAGATTGCTCGATTCTCTCTGGTGTTCTCCTTTGCATTGCTTCCGGTGGCGATGATGCCATTACTGCTTCACCTGCAGCAACCGCTACGGGGAATTCATGTCATGATGACACCGCATTTCACGTCGGCGATTTCTGCATTTGGTATCGTCTTCATGACGTATGCTTTTATCGTTGCCTCAGAGTTATGGTTTGAGTATCGCCGGCACTTTGTTGTGACATCTCAATCGCTTGCGGCCAAACCAGACCGGAGTGGCATCGATAATTTTCGCATGCTGCTTTTCAAAACCTTGACATTGGGGGCAACCGATATCAGTCCGGAAGCGGTCGAAAAAGACCATAAAGCGGTCAAGAGGCTTGCCGCACTCGGTATCCCGGTTGCCTGCTTTTTACACGGTTATGCCGGGTTCATTTTCGGTTCGGTTAAGGCGAACGCCCTTTGGATGACCCCACTCATGCCAGTGATTTTTATCTGTTCGGCAGTGGTGTCCGGGATTGCTTTGTGTATCTTCTGCTATGTTGTGACCATGGAGATCCGCAAGTTTATGGCAAAGCGTAAAATAAGCCGGTGGGCGAAAGACCAAAATGCACCGTCTCTCGAAGAACTCCAATCTGCAGAGGATCAGGAAATAAAAATTGTTTCCAACTACCTTCTCTATTTCATGATTGCCGCGATCACTCTGGAGATACTGGACTTGATTTTCCGTGGCTACACCCAAGTCAAATCCTGGGACATCTTGCGCGAAGTCATCATGGAGCGCGATTTCACCAAAATTTTCATTATGCAATACGCCATTGGCAATGTCCTGCCGTTCCTCTTGATGGTTTTACCAGGGCGGACAGTCCGCCGAACAACTATCGCGACTCTGCTGGTCATGTTTGGGGTGTTTATGATGCGTTGGAACGTAGTTATCGGTGGGCAGGCGTTCTCTTTGAGTTTTTCAGGCTTTATGCATTATCATCTGCCAATTGTCCCCAGAGATTGGGAAACTTTCCGCGAAGGTCTGGGCGGGGCGTTATTGGTTATGGCCACACCCTTTGTGCTCTTTTGGTTCCTTAACAAGATTTTCCCCGCATTTCTCAAGGAAGAAGAGGTGCACTGATTTTGACACAAGCTTCGCGTCCGAAAACTCAATCAAGTTGACCTCCGAGGATAAGGTGAGTCAACTCAAACTGTTGTTGAGAGTTTGAAGCTTACCGGCGGACTATGAAAACAGAAGATGGAGCCTGATATGGAGCAAATGATTTCAGGCCATAAACAAGACGGCCCCGCTAGAACTAGACGGGGCCGTCTCTCCTTTCTAAGCGGTTCTCCGTAAATTAGCAACGATAACCTTTCTTGTTCACGTTTTTCCCAGGTGAACATATCTATGTCTAACCTTTAATATAACTTTATATGTCATAATATATATTGAAGATATAGACACTTTCTTTATAATCTCTCGTAATAACTTTATGTTAGGTCAGGAGTTTTATTGAATACGATAATCTAAGTTTGAACGAATCATAAAAAGGATTCTCTTCCGAAAAAGGCAAACCTGCAGTGATGCAGGGACGCAAAGTCACGGATCTTTCTGCAAAGACAGCCGGACTGCCGAAGGGCTTAGACCTTCAGGCAGGCCGGTTTTTTCTGTTTTAGCCCAGTGACTCCTTAGGATGGAAGCACAGAGAAGGGAAGGCTTGTATATGCCAAAAAGCGATATTCGAGACCAAAGAGAACGGATGTGGATGTTGCTAATCTGAATAGTGTCCAAGCCGACGGTTGATCAGTTCTGAGATCAGCTTGAGAAAGATCAATTTACGATGAAAACAACTGCACATTTTATATTGGTGGCAACCGCAATGACCGGCTTTCTCAGTCTCTTGGTATCATGCAAGAATATAGAGCAAGTGGCGTCATCAACTCTGAACGAAGAGCTAAACAATCAGATTGAGCGCGTCACATTCAGTTCTGAAGCCCAGCTTGATCAAGTTTTTAGCGAGCTTAACTTCAAGCCAAACGAGTGGTTATCCGGAAATCGAAAGTTGCCGAGACTTTTTCTTACCGACATTCCTTTGCGGTGGCGTGACGTCTGTTCTAAAGGCCTCGATACGGTGACCAAGAAACAAGTCTTCTTTCTGTTCCTCAGTCCTCTGGTATTGCACGCCAATGACCAGATTCAAGCTAAACGAGACAGAATTGCTTCAATTA
The DNA here is from genome assembly GCA_019313185.1 of Deltaproteobacteria bacterium. Taxonomy (GTDB): domain Bacteria; phylum Desulfobacterota; class Desulfuromonadia; order Desulfuromonadales; family BM103; genus JAFDBS01. Next base: position 2,398 of record JAFDBS010000089.1, on the reverse strand, counting down.
TCAATAGGCAGCGGGCGGGTTCATCGATCAGTGCAGAAGATCAGACCTTCCTCAAGGCAACAGCAATGGCATACAAAGTGATAGCAGAGGATACTGAACTTACAAGCCAAAAGCTTCAAGACAGGTTGCTCCGACGCGTTGATACCCTCCCGCCATCCCTTGTGTTGGCACAGGCTGCAGAAGAGAGTGGGTGGGGAACGTCCCGGTTTGCCGTTGAGGGGAATGCGCTGTTTGGAATGTGGACTTGGGGTGGCGACGGGATCAAGCCGTTCAATCAACGCCCTGGCCTGGGTAATTACAAGATAGCAGTCTACGAAACCTTGCTGGAATCGGTGATAGCATACATGCACAACCTGAACACTCACCCAGCCTACAAGATGCTTCGAGCGCAAAGAGCAAAAATGCGTAAGATCGGTGCCAAGGTAAACGGATGGGACCTTGCAAAAACTCTGACAAAGTATTCAGAGCGGGGCCAGGCTTATGTGAACTCTTTGAAGTCGCTGATAGAGGTCAACAGGCTTCACCAGGTCGACGACAGCTACCTCAGTGCTGGCCCAACAATCCTTCTTATCCCGGTTGGGGAAGAAACCGACAGATTGGCCAGTCGCTAGAAACAGGCGATGTGCGCACTCCAAAGTTATCGGCTGATAAAACATCTTTGTTGAACCAAAAAAACTTGTGTCTGTAAGCACTCTGTTTTGAAGGAGTTGTAATCAATATAAATATGGCACCCAATGTTCCCGGGAGGGGATACCAGTTTTGATGAGCAGTTAAAGATAAATCATTTCCTGGGTGACATGCCCGACTAAAATGAGAGGAGATTAACAAGCAGGACGAATTTCTTCATGCTCTACCTCCTAAAAATACAGACCCCCTTGACCCCGCAGTACACCCTCCTAATGGTGGGGCTTATTTTGCAGTTCTGATAAGCAAAACCCTAACCAGGTGGCCATTATAGAGAAACAGCAGTTTAGTCCTCGCAGAGGCGAGTGATAAGAATGTGCAATCATAGGCCATGAAGAAGTAACCGGACATCCTGGCACCGAAGTTATCATAAGGCGTGCTCGTCCACCCAAAAACAATATGAAACAGCTTTTCTGTCGCACAGAGAATTTCCAGTGGACGTTACTGACAATCTTGTTTTGCCTTAAGACGCTCTTCATCTCTGACGGCGTTTCTATCGCCATCTATTGAATGTGGACATAACCATCTCTGATCGAAAATTACTTTGTGTAAGATGGCGAATCAATCCAACCGATGATTAGCGATACCGATATCCTTGACCAGCGAATTAAGCAGAGTGCTTTTACTTTTTCCTTGTGTTGCTGAAAGCCATTTGATAAACCAAAAATTAACAAATTCTTAGTTTTTATGGGCAAGAGATTGGTTCATCTTATATTTTGCAACATTTGCGAAGGTAAGCATAGCAGAGGATTTATAAAATGGCACAATTTGACATATTGAAAGACTTTTTCTTGGGGATCAGCCGCAGCCGCATGTCGCTGATCGGGGCGATGGTCGTCACGGTCACGACTCCATTTTTGCTGGGTTACATGTTGGCCGATACGGTATGGCACATTAAAAATCCCTACTTCGGCGGAGCTGTCTATCTCCTTCTTGGCCCTGCATTTCTGATCGGCTTGGCTTTGATCTTTATCGGGGCGTTTTTTTTTCGTGGTGAACGCGACATTCATCTTTTCACGGTCGAATATCTGAGGAAATACTTCACTGAGCCGGCAATGTTTGGTCGGTTACGTAAAAACGTTTTTCTGATTGTGCTGTTGACATCAGTTAATTTTGTTGTCTTCAGCATGTTTCTTTACCGCGCTTACCATTATATGGAATCCACACAATTTTGCGGTGAATTTTGTCATACGGTGATGATGCCAGAGTTGACGGCCTACCAAAATTCATCACATTCACGAGTGGGCTGTGTAGAATGCCACATTGGCGCCGGAGCGGATTGGTTTGTCAAATCGAAAATCTCTGGTGCTCGGCAGCTTTTGGCTGTCGCCGCCAATACCTACCCGAGGCCAATTGAGACCCCAGTGCATGGGCTTAGGCCTGCACGTGAAACATGCGAACAGTGTCATCGTCCGGAACTGTTTCACGGTGACAAACTATTAGTGCGCCAAAATTTCATGGAGGATGAAGTTAACACGGAAGTATTTGATGTCTTGCTGATGAAAATCGGCAGTGCAGGAGATCGTGTTCAGAGTTCTCACGGCATTCATTGGCACATCGCCCCGGAAAATCAAATATTTTATCGTGCCACTGCGCACGACCGGAAAATTATCCCCGAGGTCACCTTGCAGCTAGCAGATGGCACAACAACAACTTATAAAACTGCAGAGGCGGATTCATTGCTCAGCGAAGCGGCTTTTCATGTCGAAGAACG
>JAFDBS010000088.1 GCA_019313185.1 Deltaproteobacteria bacterium | reverse complement strand
ATGATTTCAACCAAGGCTGGATGTTCGGTGGCCGTGTTGATTGGCACCCCATGGGTTATCTGAAAATGGAGCAAGGCGATTTCAAGCGCGACGAAATCAAGGCCACCCTCGGTGTGGCGGCTTTTGCCTGGGATAACGATGATGACAACAACACCCGCACAGATGGCGATGACAATGACACAAGTGGAGGCAGCAAACCGGATGTTGACAGCGTCACCGGTTTTGAGGTCAGCGGTGCGTTCCGAGGGTATGGGGTCTCGGTCGATGCCGAATACAACCTATTTGATGCCGAGACGATCGACAGTACAGTCACAAGCGGCATTTATGAAGACGGCGAAACGGAATTGGAAAATTTCGCCATCGAAGGCGGTTACATGGTGATTCCGAGCAAACTTGAAATCGTGGCCGGCTACCAGGTCCAGGACGCCGACAACTACGACGAAAAATGGGAACGAACTTCATTCGGCCTGAACTATTTCTTCAAAAAGCATGATATCAAGCTGCAGGCAACCTATCGCATGGGTGAAAACAAGGACGGCGTGAAAGACAATGACCTGGACGAACTGTTTGTGCAAGCCCAGTACGTCTTCTGATTAAGATAATTGCGTGTTCAAAGGCACGTTCGTCCCTCCTGAATTTTTGTATTTCAATCCAGCCGGTTCATCAATTGAACCGGCTTTTTTCTGTCAATTGTGCAAGAGGGAGTTTTTGGAACACAGAGGTTTAACGAGAAGCGGCAAATTTTGGCTTCGTCTTAAGCAGAGCGATATCGCAAGTCGTTCTAAGAATGTGGCATTTACAGATTGTGAGGATGCATATTTTCAGACATTGGTTAAAGTAGCTCGATTCCAAGCAGAAACGATGAGACATACGATTTGATTGCCGGCGGACAAAGCCTGTCGATATATTGATTTTGGAGCAGAAAAAATTTCAAAGAATCGTAACTTTCCAGATCGAACGAAAATCGTGAGAAAAGCGTGTTGCAAAGCTCGGGCATGTACGTTCTGGTCAACTCCCTGACCTCATTCACAGAAAATTCTAGGGTGCCAATCGATGTAACGTTTAATTCTCGTCCCGTCCAATAACAGGGGGCGACTTCTAAAAATAAAGTGATAAATCTTTTTGCCGCCGTTGTACCATGCTGGTCGCAAACTAAAATGAAGTGATGTTGCGTCAACCAAATATGAAGGTCAATGAGAATGTTCAAAGGCCTCGCAAAAGAGGGCGAGTCAACCATGGCAAAGAGCATAATTGATACACTCGTTAACTTTCAAAAGCATGGTACGGCGTCATTGGCAAGTGCCATGATTGAGCGTCGATACCTCTATTTCCCCGACACGAAGATCCAGATCACTCCTGAAAGCGCCAAAATTTATTTTGAAGATGTTATTTTTCAATCCTTGGACGGCCTGCAATTGCATGGCTGGTTTGTTCCAGGACAACCCAAAAGACCCGTTGTGTTGTTTTGTCACGGCAACGCCGGGAATATGTCAAACCGCGTTCCCATGATTCGCTTTTTGAATAACCTCGGCCTGTCTGTGTTTATTTTCGATTATCGTGGGTATGGCAACAGTAAAGGGCGGGTGAATGAAAACGGCACATATGACGATGCCCGGGGCGCGCTCCGGTGGCTTCTAGCCCGTGGCTGGTCCACGTCGGAAATGATTTTCCTCGGGCGGTCCTTGGGTGCTGCCGTTGCTTTACAAATAGCCATCGAGAAACCACCTGCGCGCTTGGTTCTCGAATGCCCATTTACCTCAATTGTTGAAATGGCACAGTTACACTACCCAAGGCTTTATCGGTTATTTAGGGGCTTGGTGCGTGCAAAATATAGCAACGTCAGCAAAATCAAGGCGATTCGTTCGCCACTTCTCCTTTGTCACGGTACAGATGATCGCATTGTTCCTTGCGTCATGGGCGAACGCTTGTATGATTTGGCACCTAGGCCGAAACGACTTCTGTTGGCCAAAGGTGGTGGCCATTCGGACGGCGATATTCTGGGCAATCCGGATTATTATGCAACATGGCATGAATTTAGCGATTTGAAACGTCCTCATCCTGAAAACGATCAGCAGGAGCAGATCATCACCTGCTAACGGTACTAGAACAGTTTCCCCACACCTCCAACCTTAAAGAGTCTCTAAGCCCTGAACCAGGCCGATCCTGTCCAAGGGGAAAGTGTCGATTCGTTCGATTGATGTTTTAGAGGGCCAATGAATGATGTTCGACAAGTTTGCCCCGACAGGCTTGGCCAGAAAGTTAAAATCAACCTCATGCGAAACGCACTTTTTAAGCCAATGCATGCGCCTCTGCCCGCAATTATGAATGTGTTCAGTAAGAAAAAACAAGGGGATGACTTCTTATCAATGCCAAGTGTCCCTTGATCTGTACTCAATTTGGATTTGGGCTTGAACAATCGTGTGGCTCAAAATTCAATCCGATTGAGCCAAGTTCGTTACCGTGGCTTCTTAAGGTCTTTCTGGCAGGGATAATATCTCATCGGACAGTTTTATTTCGTTTTTCAAGTTCTTCTTGGGTATCGATCGAGTATTTGGCGATCGGTAAAGCAATCAGCCTCTTAAAGCCTATTTCGTCTCCCGATTCTATGCAAAATCCAAACGTACCGCTCTTGATTCGTTGCAACGCCGAATCGATTTCGATCAGTGTCCGCAATGCGTGGTCATGATTGGCGTAGTAAAGTTGATTTTGAGTTTGAAGCGCAGCTGCATCAACCCAATCTGCAGTTTGCTCAGCGTGTTTATCAAAAGCGGGAAAGTTTCGTGAGAGTTTGTCGCAAACCTCTTTGCGCCAGCCGAGCAATTTATTTTGGAAATAATGCAACTGGTTGAGACTCATGTATGGCTCGTCTTCGAAAAAAGACGGGACCGGCTCAAGTTTGAACATGTTGGTAGGCTCCCGTATGATTTGGTTTGTCTGAAGTAGGCGGTAAGCAACCTTAGCTGATCACCAAAGTCGCGATAGCAAGGCCGATGGTTCCCCCTAGTAAAGCGCCAACCAGAACATCAGTAGGGTAATGCAACCCGAGAAATACCCTTGAAAGGCCGATCAAAATGGCCATTGCCAGGTAAAACGGTGATAAAATAGGCAGTCCCACCGCCATAACCCCCCAAACTGAAAATGCTGTCATTGTGTGACCGGATGGAAAAGAAAATTTGTCGGGTGGTGCGGCAAGACAGCTGAGCCCTTGCCAGGCTTCGAAAGGACGAGGGCGGCCAACCAAATTTTTCATTGCCATGAAAAGGACAACCGACAAACCTACGGCTGAAATTGCTGCAAAAAAGATGGTGTTAATATAGGGGTCTGAGAGAGCCAACAGTCCAACTCCGGATGCTACCCAAAGTGGCCCGTCACCAAGACGGCTTGCGCTTTTAAATACCCAGGTGAGCCAAGCAAAACTGCGAAGAGCACAGAAGCGTCGCATGATGTTCGCTTCAATGGGTGTGATGTGCTCAATGTAGTAATGCGTTAAAATTTTAAACGCGGTAGGTCTGACCATAACCTTGTCTCGCTTGGCACTTCCTTGGTATTTTCATTATATTTCCAACACTAGAGTGATGCTGTTAGCAAGTTGTTCTTATCACGTTGGTTTTCTATTAATTGTTTATGATTGTGGAATGTGCTGAACGTTTGACCAAAAATTATCATGCGATCGGCTGCTCAGCCTGGAGTGAGCGGGTTAAACTTTTGGCTTGGGAATCCCCAGTCGACAAATAATGATTGCGCAACCCGGCCATGATCCTCCCCCAATTCTGGTTTTCAGCATGTTTACGGGCCATCGTTCCCATATTGCGACGCATAGTTGCGTTGCTAGAGAGCAAATGCATGGCCTCCATTAACTCTTTGGCGCCAATTGTCTTGACCAGTTGTCCCGTTGTGCCATCTTGAATAATATCCCCTGGTCCCTGAACATTGAAACTGACCGTCGGGAGACCTGATGCCATGGCTTCCAGAACAACGTTGCCAAAAGTTTCAGAAAGTGAAGGGAAAACAAACAGATCAGACGAGGCGAACATGCGGGCCAATTCCTCACCATAACGATACCCCGCGAAAATTGTCTGGCAGTCGGTTGTTTCTTCGAGTTTTTTACGAAGTGGGCCGTCGCCAACGAATATCAAGCGACAATTCTTTCGGTTTGGGAGCTGCCTCCATGCGTCCATCAACATATTGAGGTTTTTCTCTGCGGCCAAACGTCCAACATAAAGCATCAAGACATCTTCTGGCTTGAGGCCTAAACTTTCTCGCAAATTTTGGTCTCGCTTGCCCGGGTCAAAGCGGTAGCAATCGACTCCACGCCCCCAAACTTCAACATTCCGAAATCCTTTTTGTTCAAGTAGCGTTCTGATCGATGGAGTCGGACAAAAAGTCATGCTCGTGGCATTATGAAACCACCGCAGATAACGCCAGCACACGGGGGCAAGAACTCCAGCCCGGTACATCTCCAGATACTGAGGGAAATTGGTGTGATAGGAACTCACTACAGGAAGGTTGAGCCGCCGACAGGCAATCAATGCAGCACGGCCCAAAGGCCCTTCTGTGGCGATATGGACGATGTCTGGCTGATAACGCCGTAGTGCATTGGTCGCCGCATTTGCTGTGACGAGAGGAAGGACGACTTCGGGATAAAAAGGGAGCGGTACGGAATGCCAGTCATCAATTTCCAGGCCCGGTTGTGTGTTGGGTATTTCGTTTTTGTAGCGAGGCATTAATAGATGGAGTCGGTCGCCCTGCTCAGTACAATATTTAACAAGACGATCAAGCGTTCTTGAAACGCCATTCACTTGTGGAAAGAAGGTTTCTGTAACAAGACTAATCCGCAGGCGTTGGCACATGGTATTCTCCATGGTATGTCATGTTTTATCGGGTGTTAGAGGCAAAGACACCTGAAAACAATTTCCTTCTTCCTTGATGTTCTCGAGATTGACATTGCCACCCATGGCTCGGCTGAGGACTTTAACACCATGCAATCCCAGGCCGCTGCCCCGAATTTGCTTGGCAAATGTTTTCGCCCGATAAAAAGGCTCAAATATCCGCTCACGCTCTTCTGTCGGAATTTTCACACCGCGATCGATAACTTTGATGACTATCAGGTCCAAAGCTTGACAACAGTCAATTGTGACTGTTTGCCCGGCCGGTCCATATTTCAAGGCGTTGTCAATCAAAGTGGAGAGAATAACTTTCAGTGCAGGACGATTTAGCAAGATTGCCTGACCGTCGTCATCGCACACGAGGTTGAAATTCACATCCTTTTCTTGGGCTTGAGTCGCATAAACTTCAATCATTTCTTGCAAAACATCCTTTATGATCAAGCTCTCGCTGTTAAGTCTGAACCCGCCATCTTGAACTTGGCGTATCAGCAGCATATCCTCTGCAAGGGTGTTCAAGTATTCTGAACTTCTCAGGATGGCGTCTTTATAATTGTCAGTTTTATGCCCTGATGAAAGCAATTGGGTATAGCCGTCAATAACAAACAGTTGGTTGCGCAGTTCATGAAAGAGCAAATGTGTGAAATTGATCCGCTCCTCTTGTTGACGCGTTATTTTTTGCAGGTCCTGTTCAAGCAGAATGGTGTGTTGACGACGTTCAATCAACTTTGCGGACAGAAGTTGTAACTCCCTGATAGAAAATGGTTTCGGCAAGAAAAGATCTGCGCCGAGTTCTAGCCCGCGGATTTTGTCTTCAGGGCTGGTCAAGGCTGTCAACATGATAACTGGCGTTGTCGCAATTCTCGGTATGGGGTGCTGGCGTAACATACGACAAACCTCCCAGCCGTTGAAATCCGGGAGTAGGATGTCGAGTATGATCAGGTCTGGCTCTTCTTCACCAATCAGTCGGCATGCTGAAAGACCATCTTCTGCGATCAGCACGTGATAATTTTCGCGTTCTAAAGACAGTGCAAGGGGATCGATGATGGATGGCTCATCCTCAACGATAAGAATGCTGGCCGTCCTCATGTTGGAACCATGAGAGGGTCTGGCCGTATCTTTTCTCTGTTTCAATCGAGCCAATTTGGTTTGGGTGAGATGACTCATAAATCCTTGAGAAACGGCTCAATTAAACGTTCGGCAGTTTTTTTGGATTCTTTGTAGTTGACCACGCCAATGCCAATCAATAAGGCCAGAAGAATCAGGACGCTGAGATATTCCATGGTATTGCCTCCTAAATTGTCCAATGTGTCAATTCTGAGCGGATGGAATGATAGACAAGTTAGGGTAATATTAGAATTTTGTTAATGTCTGGGTTTTGCTGAGAATGAAAGGTGTCTCAAGCAAAATCCGAAAACACCAGTAGACCAACAATCCGAAGAGAGGTGCAGTGATAAACCATCCGGTCGTGGCGCAAGCCATAACAGGCAGGACAAGATCGATTGAATCCAACCAGTTGCCTTGCAAAAGTTCCCATCTGGAATTGGACAACTGATTGAATGATTCTGGTAAAGTTAATTTGCCAAGCCAAAAATAGGGGACTGTCAAGCCGAGTTGTATTGGATAAACCATGTAATTGGCTAATTGGACTGCCATGTGGTTCAGTCGGAACAGCCCAGCGAGTGCAAAGCAGAGCAGGCTGGTGCCCCATATTGTTGGGAAAATACCGATAGTGGCTCCAAGGGCTATGGCGAGAGCCAAACTGCGAGGCGAAAGTCCTTGGTGAAGGATCACCCGACAAGATTTTTGAAAATTGGTTAACGAACGGTGTGCCAATTTTAGCGGTCGGGGCACCTTGTTTCTCCCATCAGATACGTTCATGATGGACATGGAAACTCAATGTGGCGCCGGTGACTGCGCTGCAACCAGTCAACAAGAAAATAAACAGCCAAAATATTTGAAGGGTTAGAAGCAATCCCGGGTGCCAAAGAAATGTTAATCCTTGCCAAAGGTTCGGTGCATCAACAGGCTGGACAGAAAACAAACTTGGCAAAAGCAATGCGTAGGGAATTGCCAGAGCACTCATCCATTGGTAGGCCGTCAACATACCCGACCCTCTGTAATCAGCCCGCAAGAGTTCCGAGAGGACTCTCCAGCCCTGTGTGACAATGACCATAAGTACAAAGGCTGGGATAAAAAAGCCGCTCAAAAACAGTGCAATGCCGAACAGCCCACTAAGCACATATAATGCTGCTGTCAGAGCCTGGACTGGTAAAACACGTACACCTTCTAAATTGCTGGCATAAGAAGCCTTTTTGGTTGTACCAAAATACTGGATGGTGAGGGGTGCAAAAAGTTTTTGGATGAGCGCTGAGCACTCATCGATTGGTTTGCCATAGCAGCAACCGAAGCTAAGGCAGGCCAAGCGTCCCAATCCTTCACCAAAGGCGTAGCTAATACCTAGGGCTGCCAGAACAGGGTATACTGGAAGAACTTCTGCATGAGTCTGCTTGGCCAACAAGTTAAGCGCGCCTAGAAGCCATGGTGCCACTATCAAGCCGACGAAAACGGCACCACCTACAGTCAGTGTATGGGCTTTTTTCTCGACGACGCGAGCGACAAGCCGAGAGGCTGGAATACAGACGGCCAGCAGAGCGACAATAAAAGTTCCCATCGTCGACAGGGGAAGCTGCAAAGTGCCGGTTAGTATCAGAAAGACTGCGAGAGCGACAAGATAGGCATTGGCCGACAGGCAACCGTACCAAGTCAAATTGATTCCATCCCATGCCCCTCCCTCTGTACGATGCTTTGGCAGTGTCGCCAAGATTTGCCATCTTTCCTGTGGCAAAACAAGAACACCCCAAATTAAGTAAATGCCACAGAGACAGCCAAACACCAGAATGAACAATAGATTCGTCATTGAGAATTCTCCTTAAATTGAGTGGCCCTTATGCAATGCTGTTCCCAATAATGACCTTGCCATGACATCTGTCTCGACCATTGGCACGAGAAAGCCTTTGGTAAATCTGCTGTTGACATCTTGACGTTTTTGATTGATTAAAATGTCTTCGGCAAAACTCAAACGCCCCGCTTCGAACAAGAGGATGTCGGTGCTACTGCCTGGTTTGTAGAGGCTTTTCGGTTGCCCTTTTTTGACAAACATGCCAACTTTGACTGGCTGAGGATCCGCATAGCCATCTTGGCTGTAACATTGCACAATATCACCGATCATCAAAGCGACGACTTCAATCATAGCGACCAGTCCAACCTGTGTTCCGTCAGGGACATCGGTATCGATGATCGTCACAACTCTTTTGTTTTTCGAATAAGGTGTTGCAATTTCGATGATGGCTCCCGGGTTGCATGAGTGGTAAGCGCCACTAACACTGAAGAAATCGACGACCCTGCCACTGACAGGGAGATGGTTATAGTGATATTTGTCTGGCGTGAGGCGAAATATTGCAAAATCT
>JAFDBS010000087.1 GCA_019313185.1 Deltaproteobacteria bacterium | reverse complement strand
TTTATTCTGTTCTTTTTGAATTGAAAGTAATTTCACTTCGAAAATCAATGTCCTGTTTGGCCCTATTTTGCTTCCTCCGCCCCTTTCGCCATAAGCCAGGTCCGGTGGAATGAACAATTGATAGTTTGCGCCTGGTTTCATCAGTTGCAGCGCTTCCTTCCAGCCCTTGATGACCCGGTCAGCACGAAACGTCGCTGGCTCGTTTCTGTTGTAGGAACTGTCGAATTCGGTTCCGTCGATCAGAGTGCCGCGATAATGAACTGTCACCATATCGGTTGGCTTTGGCGGTTCCCCTTCGCCTTCTTCGAGAATCCGGTATTGCAGACCACTCGGAAGCGTTTTGACACCCTCCTTTTTGGCGTTTTCAGCCAGAAATTTCTTCCCTTCAGTAAGGTTTTGTTCCGCATCTTGTTGTTTTTGCAAAGCTTCAGCAGCCATGATTTTTTCTTTGAAATCAATCAATGTATGCCGCATTTCCTTTGGTGTCATCAATGGCTCTTTCTCGAACAGGGCATCTTGGATGCCTTTGACCAGAAGTTCGGGATTCAATGCCATCCCTTGCGACTTGAAATCACCGCCGATCTGATAGCCAACGCTGTAATTGACACGATCTTTTTGATTTTCAACCATTTGGTTCTCGGCAAAGCTGCTTCCCACCATGACAAATGCATTGACAAGAATTAACATTATCATCCTCATAAGTTTATCCTTCCATGTATGCAGAAATATCAGAAAACCATATTCACAATCTCGGTAACATACTATCTTTTGCGAGTCAAATGGCCCTATTCATAATAAAATAAGGCCGCCCGCTTTAGGACGGCCATAGGTCAGATTATTTTCTCAGTTTCCAGCCAACAATAAATCTTAGGCTGTGCATTATTGTGCCGGTGCGTTCTTGGGTATCGGCCCGACATGGTAAGGCCGCATCATCTCGTTGTCCTCGTGCTCGACGATGTGGCAATGCCACACATAGAAGCCGGGGATATCGAACTTCGCCTTAACACGAGCGACTTCCCCGGGATACACCGTGACAGTATCCTTGAATCCGGTCTCCCAAGGTAGAGGGTCATTGGTGCCGACAACGCTCGTGCCTCCACCGATCACCTCGCGGTCTATCACTTCAAATTGGACCTGATGGATGTGAATCGGATGGGCATCTTCGGTGAAGTTCGCCATCTCCCATTGCTCAACTGCACCGACCTCCGGGTTCTCGGTGATCGGATCTGACCAGAGCAAAGGTGTCGATGTAACGGTCGATGTAACGGTCGATGGATCATATGTACCAAGAAGTGCAGCGAAGGGCACATCTGCTGGTACGTAGACTTCTTCGTTGAGGCTTACGTATTGTGTGTTGCTAAATGGCCCCACTGAAGAGATGCTAGGAAGGTTAAGGAATTCAGGCGGTGTCGAGTTGTCGGGCGCTGTGGTGCTGGCACTAACTATGAATTGCATGACTTGCCCAGTGGTTGCAGGATCGGCCGGATCGAAAGCCACGCCAATTTCTCCACCGCCAAACGGCTCGTCAGGACCCAAATTTGTCATCTTAACAACACTTCCGGCAACATTGCTGAAATCAACGATCACATCGGCCCGCTCTGCCGGAGACAGCAGAACAGTTGCACCACCAGCAGGAGTTGCACCCGGGTACGTATAATCATTCAGCTTGACCGGGGCTGGAAGGAAGCCGCCCTCGGCGCCGATCTGGTAAACTTCGACATTCGGGTCTGAAAACGCCAGAATCAGGAATCGGGAGTTGCAGCCGTTGAGCAAACGAAGACGGTAGCGCTTCGGCTCCACGCTCAGAAACGGCCAGGAAACCCCATTGACCACCATCATATTACCGAAAAATTCTGGGTTCCAGACGGGTGAGACGACGGAATTGGGAATAAAGGGGCCGTTGAAATCGTCAAAGAAGGCACGCTCGGCTGGATAAAACAGGCTTCCGTCATTGTTGAAAGAGCGATCCTGAACCACGATCGGAATCTCGCCATAACTCCCGGGCGAATTATAAACAACTCCGGGGGCAGGGCCCGGAAGGATCGCATCAGAACCATCGCGCGAGTCCAAGACTACATCATCTGGGCCGCCGCGGATCAGGTAGAACCCTGCCGGTCCAGCGTAGACGTTCAATCGCGTCATGCCGAGGGTATGATCATGATACCACAAGGTCGTTGCCCGTTGATCATTGGGATAGTCGAAGGTTGCTGTTCCTGGCTCCCAACCGGTTTTATACTTTTGCATGAAATAATCATAAAAGGTGCCGGTTGTGGCAAATTCTTTGGGAATGTCCTTGGCATTCGGCAGATACCAGGCTTCCGGGTAACCGTCGCTTTCCTCGCTGGTGTGGGCGCCATGCACATGGGTGACAATCGGTACCGGTCCAAAATAATTGGAAGGGGTATTGGTAAAGGTCGGGCGACGATCACGACCCTTTTTCCCGCCTGGAGGATTCGCCCAGTGCAGGGTTGGGTCAACGGGAAGAAGGTGCGGCAAAAAGTTGCCGTCTTGATCGACCAATTCATTGCGCCACTCGACGCTGACCCGCCGGTTCCAATTGGCCTCGATGGTAAATGCCGGATAGTTGAACGTGCCCGGGTGATCCACAGACCCATAACTCCAGACGGTCGTTGGGCCGTAACTTCCTCCCGGCAGGATTTGTTGCGGGAACTGCCTGACCGCAATTCTGTATAAGTCCCCGTTCTTTAAAGATTTACTGGGTGGCATTGCCGGTGGTATGATCATTGGTGTTACGTACTTTGGAACACTACAGGGGTCGAGAGTCCCTCCTGGAATTGGACTACACCCATTTCCATTTCCAAATGCAGTGGATGCTCCGAAGGCCATCAATAGCAAAGCCAATACTGTAAGGAATACGGTGAGTTGCTTTTTTATCATGTTCTTCACCTCCATATCCGCTGATTGTTTCTGTTGACTGAGAAATTGCCTGAATAAATATTTCATTAGAAGATTTCAGAAGAAATTAAATTGTGATGATCGCAATTCATTGACAATCGAATGTGTGTGTTGAATGACCTCCTTTCTTGGTCTCCCACAAAAAAACCGGGCACACCGAAACACTTTGTTATTGTTTCGGCAGCCCGGCTATCTCTTTGAACGGAGAAAAGGGATAAGACCCGTGGCTTTCCGTCCCCATTTCACAATGGGTTTGGCTTTGACTGATAAAAACTCTTTAAAACCTATTACCATGCGATTTATGGTAGTCAAGACATAAATATTTATTTTTACATGAGAAATTATTCATTTCTTTCAAATTTTTCTCAAAAAAATGAAGCCTTCCTAGCATTTGTGAGTTACAAGAATCGAGCAACCTGGCAGCGCTCCTGCTTGGACTCAGGAAATCGCTAGTTGGAATCAAGTCATCCCAACCGGATATAACTAAGGAGTGAACTTCTCGGGGGGCTCTTCGCCTATATGCTCCGGTCTTTGCTTAAATCACTCGTTAAGCCCGTTCAGGCAAAAATTGGTGCTCGGTGTGCTCTTTGGTGCTTGTCCGGGAGTCAAAGCTCAAGTCCAAATCCTCTGCCAAGGGATATAGGCATTATGCGCAAAAAACTGTCTCTGTGCCATGAAGGCACAGAGACAGAATATCGATCCGACATTATTTAGATTGAGCTATGGCAGGCCTTTGGAGCACTCACCATCAACCTCATTGGCTTCAAAGTGAACATCATCGCCTTCCGTTTCCCAGAGGAACGGCATAAGCGCTTGCCCTCCATCTGCCCCCACGGCAGGGAGCACTCTGAAATCATCAACAGCTTGTGTCACATTATTAGGAGGCAATGGCCCAGTATCTTCATCGATTCCAATTTGATCCCCCGGATGCCCATTGGGAATAAAGAGTTGCGGGTGATCGAAGGGAGCTTTTTCATACCTGACCCGGTCGTCGGTCAGGGCGATCATGAATTTAATCAACGCCTGCTCCTCATTGATACCGACAACTGGGTCGGGGGCAGTGTTGAAACCTATAACCTGAATGTCCGGGTCGAGATCAACGAGATTCGTTTTACAGAAATTACCTCCGCGATCGTAAAACTCAACCAACTCCAACAAGGTGGCCAGACTGCCGTTGTGCATGAACGGGCCGGTCAGTTCAACGTTGCGCACCGTGGGCGTTTTAAAGGCACCGTCAACAGCCACGCGCTGAAGCAACGGGATGTCTTCGCCATCTTCACCGCCAGGGCCACAGGCCCCGTCGCCATCATTGTCTTCACAGACCGGGAAAAACTCGCCGGTATCGGCATCGATAAAGCCAAGAATATCGTTCTTGCAATTTCCTTTTTTATCAACCTTGTCCGGTTCACAAACGAGGCCTTGCTTTGGCAGGCCGAAGATCCGGAAGTTGATGGGCATGATGTCATTGGCCTGGAACAGATACTGCCGGGACCACGAGAGCGGGCTGCCAAATTCGTCAGCGCCGCCACGTCCGATGTCCTCAACGGTGGGGGTCACCCCGATGTTATAAAAACCGTTGTCGTAAAAAGCAGCGTTCAGGTC
>JAFDBS010000086.1 GCA_019313185.1 Deltaproteobacteria bacterium | reverse complement strand
GGTGCTCCCTGACAACTTGGCCGGGACCGATCGTTTACTGCATTTCATCGCCCGTGAATTCGGCACGGAGACGTGGCTTAACCTGATGGATCAGTACCGGCCGGACTATTGCGCACCAGACTATCCGCCCTTGGATCGGCGATTGAAAACATATGAATTTCGTCAGGCTTATGATTGGGCGGTAAAGTTAGGCCTGAGCCCTCTACGCTGAACATGAACGTCCCGCACAGACTATGGGCGATTCAAGCAGACTGTGGATCATAGTGGTTATACGAAATATTTAAGACTTCGGTTTCACACTTAATTTTGATATGATCAAGTTTTTAGCAATCCACGCCTGTAACATTTTTATTCGGCATTGGTTCTGTAAGAGGGTTTTAAAATAATGAAAAAATACGTCCTGGCTCTCACTGTGTTTGCCATTGGTCTGGTCATTGTGGATTATTTTTTTGGCTTGGATGTCATGGAATTGCTGGAAGGGTTCGGCGACTTTATCATGAACATCTTGAAAGGCAACAAGGACTAAAGAGGGGTACCGACAACCGTTCATAGCTTGATCATGCCGTTCTCCGGACAAGACCAGGCTTACAGGCCAAGGTAGGCCTCCCTCACAAGGTCATTGTTCAACAAACGGTCTGCCGTATCGTTGAAACGAATCCTGCCATTTTCCATGACATATCCGCGGTGAGCGAGTTTGAGGGCCTGATTGGCGTTTTGCTCGACCAGGAAGACGGTGACCTCCTGCTCCTGATTAATCTTCCTGATGATTTCAAAGATTTGCTTGATAACCAAAGGGGCCAGGCCTAATGATGGCTCATCAAGCAAAAGCAGCTTGGGCTTGGCCATCAGCGCACGTGAAATGGCCAACATTTGCTGCTCACCTCCACTCAGTGTTCCTCCCATTTGCGTACGGCGTTCAGCCAAGATCGGGAAAAGATCCATGACATAATCCAAATCCTGTCGGACACCTTGCCGATCCCTGCGCAGATAGGCTCCCAGTTCCAAATTTTCAAGGACTGTCATGTTAGGAAAAATCCGGCGTCCTTCAGGGACTTGCACCAGTCCCATTTGGACGATACGATCGGGTTTCATGCCCACAACGGATTGGCCGTGGAATTCGATGTCGCCACTGCGCGGCGGAGTCAAGCCACAAATCGACATCAGCGTCGTCGTTTTGCCCGCACCGTTAGCGCCGATCAGGGTGATGATCTCGCCCTCGGCAATATCGAGTGAGACCGCATGCAGCGCCTCGATGTTTCCATAATACGTGCTGATGCCACGCACCTTAAGCATCGGTTTCGTCTCCCAGGTATGCCTCGATAACTTTCGGATCGTTACGAATTGCGTCCGGTGTGCCTTCAGCAATCCGTTTGCCGTACTCCATGACAACAATCCGGTCAGAAATGTTCATGACCAACTTCATGTCATGCTCGATCAACAGGATAGCCAAACCATCTCGATCACGGATTTGGACGATCAAGTCGTCCAGCTCTTTTGTTTCTCGCGGGTTCATGCCCGCGGCCGGCTCATCGAGGAGCAGCAGAAACGGATCTGTTGCAAGCGCTCTGGCGATTTCCAGGCGACGCTGGGCCCCGTAGGGGAGGTTGCGGGCCAGTTCATTCGCGTAGCGTGTTAAGCCGACCTTCTCGAGCAGTGCATAGCTTTTGTCGATCGTTTCAAGTTCTTGCCGGCGAGTGCGTGGACCGCGCAAGATCGCACCAAGAATATTGGTCGAGGTCCGGCAATGTCGACCGATCATGACGTTTTCGATAACGGTCATGGCGGAAAAAAGCCTGATATTTTGGAATGTCCGAGCCATGCCGATGGCGGTCACGCGGTTGGGCTTAAAACCGTCAATACGGATCTCTTTTTGACCTGGCGGGAAGACCCTGATCTCTCCCGCCGAGGGTCTGTAAAGACCTGTTATACAATTGAAAAAAGTCGTCTTGCCAGCTCCGTTCGGACCGATTAAAGCCACGATCTCTCCAGAACGGACTTCGAGGGACACATGGTCAATCGCGCGCAGACCTCCAAAGTTCATTGTTAAATCGTTGACCTGCAAAAGCGTTTCCATATCTAGCCCTTCTGCGCCGCATCTGTTTCCGAGTGCTTCCGGTAGTAGCGGTGCACGTTGGAAACCAGACCCTGGGGCCGAAAGATCATCATGAGAACCATGACCGCGCCAAACACCAGCATCCTGTATTCTGCAACGGCGCGCAAGTACTCAGGCAGCAGGATGAGCACCATTGCGGCGATCATCACGCCAACGATCGAGCCCATGCCGCCGAGCACGACAACTGACAAAACCAGCGCAGACTCCATGAATGTAAAACTGTTCGGATTGATATAGGTGTTACGCGCTGCGAAAATCACGCCCACCAGCCCTGCCCAAAAGGCGCCAAAGGCATAGGCAGAGAGCTTGGTACGGGCCATGTCGATACCCATCGTCACGCAGGCAATTTCATCCTCGCGCAGAGCGAGCCATGCCCGGCCGATCCGCGACTCCTTAAGCCGGTTGGTCATAAACGCTGCAAACATCACCAGAGCAACCATCAAGTAATAAATATATGTCGTGGTTGCCTCCAGGCTCATCTCGATGTTGAATAGGCCGGGGCGGCCGATTCCTGCAATCCCTTTGGCACCATTAAAAACCTCCTCCCAGTTTTCGAAGACGATCTTGGCAATCGAGCCGAAGCCCAGTGTGACAATGGCCAGGTAATCGCCGCGTAAACGTAAAATCGGAAACCCCAGCAAAATGCCAAATGTCGCTCCCACGATCCCCCCTATGGGCAGGCTGAACCAAAATCCGACACCAAACTTGGTGTTCAACAATGCGTAGGTATAGGCACCAACCGCAAAGAATGCGATATAACCCAAATCGAGAAGCCCTGCCAGCCCGACCGTAATGTTCAAACCCAGGCCCAAAACAACGAACATCAGTGCCAGCACCATGATGTTGACCTGATACGTGTTGAACAGCCAGGGAAACAGCAAGGCCAAACAAAAGACGCCGGCAATGATGGGAAGGTAGACCGTTTTATCGTGGAAGACCCGTTGGCTCAGGCGGGAGAGGGTCTGGGAGGCAGAAGGTTTTCGATCGGATCGTTTGTGACGGTTGCTGAGGGCAATATCCCAAACGATAGCAAGCAAAAAAACAGCCAGACCCACCCAGAGCATATTCTGCCAACGCCATTCAACTTCGCCTTTCAGGGTATTCACCCGGACGACCATAAACGGCAGGGTTAAAAACATGAACCACAAGGCCGTGCGCAAAGCGGTTTTAATGGATCTGTGACCTGGCAGCATGATTTAAACCTTCTGCTTTACGGCCCGGCCAAGCAGGCCGGCCGGACGAAGAATCAATATCAAAACCAGTACGCCAAAGGCAAAGACATCCTCATATGCACTCGAAATGTACCCGGCGGCGAACGCTTCGGACAGGCCGAGGACCAAACCGCCGAGCACCGCTCCTGGAATATTGCCAATCCCGCCCAGCACGGCAGCCGTAAAAGCCTTGATGCCGGCCATGAAGCCGATATAAAAATTAATCTGCCCGATGTAGGAGCCGACCAGCACACCACCAATCGCCGCCAAGACCGAACCAATAACAAAGGTGACAGAAATCACGCGATCGACATCGATCCCGACTAACCTCGCCATGTGCATGTCCTGCTGGGTGGCCCGCATGGCTTTACCAATCCGAGAGTATTTAATCAGAGCCGTCAAGGCGATCATGGAAATGGTACTGACCGTTAAAATCACCAGTTCTGCAGACCCGATAATGTGCGCCAATGGCTCGATAAATTCGAATTCGGGGATCAGTGCGGGAAAGGGTAAGAAATCAGGAGTTTGGGCCAGCAGAACATAATTCTGCAGAAAAATTGACATGCCAATGGCGCTGATCAATGGGGACAGCCGAGGGGCTCCACGCAAGGGACGGTAGGCAATCCGTTCAAGGGTATACCCGTATGCTGCCGCATAGATGACGGCAACGACCGCAGCAAACACCAGAATCGAAGCCCCTGAAAACCCGTAAATCGTCAGGACTCCGGAGACGATCAATGCGACAAACGCGCCGATCATATAAATTTCGCCGTGGGCAAAATTGATCAACTGGATAATTCCGTAGACCATTGTGTAGCCAAGCGCGATGAGCGCATAGATACTGCCCCGGGTCAGGCCACTGGAGAAAAGCTGTAGAAAATATTCCATAGGAGCGAAACGCCTGAGTACATGACGCTGGGTCGAAGCCTGAAGCGCGAACGCCCCACGGGTCCTGGTTTACAGAATGTCATAACAATTGAGCATTGTTTGAGCTCTTGAAGCGTGTTGGTCGCCGATCACGACCTGATTATTGAACCTGAACGAAAACCCCGTTTTGGACCTGGTAGACAGAAAAACCAACACCTTCGGCGTCGCCATGTTGGTCAAACTTAATCTGGCCTACCGTTGTCTCGACACGGCTCGTCTTCAGGGCTTTAGAAACCGCTGCATATTCCGTTGTGCCGGCCACTTGAATGGCGTTCAACGCTGCTTGCCAGGCGGCCACGCCTTGATCGAAGAAAGTGCCCGGTTCTTTTCCGTATGTGTCGATATATGCTTGACGAATTTTCTGGTTCAGCGGGAAGGTTGAAACGTCTTTCGGACCGGTGGCGTAGACCCCTTCGGCGTTGAGACCGGCAATATCCAAAAAGCCATCGCCTTTAATGCCGTCTGGCCCGATAAAAGGAATGTCAAGCCGCTTTTTCTTCATCTGGCCGACAAGCTTGGATGCTTCCGGATGATAGCCGCCGAAAACCACCGCCTCGGCTCCCTCGCGGCGGATTTTCTGAATGACGGCAGAATAATCCATGGCTCCCGGCGTGACCCCTTCGTAGAGGACCACCTCGGCTTGCCCTGCCTCTTCGAATGCCAATTGAGCATAATCGGCGAATCCTTTTCCGTAGTCGCCTTTGTCGTGCAAGATTGCGATCTTTTTGGCTCCCAGGGTATCCGTCACAAATTCAGCAGCAAGTTGTCCTTGTTTGTCGTCAGGCGCGATGGTACGAAAGAAATTTGGATATTCACCATCCATAGTCAAAGGGGGGTTCGTTGCAGACGGAGAGATGGCAACGACATCGGCTTCTTTGTAGATGCCAAGTGCTGCCTTGGTCGCACCTGAACAGATATGGCCAATCACGATTGAGGCTCCCCGGGACACCAGGTTGGTCGCAACGTTTGTTGCAATTTCCGGTTTGCACTGATCGTCCATCGCCAACAACGTCACGGGCCGGCCAAGCAATCCTCCTGAATTGTTGACCTCGACAGCCAACATTTCCAGCGCTTCCATGGTCGGGATGCCATATGGGGCAAGGTCGCCGGTATGTGGGCCGGCCAC
The DNA here is from genome assembly GCA_019313185.1 of Deltaproteobacteria bacterium. Taxonomy (GTDB): domain Bacteria; phylum Desulfobacterota; class Desulfuromonadia; order Desulfuromonadales; family BM103; genus JAFDBS01. The sequence goes on along the minus strand of JAFDBS010000086.1, from coordinate 7,226 downwards.
GCCGATGATTATCGATTCCGCTCGGGCACTCTTGGCGGTGGTGCCGGATCCGCCGTCGGCAGTCCTGGATGATTCCGAGGTGGCCTGTTCGCCCTGGGCGGCCGGTTGAGGGGCGCCGGGTTGTTCCTCTTGAGAACAGCCGGAATTCAGGGCCAGTATGGCAAACAGAAAGGTGATGAAAAGCTTGGCACTATGGGACAGGAGTTTCATAAGGTTCCTCCAAAAATGATTGTCCTAAATATATAAATGACCGATTGAGACTGGTCAAGTCCATGACAGGGGATCCGGTCGATTGTTACGATCTGGACACAAAAAGGACGGCCCAGTGCCGTCCCATTGGATTGATTTTAACGTGGTGGTGATTTTAGAAGTAATATGTGCGGCTGTAGAGCCTCAGGTTTCTCTCCGAGATCAATTCGGAATGCAAGCAGCCGATCCTCTGGCAGATCCCCACACACTGAGAGAAACTGGCGTTCGGAGAAGTGAACAGGGCAACCAAGTGAGCCCCGCAATCACATTGGTTATAAACTGGAAATGGCTCGGAACATGTCGGGCAACAGATCTCGACAACTTCTCCAGGTCGCCGTTCAAAATCGAGAAATTTACGTTCGCGGTCGCCGATCACCGGGCTGATTGACAGCAAGCCTTCCTGGGTTTGACTGCGCAGCTTGAGGGTCAACCCGGGGTGACCATTGAATGAAATTTGATCGGTCAACACATCGTGACCATTGTGGCAGTAGCACTCTCTGATCACCTGGTTTTTCGCTATATCTTCCTGATTGATGACCTCTCGCTGCTGGGTCTGGTGCCCACCTTTCAGCCAAGCGAATCGCATGGAGTCCTCCTTAGATCATGACGGTTAGCTGAATAAAGCATATCACATGACGTCAATTTGGTAACCTCTAATTTAAACCGAGGTGTCGACAGCTGGATGGGCTACTCCAGGATCACCAATAGATCCCCCTGGCCGACCTGGTCACCCTCACTGAAGCGGATTTCGGCAACCACGCCATCGACCTTGGACTTGACATTGGTCTCCATCTTCATGGCCTCGGTTGTCAGCAGGGTGTCTCCGGCAGACACCTTCTCGCCAACGCTCGCCATTAATTTAAAAATCTTTCCGGGCATTGGTGCCCCAACATGCTTGGAGTTTGCCGGATCGGCTTTTTCATGGACCTCCTCATCGGTTTCAGCCGAGAGGTCCCTGACCGTCACAACGCGTGGCTCGCCGTTCAGCTCAAAGTAGATATTGCGCGTGCCGTCGTCATGCACACGGCCAATCGCGTTCAATTTAATGATCAAGGTCTTGCCCGCTTCAATGTCAATACTCACTTCGTCGCCAACATCTAACCCATAAAAGAAAACCGGAGTTGGCAGAAAAGAGGTGTCGCTGTATTCTTGGCGAAAGCGGTCGTATTCTTCGAAAACACCGGGGTAAAGGACTGCAGACAGAACGTCTTCCTCACTGACGTTATGGCCGAGCTTTGTTTCGAGGTCTGCTTTTTTCGCATTGAAATCGACCGGCTCAAGAAGTTCTCCGGGGCGGCAGGTCAGTGGCTGTTCCCCTTTCAGAATGATCGCCTGCAGCCGCTCGGGGAACCCCCCGACAGGCTGGCCAATCATGCCTTTAAAAAAATCGACGACGCCTTGTGGGAAGGTCAATTCTTCTCCCCGTTCAAACACATCCTCTGGTTCAAGGTTGTTCTGAACCATGAACATCGCCATGTCACCAACGATTTTGGAGGAGGGTGTCACCTTGATCACATCCCCGAACATAAAATTAACTTTGCGGTACATCTCTTTACATTCTTCCCAGCGATGACCCAGGCCAAGACCTTCCACTTGGGGCTTGTAATTGGAATATTGTCCCCCGGGGATTTCATGGTGGTAGACCTGCGCGGTACCGCTGCGCAATTCCGATTCAAACGGCGCATAGAAGGTCCGGACGGTTTCCCAATAATTGGCCAGTTGCTGCAGCCCGACCTGATCGAGTTGCGGGTCCCAAATCGTCCCCTCAAGGACTGCCAGCAACGCATTCATATTGGGTTGAGCGGTCAAACCGGAAACCGACGAAATCGCCAAATCGACAATGTCGACACCAGCTTGGGCGGCCATCAGCAGCATGGCCCCGCCGTTGCTTGACGTATCATGGGTGTGCAAGTGGATTGGAATACTGATCTCATCTTTGAGGGCCTTGATCAGCTTTTCGGCAGCAAAGGGCTTGAGCAAGCCTGCCATATCCTTGATGGCCAAAATATGAGCCCCCATCTTTTCGAGCTCTTTGCCCAATTCGACGTAATATGACAAGGGGTACTTGTCCCGTTTGGGATCCAAGATGTCGCCGGTATAACACATTGCTGCTTCGCAGACTGCACTGGTGCGTTCATTGACCGCCTCCATCGCCACCTGCATGCCTTTGGTCCAATTCAGGGAATCAAAAATTCGAAACACATCGATGCCCGCCTCGGCAGCTTTAACCGTAAATTGCTGGACGACATTGTCAGGATAGTTGGTATAGCCAACCGCGTTGGATCCTCTCAATAACATCTGGAAAAGAATGTTCGGAACTTTTTTGCGCAGTCGTCGCAGCCGGTCCCAGGGATCTTCAGTCAGAAAACGCATCGACACGTCGTACGTGGCCCCACCCCACATTTCAAGCGAGAACAGTCCACCGCCGAAATGCGCTGTTGCCTCGGCGATACGGTCAAGATCATGTGTGCGCACACGAGTCGCCAGAAGTGACTGGTGGGCATCTCGCCAGGTGGTATCGGTGATCAGCAATTGCTTGTGCTTGCGGGCCCATTCAGCCAAGCCTTTTGGGCCTTTGTCGAGTAAAATGTCGCGGGTGCCTCGCGGGTGCTGCTTGCCATATTCGACCTCAGGTATCGCGGGTTCCCTCAGGTCGCAGAAGTTCAGGCGCTTTTCGGGTTTAATCCCCGGATAACCGTTCACCGTGGTATGCCCGATATAACTGAGAATTTTGTTCGCCCGGTCTTTCTTAACAGGTAGCTGAAAAACCTCAGGATGGGCATCAAGAAATGACGTATCGCATTTGCCCTCCAGAAAGACGGGATGGGTGATGACCCGCTCAAGAAAACCGATGTTGGTCTTGACCCCACGAATGCGAAATTCCTGCAATGCACGATGCATGGTGCGGGCGGCATCGGCAAAAGTCAGTCCCCAGGTTGAAATCTTGACCAGCAAAGAGTCATAATGCGGCGTGATTTGCGCCCCGGCGTAGCCGGCTGCGGCATCGAGACGGACACCAAACCCTGCAGCTGTTCGATAGGCTTTGATCGTCCCGAAATCAGGTGCGAAATTATTTATCGGGTCTTCCGTTGTAATGCGGCTCTGAATGGCATATCCGCGCAATTCGATGTCTTTCTGACCCTTGATGTTGATTTCGGGGTCGTTGAGTTTGTGCCCTTGGGCGATGCGGATTTGAGCCTGGACAAGGTTGCGCATGGTGACCAGTTCAGTCACTGTGTGTTCAACCTGAATTCTTGGGTTGACCTCGATGAAATAAAAATGTCCTGCCTTGTCCATCAAGAACTCAACCGTCCCGGCATTCCGATAGCTCACGTGTTTCGCCAACGCCAAGGCATAGTCGCACACTTCCTTGCGTTTTCTGCTTGTTAAGTAGAGTGATGGCGCAATTTCAATGACTTTCTGGTGACGGCGCTGAATCGAGCAGTCGCGCTCGTAGAAATGCACGATATTGCCGTGATTGTCGCCCAGAATCTGGACCTCGACGTGCTTGGGACGCTCAATGTATTTCTCCAGGAAAATTGTTGCATCACCAAAAGCCGCCTTGGCTTCCGAAGCAGCTGATTTCAAACCATCTAGCAACTCTTTCTGGTTATGGGCCACACGCATGCCGCGGCCGCCTCCACCGGCACTGGCTTTGATAATAATCGGGTAGCCACACTCTTTGGCAAAGATCAGCGCCTCTTCTTCGGTGCGGATTGGATTTTCAGTCCCCGGAACGACTGGTACGCCGGCCTCGATGGCCACCTTTCGACCCGATACTTTGTCGCCAACCCGACGTTGAATCTCCGGAGTCGGGCCGATGAAAACGATCCCGGCACGCTCGCAGGCTTCTGCAAAATCAGCGTTTTCAGAAAGAAAACCATACCCGGGATGGATGGCATCAACCTCTTTCTTCCGGGCAAGGTCAATGATCTCGTCAATACTGAGATAAGCATCGATAGGCCCCTTGCCTTTTCCGACCAGGTACGCCTCATCGGCCTTGTAACGGTGCAGAGAAAGCTTGTCTTCTTCGGAATAGATGGCAACCGTGCTGATCCCAAGTTCAGTGCATGCACGAAAAATGCGAATGGCGATTTCACCACGATTAGCGGCCATAATTTTGCGAAACTTCTTGATAGGCATAAGCACTCCTTAAAGAAAAAACCAATCCGAATGATTCAACCGGCTTCGGTTGACCATTTTGGACAAAATTTTAGTTTAAATAAAAATATTCAATGAATTTAAATACTTAGCAGGACCGATAAGCCGCCATCTAAGCAAATCCGCAGGAAACATGTCAAGCAAAAAACTGTTCTATTTTTAACCGTTTGAAATGATTGATATTTTTTACCTTAACTCGCAACCATGACTATTACCAAGGCCTCGAGGGGCGAGAAACTCCTAAAACGGCGCTTGAAGAAAAATAGGGAAGGTCAAAAACCTTCCCTATTCGGTTGAATTCACCGCAAGGAATTTTCAATTATGGCTGAGTGTTCTCTCCCTGGGTCGTTTTATTTTTCAAAAAGGGTTTGACCAGGTCGATCGGAATTGGAAATAAGATCGTGGAATTCTTCTCAGCCGCTATTTCGGTCAATGTTTGTAAAAATCGCAGCTGCAAGGCGCCTTCCTCGGAGGAAATCACCCGGGCCGCCTCCGAGAGCCTTTGACTCGCCTGGAATTCACCCTCGGCATGAATGACTTTCGAACGGCGTTCTCGCTCTGCCTCGGCCTGGCGGGCCATCGCCCTTTGCATTTCGGCCGGCAGATCAACATGCTTGATCTCCACATTGGAAACCTTCACGCCCCAGGGATCGGTTTGACGGTCAAGGATCTCTTGAAGCTGTTGATTGATTTTTTCTCGATGCGACAGCAATTCATCAAGTTCAACCTGTCCAAGCACACTCCGCAGGGTCGTTTGGGCCAATTGGCTGGTGGCATACAGATAGTTCTCGACCTCAATCAATGCCTTATCAGGGGAGATGACGCGAAAATATGTCACGGCATTGACTTTGACTGAGACATTATCCTTGGTGATGACATCTTGAGGGGGAACGTCCTGGGCAATTGTCCGCAAGCTGATTTTAATCAGCTTGTCAATCACCGGGATAATAAACCGCAGGCCGGGCCCCTTGACGCCGGCGAAGCGGCCGAGACGAAAGACAACACCACGTTCGTATTCCAGCAAGATACGAACGGCACTACCAATAATGGCAATGAGCAAAGCCAAGACAACGGCATACGTAATCAACATGGGAGCCTCCAAAATAGTGAGAAAGAGTTTATCTATGAGTCTATCACTGCCCATTGTCACGGTCAGGAGCCAGGTTTTCCTCAATCGGTTTGGACGTGGTGGTGCCTGCGACACCCCGCACCTCGAGTTTCATTTGGGGTGTCAGGCCAACAACCTCGATCGTACTTCCCGGTTCGATCGGTGCTCTTGAAAACGCGGCCCAATACTCACCGTGGACAAAAACAGTGCCCTGGCTGTTGACCGCGGTGATGGCCTTGCCGAGTTCGCCGGACATCCCTTCAGAGCCTGCTTTGAAGCGTTGCCGCTGCGTCCGTACAATAAACATCAGGCACAGGACGAAGAAACCCGCAAACACCAGCACAGTACTGATAATCACTCCTTTGGAAATTTGCAGATAAGGTTCTGGAGAATCGATGAGCATCAACGATCCCAGAGCCAGGGAAACGACCCCACCGACCGAAAGCATGCCGTATGATACCACTTTCACTTCCAGGATAAACAAGACGAGGCCCAGCAGAATCAGCAGCACCCCGGCATAGTTGATGGGCAATGATTGAAATGCAAACAATGCGAGCAAAATGGCGATTGCGCCAATTGCGCCTGGCAATATGACGCCGGGTTGGGAGATTTCGAAGAAGATCCCGATGATGCCAAGCATCATCAGCAGGTAGGCCACATTGGGATTGCTGATGGTATCAAGGATTTTCTGCCGCCAGTTCATTTCCGTGAACCGGACCTCAACACCGGCCAGTTCCAGGGTTTGGGATTGGCCATTGCGCAGATACCTCGCTCCATCGAGCTGCGCGAGCAAATCCGACCGGCTGGAGGCGATCAGGTCGATCACTTTTAATTCCAGAGCTTCACTGGCTGCGGTTGAAATGCTATGGCTGACAATCTTTTCCGCCCATTCCACGTTTCTGCCTCGTTGCTCGGCAATAGACCGGGCGTAGGCAATGGCATCATTGATCACCTTGTCCTGCATACTCTTGTTGTTTTTGCCGCCGGCGTCCTCCCCGCTGATGGAGACCGGGGTCGCGGCACCGATGTTCGTACCCGGAGCCATTGCTGCGAAATCAGCAGACAAGGTAATGAACGCACCGGCGGAGGCCGCACGTGCCCCGGCCGGAGAAACGTAGACAATCACCGGTATGTACGACGATAAAATTGACTGAACAATGTCCCGCATTGCAGTGTCGAGGCCTCCCGGGGTGTCTAATTCCACCAGAAACGCAGCGGCTCCAGAGGTATTTGCCTTGTCAATTTCGTCTGCAACGAAGCTGGCAACGACTGGATTGATTGCGCCGGCAACCCGGACTGCGGCGACGTGGTTCTGGCTGGCCGATAAGAATGAAGCCGATGCGCAAAGAACCAAGCAGAAGATGATTTTCAGGACAACCCGAATTCTGTTAAAGCGGCTCAATAACATAGTCTCATGAATTTTATCAGGACAGCCGAAGGTGTCAATTTCACACATTCTTTGTGGGCCAAACATGGCCTGAATTGACCGTTTAGCCAAGCCAGCCGGTGGTGATCCCGTCCATCTTCCCTTAGCGCTACCCGCCGGGCCGTTGGCCGCCCTTGGCGTCAAACCTTGCATAGTAGACGGGGCAGCATGGCGATTCACCAATCATTGTTGGTTTCATTCTATCACCGACGAATCAATCGACAGGCCTGTCTGTTCACGTTTCAGGCTGACGAAAAACAGCTTGAGTAGCGCGAACTCGCC
>JAFDBS010000085.1 GCA_019313185.1 Deltaproteobacteria bacterium | reverse complement strand
TCTCAGGTTTGGCCCTGAACTGCCCCGGTCTGGTTTGTCTGGCGTGTCGTCTGCCTCTTCTGTTGTCTCGAAATCGACCCGCAAGAGACTATTGGTCGCGACAAGGCGCTGGATGCCATCAGCGACCGCCAGACACTGCTTGGTACATACTTTCCTGACGGGGCAGCTGGAGCAGTCCGCTTCGCCACCGGCGCTTTTCAAGGCATGAATGACCAAGTCGACGCTTTCTATTTGATTAAGAGGCACTAAATACATGGGAAACTCCTTTGCCGGCAAAGCCGTGACGGTCCCTGTCCTTGATGAAATCAACTTATAAGGTGCGTCCCGCAACCGCAGCAAATTCGCGCAGCTTGGACATCATTGACGCAAACTCCTCAGGTCGTAATGACTGCGGGCCATCACTGGCCGCGGTCTCTGGGTGAGGATGTACTTCAACCATGAGCCCATCGCAGCCTGCGGCCACCGAGGCAAAGCACATGCTGGGGACAAGGCTGGCATGTCCGGTCGCGTGGGACGGGTCGATGATGATCGGCAAATGGGTCTGCTCGCGCAGAACTGGAATGGCCGAGATATCCAGGGTGTTGCGCGTCGCTGTTTCAAAGGTACGGATCCCTCTTTCACATAGGATTACCCGACGGTTGCCCTCAGAGAGGACATATTCGGCGCTCATCAGAAACTCCTGAATCGTCGTGGCCATGCCCCGCTTGAGCAAGACTGGTTTTCCGAGCTGCCCGAGCATTTTCAGCAGTGCAAAATTTTGGACATTCCGGGCGCCGACCTGCATGATATCTGCATAGCGGGCAACCAGTTCGACATCCCGAGGGTTAACCACTTCGGTCACGATTGGCAAACCTGAGGCTTCACGAGCCTGGGCAAGGAGCTTCAGCCCCTCTTCTTCCATGCCTTGAAATGAATACGGGCTGGTGCGCGGCTTGAACGCCCCGCCACGCAAGACCGTTGCGCCAGCCGATTTGACGGCCAGAGCCGTCTCGATGATCTGATCTTCACTCTCTACGGAACAGGGTCCGGCCATGACCACCAACGCGTCACTGCCAATCGACAGGCCCGGAACGATTTCGATGACCGTCTGTTCCGGCTTGACTTCTTTGCTTGCCAGTTTGTAGGGCTTGAGGATCGGCACGACATTTTCAACGCCAGGCATCGACTCGAGAGACTGCAAAATCGATTTACCACGTTCGTCTCCCACCGCACCGATCACATTGCGCGTTTCGCCATGAATCACATGTGGCTTGTAGCCCAACTCTTTGATCCGTTTTTTAACTTCGGTTAGTTCCTCTTTGCTGGCCCCTTGGCGCATTACAATAATCATGTTTTCTCCTTCTTTCGAGAGGGGAGCAAATGTTCGAAGGCCGACGGTTTGCCCGACGGCCTTCACCAGTTGGTTCCAGTATCTCCCGAAACGTAAAAACCACGAGTGACTCGCCTTGCAGCCTGCCCGTGGTCTGCTTAGATCATCGACATTTGGCTACCAACAAACCCCAGTCCGAGAGGACCGCCAAAAGTGCTCGAAACAATCGAAAACCATTTCGTTGAACAACCTGCTAAGACCAAACGTCGCTGTGTAAGCCCTTGTCAATTGGTCTTTCTAGGTATCAAAAAGTGACGGCCAAGGCAAGTAAAGATTTCCTTGCTCACCTTTTCCGCTTGACATGGCTCCTGGATTTCGTTACAAGGATTTCTTCCGCCCAGGTAGCTCAGTCGGTAGAGCAGAGGACTGAAAATCCTCGTGTCGGCAGTTCGATTCTGTCCCTGGGCACCACAAGATTCAAGGCCTCGCGATACCGACCGCGAGGCCTTTTTTCTGATCAATCCACTCGCCAGCCAAAATCTCATTGACCCACCTGAGCGCCGCTCGGCTAAAATATTATGATTGGTCAAGGCCCAGAGACGGCTTAGGACTTTATCTCGTCAATAATTGAAGATCCATCCGTCATGGTCCGGGTGTTTTGTTCAGTGAAACTTTCTATTGACTTGTTTCAGAGGCCGGCGACATCTTTGACAGGCAAAGGCTGACCTTTCGCCCTCTTCCATGACTGCCTCAGTGAATCGGTCGTGAAAGTTGACATTGGTCATGTTCGGCCGCGCCGCAGGCACCTGTGTCAATCCGGAACCACGACTCCACCCTCTGGTTTTGTAGAGCGGCATTTTTTTGAGCTCTTCAACAGCTTTGGATAACCGGTCAGACATGGCATGTCTCCTGACTGAACACTCTCCTACCCAAATATGTGGCAGGTGTATGAGTGCTGTTTACATATCTCTGACTTTTAATTTAGCACAGTTTGCCTCGCACTGTCATTCCCCTCAGCCAAGACATCCCATCACGCAAACACTTCCAAAGTGACTGGGTGAATGAACACATCGGTCGGCTGACCGACGGCTGGCAATTTTGATCGGGGCTCTTGTGCGCTAGAGGATCGGTTTAGGCCGTTGCCGTCCGGAAACAGACGAGCGATACGATTACATCCCGACCGGCTGAGTTCTGGATTTGATCCACCCACAACTCAGGGGCTTGGTTACTGGGCTGATTGCGTTTGA
>JAFDBS010000084.1 GCA_019313185.1 Deltaproteobacteria bacterium | reverse complement strand
TTACGCAAACCGGGTTTCTCAGCCCCTTGAAAGACGTGTTCTTCCAGATTCCGACTGATCACCATATCTTCCCTCAATTGCTCACGAAACGCGTCCATGCTGCCATACCTCTGCTTGATCAACGCTTCAAAACCGCTGTGCCGCTGTCGCAACTCGTTGAGCCTCAGCTCAACTTCACCGGCCTGCACAACAACGTTGTTGTTTTCGGCGGCGGTTAACAGGAGTTCGCGTTGCAGCAGGTCCTGCCATGCCTTTTGCCAAAGCTGGTTAGCCCGGCCCGGATTGCTGGAGTCGCTTGCCGGGTACTGGTTGACACGTTGCTCAAAATTGGCACGTGATATCAACCGTTCACCAATTCGGGCAACGTATTTATCGCCAAGTTGTGATTCCTGAGTGCGGACAGAGGCATACTCTTCTGCCGACAATTCCGTGAGCACGAAGGCAGGATAGCCTGCAGTTGTGATGGCACGGGCAATTGCCTGACTATTTGTCTTTGATGGGTCATACGCCACTTTGCTGAGATTTCTGGTTATGTTCACGTCAACACTGTTAACGCCATCAAGGTCATGCAAAGCATTTTCGATCTTGCTCACGCAAGAGCCACACGTCAACTGCTGGACTTGAAACTCCGCTAAAGCGAGATTTGCTTGCGTTGGGGCAGGACCACTAAAAAGCCAAGTCATCACACCGATGATTCCCACCAGAAAGCCAAGGGAGAGATAACGCCTGTTGAATATTTTGTTCATCGTTCGCATTCCGTCGTCAAAGGTTAGTTGTGATTGGTTTGCAAGTCAGCTACTTTGATAATCACAATTCATGCCAACACAATTAAAGTTCATAACATAATGTTTTTACAATATTTTTTAAATTTACTGTTTTCTAAAGACAACCATTGGCACAAACGATTGTCGAATAGTCTACAGCTGGTTGCGGACTATTCGGCATTCACCTTGCAGTTGATTGTGATGTCATGAACAACTGGGCTCTATCTTTGCGTTCAAGAAAATCAAACGTAACGCTCAATCCCCTAATGTGTTGAGGTGGTGTCACTGGAGCACAACTAGAGAAGGTTTGACGGCAATTTGATGTCCATTTTCTTGCTGCGGTAACCCCTGCCTTCTTTACCGGTTGTGCTGGCATTGGGCAGGTTCCAGGACAACGACGGGCAACGGTAGCACCCTACGGAGAGGTAAGCTCCAACCAAATCTACATCAGCAATGCTGGCGATCCGTCACAAGTCAATGAAGCTCGGGCCTTTGCATGAAGCGGCTGTTCGTTTTTGAAAGCCAGCCCGGATACACTTCGGCCGATCCTCCTTTTCTTCTTTTCAGTGAATGGAATCAACTGCAGCTGATCCTGAAGCATTTACCCGACAAAGCCAACTTACTGCCCTTTCCTGGCGACCTTTACAACCCGTTTTCTCCTGATATCGTCATCGATTCACTGCCGTTGGCAAAGGGTGTCCAGACAATCTAGATGGCAAGCGATCAGCCCTGGGTTCGGAAGGACTTGAACAGAGCGATCCCTGCCTGAGCAGAAACAGCATACCAATGTGCCGAGATAGAGGCGGTCAAAATCTCCTTAAATGGACAACCACCGTACAGCATGCCATCTTGGGAGTATCGATCTGAACCCGGACACATTATGGACGATGGAAGCTCCAAACTGCCTTCATCGCGGGCATGTGGACAGAAGCATCCGGGAGCGGACGAAAGACTGATCGAGTTCGACCGGCCTCTCCAGGTCGTTTTAATCACCATTTCAATCAACGGCAGCCAAGCCATCTGGGAGAATATTGACCTTAGCTGTTCCAGATGGCCGTTGTGATCCATCCTGACGCGGGGCAAACATTAACCGAAGAGGCCCCTATCAGATTGAGTGGCAGATCACCGATCAAATGCCCATGCCACTCTCGGCATAGGCACCTTGCCACCGATTCGCCTTGAACACTGGAGAGAACTTTGACCCATCTCTTCTCCGGGCCCGGGTTAACAAAAATATCTTGAGAAATGCTACCGTTGACGATTGACAACTTGAAACATGGAAATTTTTGTTACAATTGAAATTATGAATTTCCGCAATCCTTTATGCGCTTTCTTTTTCATCTGGTTTTTCTTTCTGTCTATCCAGCCAATGGAGGGTTGTGCTGCCGAACAATTACCTGACCAATCCGTAGTTGACCATGAGCTCACTGTTGAATTTGACCTGGAAAAACAAACCCTGTCTGTCAGCGACCGGATCACTCTCCCCGCAGGGGAGGCGATTTGGCCACAGCGCTTCCGGCTGGCTCGGCACGCGGTTGTCCTCGAAGTTCGAGGCGACCAGAGGCCTGTCCCTTTTACTTTCCGGGGCGGCACACTGGCCTTGCCAGCCTCTCCAGGAAAGTTTCAGACCCTGCTAATCCGTTACGAGGCCAAATTTGATGATGCCGTTCCAATGCAAACTGTTGGCATAGAGGATCCGTCGTACGGCATCAATGCGACCATCACCTCAAACGGTACCTATCTATCGGGGGGTGTCAACTGGATTCCCTGGGCGATTGGCCATCAAGGCAGACTGAACGTCACGCTGCGGGGGCCAAAAGGTTTCATTGGTGTCACTGATGGGGCCTTGATTTCGATAGAGCATGCTGAAGCCTCGACGTCAAGCATATGGCAGACAAATCTCTTAAATCAAACTCCGACACTCTCTGCAGGTTATTTCCTGGTCGCGCGCAATGATCTGGAGACCATCCAGGTTCTGACGTTTTTGAGCCCGGCAAACGCAGCACTTGCCGATCAATATTTGGCCGCATCGCGCGAATATCTAAGTTTATACCAGGAACTGTTCGGGCCCTATCCGTACGAAAAATTTGCCGTGGTTGAGAATTTCTTTCCAACCGGCTACGGATTGCCCGGATGGACCTTGCTGGGCAGCACGGTCGTTCGGCTGCCGTTTATTCTCTATACCAGCCTGCCCCATGAAATCGCCCACGCATGGTGGGGAAACGCGGTTGGGGTCGATTATTATCGGGGGAATTGGTGTGAAGGTCTTGCGACTTACGTCGCAGACTACCTGCTGAAAGAGCGCACCTCGCCTGAAGACGCTCACGAATACCGCCTGAAATTGCTCCGTGATTATGCCTCCCTCGTTCAGCCAAACAATGACTACCCGCTGAGCGAGTTTCGCAGTCGGAAAAGCAAACTCGACCAGGCCATTGGATACGGTAAAACTGCGATGGTTTTCCACATGTTACGCCAGAAGGTTGGCGACGAGCATTTTTGGGATAGTCTCCGCCGGATGGCACTCGAAGCCCGTGGCAAGCGTCTTGGCTGGACGGACTTGAAAAGGTTCTTTGCTGAAACCTCCGGGCAAAACCTTGACGTTTTTTTTGCCCAATGGATCGAGGAAAGCGGTGCTCCGCAGCTCACAATACAAGATGTTAAACTGAACGAAACCACCCAAGAATGGCACGTTTCAGGAACAGTCGCGCAACGTTCAGACCAATACCAGCTGAATGTGCCGCTCGCCATCACGACCCCAACCGAGACATATCGATATGTTGTCCCGATTGCCCAACGTGAGTCCCGATTCGCGTTTCGTTTGCCAGACCGCCCGCTGAAATTGGAAGTCGATCCGGACAACCACATTTTCCGTCATCTCTACCCGAGTGAAACGCCTCCAACGATAAATGCTTTGCGTGCTGCAGAACATCAATTGGTTGTGAAGGCTGCCGATCTGTCGGAAGAGATGTTACGCGAATCCAACGACTTGTTACTGGGGCTGCATTGGGATTCAGCAGCGAGCATCGACGAATCGCAATTAACCGACGAACTGATCAGCTCTCATGACCTGCTCTATATCGGTTGGCCGCAACATCCCGCTGTGCTACGCTTAATCCCTGAGCATATCAGTGTCAACCAAACGAACTTCAGGTTGCAGGACAATGCATTCGACAATAGTAACGACGCACTTTTTCTGGTTTTACAGACACGCGACGCTGACTCTGGTATCGTGGGTATTTTTCTGCCCATGTCCCCGCAAGCAGCCAAGTTGACCGCCCGGCGCATCAGTCATTACGGCCGTTATAGCTATTTGGCCTTTGCAGCGGGCAGCAATCAAGTCAAAGGAACCTGGCCGACGACAGAATCCCCGTTGATCGTACACTTCACCGAAGGAACCCAATGATGAGCTTTTTCAAAGGAATGACGGTTGCGCTGTTCTCATGCGCGCTGGTTATCAGCGTCACTGGACCGTCGTTTGCCCATCCCCATATCATCAATGCGTCGACAAAAGCCGAAATCAGCCCGCAAGAATTAATCCAAGACCTGCAAAAAGCACAAGTCATTTTCATTGGTGAATTTCATGATCACAGGGGTCACCACGCGGCGCAACTTGATGTCATTTCGGCACTGCAAAACCAGGACGATCGGCTGGCGGTTGGCCTGGAAATGTTTCGTCGCGACAGCCAGCACGCACTTGACCAATGGGTTGAAAACCAACTTACCGAATCTGAATTTCTGCCCATTTACGAAGACAACTGGAGCATGTGGCCAAACTATTCAGCCATCTTCGAATTCGCTCGCGATCGCGGCACGAAGCTCATCGGACTGAACATTTCACGGGACATCACTGCTCATGTTGCGCGCAACGGTTTCGACTCCCTTCCTGAAGACCTCAGACAAAGGTTGGGCAATGTCCAATGTATCGTCAACCCGGCCTACAGCAGTTATATTCGCAAAGCTTTGGGCGGGCATGGCGGCCACGGGTCAAAATACCTGTTTTTTTGCGAAGCCCAACTTCTCTGGGATACGATGATGGCGAGACACATTGTCGACTTTATCAACAACAACCCTGACTATCGCGTGGTCGTCCTGGCCGGAAGTGCACATTCCTGGAAGTTCGGTATTCCACGGCAACTCCTCGAACAGGCAGACGTGTCCTATCGGGTTTTATTGCCTGAGGTTTTCGGCCGGGTTGACCGGCTGGATGTGAACGAGGAGATCGCCGATTATTTATGGCTTGACGTGGGCGAAGACGGCTGGAGCCTCTAAGCGGCTAGTCCGAAGGCGTCAGCAGGGGAAGTTTGACCTTTTGTCCGTCCACGAGGAAAACAAGATGATCAGCATGGATCTCTGTCAACAGCACACCATCGACCTGCGTTCCTTCCATCACAGGTAGCCCGTTGACAACGGCCAAGTTTGCCGACCCGCCTTGTTCATAAACAATCTCGGTGACCTCAAAAGGAAGGTCGGTGCTCGGGGGGATAGATTTGTCGTGAGCCGGTTGGCGGCTGGTGGCTGTTTTGGTTTCCCGGTGCTGGGTTGGACCGGGGCTTAGGGCAAGTTCTGGCTTCGGATTTTCTCTTGGCAGAGACGCCTCTGTCACCACTGGCAGGAAATCTTCTGGCGATAAGCGTTGGGTGACGGGAGGGTTGTTGAGCGATTGCTGTACAGCCGTGGCGTCGTCCCCGCGATGCAAGCTTGGGGGGCTGGGGCCTTCTGAGACCGGAACCGTTTCAGCGGTCAACGCATTGGATTGTGAGGCGTTATCCAATGCTTTGATCCAAACCACGGTCAAGCAGATACCTATCAGAGCGCCAACCAGCAGGGCCCACACCACGACAGACTGGCCGGCCTGGATGATCACTGTCCGGTTGATGGTCTTGGAGTGAATGTCGCCGGTTGTTTCCGTATTCTGGCGATTTTCCAGGGATTTGAGGATCGAACTCATGAAAGATTGTCCTCAGTAGAGTCGCGGCAAATCATAAACGTCTGACGCCGCATACAACGCGGCCAAGGTCCTGGGCCCGACCAAACCATCGATTCCAAGCCCGATACGTGCCTGAAACAGTTTCACGGCCGCGATGGTTTTTTGATCATAAGCTCCGTTCAGCGGCCCCTTGAATTCTCCTGCCTGGCTAAGCAGTCGCTGCAGTGCCCTGACCCGACTGTCCTGTAGTCCCGGGGTTGCAACATAGCCGACTTCGGCAAAGTCTTTCCAAGGCAAATACGCAATCAGGTCGGCATATTCCTCTCTCAACAAATCAGCGGAAGATAATGCCCCGTGGAATTCTGGAATTATGTGCCATTCGGCCTCCATTTTGCGGATCACGGCCCGGTATTCAGGTTGACCGTTCTGTTCCGTGACAAAAACAAAAGGCATGTTGAATTTAACCAGCTGGCTGAAGGTTCCGCGCAATTTCATGACCTGCAGTTCGTGCAATTGAAACAGGTCTTCCACGTCAAATGCGGACGGGTTGAGGTCAGTTGGAATTTGCTCGCCGGTCCATTCTTTCAACACGGCGTTGGTCGCGGTGATTTTACTCGGCAGTTTGGCCACTGGTTCAATGGGTTCATTCTCCTTGACCTGCGGGGTTTCTTCAACCGCAGACACTTGCGCGACAACCTGATTGTCCCCAAACAAATTGGAGAAATCCATCGGAGCCCACTGGTAAATTGCAGCAATCACCACCACCAAGATGGCTATGAAAGCGAGAGGGCGCCAGGCCAAGCGAGGTGAGTTGAGCCGGGCGTGCTCGCCTGAGAGCTCCAGCACAGCTTGTCGCACATGGGCGGCCTTGACCTGCCCAGACTGATCGTTGGAAGCCGCCAACAAGGCACGGTCGCAAATCAGGTTGATCATGCGTGGCACACCACCTGATGACAGGAAGATCTTTTTGAGCGCCGAATGGTTAAAGACGTTCCCATCAGGGCGGCCTGCGACTTTCAAACGGTTCACAATGTAAGCCGTTGTCTCTGCGCTGTTTAATGGCACCAAGCGATAACGGACCGCGATCCTCTGGTTCAACTGGCGAAGGCTTGGATCTTTTAATTGCAATTCCAGTTCGGGCTGTCCGACAAACACGATTTGAATTAATTTGTCCGTCTCGGTTTCCAAATTGGACAACAGGCGAATCTGTTCGAGCACTTCTCCGGACAAGTTCTGAGCTTCGTCAATCACAAGAACAGGTACGCGTCCGGCGTTGTTTTCAGCAAGCAGAAACTGGTTCAGCTGCTCAATCATATCAGGGAGTTGCCTGGCTGTGTCGTCGATACCGAACTCCCGGTTGATGTTCTGTAAAAGTTCTTTCGCCGTTAATTTTGGATTGAAAATAAAAGCCAGGCGGTAGGTGTGTTCATCAAGGTTTTTAAGCAAGCTCCTTAAGATGGTCGTTTTGCCGGTCCCCACTTCGCCGGTGACCATAATGAAGCCGGACTTATTCTCAATGCCGTAGAGAAGGTGCGCGTAGACTTCGTTATGCGTTTTGCTGAGAAACAAAAAACGTGGATTGGGTGTCAGCGAAAACGGTTTTTCAGTCAACCCGTAAAATGATTCGTACATAGCCTAACCGTCCTGATTTTAGCGTAGTCAAATAATGTCCATAGTTTTCGATATTTTGCAAGTGTTTCCATAAAGACAACCACGGGGCAACAGATTTACTTCTTGCCAAGACGTCAACCTTCTATATGATATCCTAATTGAACTGAACACTGTAAAGGACTCTGCACATGAACGACTGGAGAATTTTTACCGATACTTCACGGATTGCCTATTTTTCAATGGAGATCGGCTTGGCCACGGAAATGCCCACCTACAGCGGCGGTTTGGGCATTCTCGCCGGAGACACCATACGCAGTGCCGCCGATCTCAAACTGCCGCTCGTTGCGGTCACCTTGGTCAGCCGAAAGGGATATTTCCGTCAGACCTTCAGTGCCGATGGATGGCAGCAGGAGCAACCTGTCGATTGGCGGCCAGAAGATTTTTTCGAACTTTTGCCGGGCAAAGTCGTGGTATCGATCGACAGCAGGGATGTGAAGGTACAGGCTTGGCTCTACCGTGTCAGCAGCCCAGCCGGAGGTGAAATTCCGGTTTTATTTCTCGACACCGATATTCCAGGCAATCTTCCCGAAGACCGTGCCATCACTGATTATCTCTATGGCGGTGACAACGCCTATCGACTCAAGCAGGAGATCGTTCTCGGCATCGGTGGAGCGCGCCTGCTGAGAACCCTGAACTTTCAAATCCGCAAATACCATTTGAATGAAGGGCACGCCAGCTTGTTGACGCTGGAACTTCTCAACCATTTTCGTCGGCGCTTCCACGCGACTTGGGAAGACCGCGACTCTTGGGATTTGCGTTCGGTCCAGGAGAGCTGCGTGTTTACCACCCATACCCCGGTTGAAGCCGGCCATGACCGTTTTGATTATGAACTTGTTCAAAAAATCATGGGCGAGGTCGTTCCCCTGGGACTGCTCAAGGAACTTGCTGGTCTAAAAGAACTTAACATGACCTTACTGGCCTTGAACCTCTCGCGATACATCAATGGCGTTGCCAAAAAGCACGGTGAGGTCTCCAAGGAATTGTTCCCGGGGTTCGAAATTCATGCCATCACCAACGGGGTGCACGCCTTTACCTGGACGTCGCCTTATATCATGGCTGTTTTTGACAAGTTTTTGCCGGGCTGGGCCAACGAGCCCGAATTGCTCGTTCGTGTCGACAATATCCCCGACCAGGAGATCTGGGATGCGCACTATGGAGCAAAAGCTTATCTATTTCAGTATATCGAAGAAGTCACCGGGATAAAATACGATCCTGACATCCTGACGATCGGCTTTGCGCGGCGCGCCACCGCCTACAAAAGGGCAAAAATGATTTTCACCGACCCCGACCGGCTTTTGCAAATCGGGCGCGGCAAGCTGCAGCTGGTCTTCGCCGGCAAAGCCCATCCGCATGACGATCATGGCAAAAAAATGATCCAGGATATCCAGAAACTCGCCGCAACGTTTGGAGATGCCATCAAACTGGTTTATTTGCCAAATTATAACATGGACGTCGCCAGTCGCTTGATCCCCGGCGTGGACGTTTGGCTGAATAACCCACTCAGGCCCCTGGAGGCATCTGGCACCAGCGGCATGAAGGCCGCACTGAACGGTGTTCCGAACTTCAGCGTTCTGGACGGGTGGTGGATCGAGGGGCACATTGAGGGCGTGACCGGATGGTCGATCGGGCCACCCCCAACGGACGCATCAGCAGAAGTCAATCACACTGATGAAGACGCCGACGATCTTTACCACAAATTGGAGACAGTGATTATTCCACTCTTTTACCAGGATCGGCCCGGCTGGATACATGTTATGAAAAATGCGATCGGCAAGAATGCCTATTATTTCAATACCCACGTCATGATGCGCCGATATGTGACCGAAGCCTACATCCGTTGATCAGCTTCCGGGCACGCTCCGGTTTCAACTCTTGGTTCGGCCACCTGCCCGGCTTGCCCGGTCAAATCACCGGGTTTTAAAGCGTGCGGTTTACCTTTGCCGTTCGATGCTCTCCGGAACAGTCTGGCCGGTTGGCATCAGCTCTGCCGGCGGCTTCGTCCCGTAACGCTGGAACCACTCCAAGCGCTTGCAGAACTCCCGTAACTCGCCTTGACAATAATGATTGATGAAATCGTCCCAGTGCGGCTTGACCCGTGCCACGTACCGCAATACAAATTCGCAGTGTTCGAAATAGGGGCATGTTGTCATGGAAGACTCCTCGAAACATAAATAATTATTTTTCTATATATTGTGATTATGCAATTATTGTTCCACACAAACCGCAACTTCCCCGACATGCACATTAGCGTTAAAGATGTTTACAAAGCCTGCTGAATAGCTTCGATGACCAGGGGGAGGATACCATCGACGATGCGAGAAATGCCGGTTTCATTGGGGTGGATTCCATCGGGCAAATTCAGTGCCGGCTCGGTAGCGACCCCTTCCAGAAAAAAGGGATAGAAATGTACATTGTATTGCTGAGCCAACTCAGGATAAATGCGATCAAAATTGGTATAATAAGTCTGACCAAGATTTCTCGGCGCCCGCATTCCGGCGAAGACGACTTGGCTTTCCGAATCTTGTAATAGACCAAGCATTTTTTGTAGGTTTGACCGCGTTTGAGACGGGTCAAGTCCGCGCAGGGCGTCATTGGCGCCAATCGCCAAAATGACAACATCCGGATTGTCGGCCAATGACCACTCTAGCCGCGCCAGGGCGCCGGCAGAGGTATCACCCGAAACGCCGGCATTGAACACTTCGACAACAAGGCCCTGTTCTTTCAAACGAGCCTCAAGCTGCGCGGGAAAACTGGCATTGGAGTTCAGGCCATATCCTGCTGTCAGGCTGTCGCCAAGAGCAAGAACGCGGATCGGGGGCATCGCAAAGGCTGTGGACGCAGCCATCCACGTGATGAGCCAGGACAGGCAGCCGCGTCGCAACAGATTGGTGTAAGACATGACACATCCATTGATTGAAATCAACGATCTGCATCTCAGTCTAGTCGGTGGTGCAGGCCCGGTCAAGATTCTTCGCGGCATCGATCTGGAGGTCAATCGCGGCGAATCGATCAGCATCGTGGGCCCCTCGGGGGCCGGAAAAACAACCATGCTCATGGCACTTTCCGGCCTGGAGCGGCCGACCTCCGGTTCGGTCTGCATTGCCAACATCAATCTGACCGACTTGGACGAAGATGCTCTCGCCCAGTTCCGGAGGCGTCATGTCGGGATCGTTTTTCAATCGTTTCACCTGGTCTCGACAATGACGGCATGGGAGAATGTTGCCCTGCCCCTGGAGTTTGCCTCAGACCCCGCAGCCCTCGACAAGGCAAGAGCAGCCCTTGAATCGACAGAGCTTGGTCACCGCCTCGACCATTTTCCTGGCGAACTGTCCGGTGGAGAACAACAACGTGTCGCCTTGGCCCGGGCTTTTGTTGCCAAGCCGTCCTTGATATTGGCCGACGAGCCGACCGGCAATCTCGACAAAGACACCGGCAGCTTGGTCATGGACTTGCTTTTTGACTTGCAAAAGGAGCACCAAACCACCCTGGTTTTGGTCACGCATGACAGCTCTCTGGCTGACCGTTGCGATCGGTCGATGATCATGTCGGACGGTCAACTTTGTTCAACGCGAGTCAGGCCATGATTGTTTGGGTGCGCGAATTGATGTTGATATTACGGTTAACGCGACGGGAACTCCGTGGTGGCTTACGAGGGTTCGGCGTCTTCCTTGGTTGCCTGCTGTTGGGTGTGTTCGCGATCAGCGGGATCGGCTCCTTTACCGAATCTGCCAAATCGGGACTTCTGGCCGATGCCAGCTCGTTGCTGGGCGGTGACCTTGAAGTTCGCATGGAACAACGATCGATGGACGATGCTCAAAGGGCATTTTTTGAGCGATTGGGCCGGCTGTCGCATGTCACAAGCCTGCGAACCATGGCGCGTAGCGGTCAAGCGACGAATCTCAGCACGCTTGTGGAACTGAAAGCCGTTGACAGCGCTTACCCACTCTATGGCCAGATAGAATCAACTCCGTCACAACCGCTTTCTGCAGCGCTGCAGTCAAACGGAGCGCTGGCGGAATCGTCTTTGCTGGACAGACTCGGCATGGCTGTCGGTGATTATCTTCAAATCGGCGCGGTCAGGGTTCAAATCAGGGGGGTACTCACCAGAGAGCCTGACCGCACGATCCGAGCGTTCACACTCGGCCCGCGCCTGATGATCAGCCAAAGCACTCTCCACGCCACCGCGCTGATTCAACCCGGAAGCCTGGCCAGCCATGCCTACCGATTGGTTTTGCCTAACCGGGAAGAGGTCGACGCCGTTCTACATGAGATTCGCTCCCGGTTTCCCGATTCGGGCTGGCGCTTGCAGACATGGCGCGAGGCCGCCCCGCGAGTCCGTTTTTTTCTTGACCGCATGAATCTGAACATGAGTCTGATTGGGCTCTGCGCCCTTCTGATCGGAGGTCTTGGTGTGTCCGGCGCGGTCAGGGGTTACTTGACCGGCAAAATCAACCACATCGCCACAATGAAATGCCTCGGCGCGGCGAGCCGGACAATATTTTATACCTACCTCAGCCAGATCCTGGCCATCGGCGCGGTGGGAGCCTTGGCAGGCCTCGTTTGTGGGGCAAGTCTGCCCTACTTGTTGAACTGGTTGATCGGCAGGCAGTTGCCCATCAGTCTCGTGCCAGCCATTCATTATCAGGTCTTGCTGTCCGCGGCGGTGTTCGGATTGCTGATTGCCCTGTTGTTTTCATTGAAAGCTCTCGGCGTTGCGCGCAACGTCTCTCCGGCCGTACTCTTTCGCGGCTACGATCTCACAGATAAAAGCAAACCGGGTTCGGCAACTTGGTTCGCAGTCGTCATCGTGGCCACGAGCTTGGCCCTTCTGGCGATTGTAACGAGTTCAGATCAACGTCTTGCCATCTGGTTCATTATCGGCGCCATATTCTGCTTTGCGATCTTTCGCTTGGCTTCGTCCGGTTTTATCCATACAGCCCGCCGTTTGCCGAGGCCACATAATCCATCATTACGGCTCGGCCTGGCCAATATTCACCGTCGCGGCTCACCGGCTGAAAGTGCTCTGTTTTCCATTGGACTCGGCTTGACAGGGCTGGTCATTGTCGTATTGGTCCAGGCCAATTTGAACGACATGGTAGAAGACACCCTGCCCGCGGAAGCACCGGCCTTCTTTTTGCTCGACATTCAAACGCATCAGCTGGCCCAGTTTGACCGGTTGACGACAACTCTGCCGGAGATAGACAGGGTAATGCGCTACCCGACCTTAAGGGGTCGGATCACCGCTATCGACGGCGTTGCTGTTGATCAGGCCACCATTGCCCCCGAGGTTCAATGGGCCGTGCGTGGCGACCGGTTTCTCAGTTACGCCGCCAGCAAGCCTGCAGAAAATGCTCTATCAGCCGGCGAATGGTGGCCAAGTGATTATAACGGTCCTCCAAAAGTTTCGATCACGGCGGATTTAGCCAAAGGGTTCGGAATCTCTGTTGGCGACACCTTGGCAGTCAATGTTCTTGGCCGAGAGATTACTGCAGAAATTGCGAGCCTGCGAGAGGTCGATTGGTCAAGCATGCAGCTCAATTTTGCGTTGCTTTTTGCGCCTGGAGCCCTTGAACAGGCTCCGCAAACCTATGTCGCGTCTCTGTACGTACCGGCACGTTTTGAGGATAAGATTTTCAAGCAGATCACCAACACCTTTCCAAACGTTTCGTTGATCAGTACGCGGGAGGTCCTGACCAACGTGTCAAGGACCCTAAAACGGATCGGCATGGCGTTTCAGGGCATGGCAGCAATCGCTCTGCTGGCCGGCTTTCTGGTATTGGCCGGGGCCGTTTCCGCCGACCAGCACCGGCGAATCCATGATGCTGTCATTTTCAAGGTCTGCGGCGCAACCAAGCGCGATATTTTAACGGCATTTGCCTGGGAATTTATGGTTCTCGGCTTGCTTGCCGGCCTGATCAGTTCCGGAGTCGGGAGCCTGGCGGCAATGGGGATTCTCGAGGGGTTAATGGACATCAACTTCTCAGTCCATCCCCTGGCCATCGTAATCACTGTGCTCGCTGGCCTCTTGGTCACCTTGGCCCTTGGTCTGCTCGGCACCTGGAAGGTCCTCCGGCACAAACCGGCCCGCTACCTACGAGGCGAATAGCGGCTTACATCGCCAAGCCCAGCCGTGGTTTGCATCGACCCACAAAAGCTAAAGCGTTTCCCCGGACGGTCACTCCGGTAAAACGGCCTGGCCAGACACTTCGTTGGAGGTCAATTTGAGCTTGCAGAGATCTTGCAAGGCCCTTTCCGAACAGCGACCGGGGCATATTCAACCGATTGTCGCCGAAAAGGCCTAACCCCAGCATTTCTATTTACGGTCTGGCAGCGCTTGATAGGCTGTGAGATGGACAACAGGTGTTCAAGGTTTGGCAACCAGGCTTTTGAGATCGTTGGTCAGCTCTGTAAACCTGTCCCGTCCAGCGACAACACATTGTTCGTCAAGTACTGCCTGAAGGATTTCATCTGTGGTCAACGGGTTGGCCAACACAGCGCGCAATACGGTAATCGTTTGCCCTGCGGAGAGCGCAGAGGACAATCGGGTCCTGGAAACAAAAGATTTCCCGTCTGAACGCTGTTGCTTTTGGATTTCTGTGTTAATCCGATCCAGGCACAGGTTGATGGCACGCTTACGCTTTGCAGGGGCATCGGTCAATCCGGCCTGGGCCCAGGCCGGATTGTAGCGATAAGTCAGAATATTCAACTCCGGCTCGGTGATCAGTTCAAACTCGGGGTGAGCGGTGATTTTCCGGGCAAACCGTTGAGCCCGCTCGATTCCCTGGTCGATCAGGAGTTCATAGCCTTTTCGCCCGATGATCGACAGGCCGGCATGAACCAGCATCGCCATGCCGGGACGGGACCCCTCCAAGGTATGGCTGCCTAAGTCTTTCGATCCTTCCCGGAGGACATAAGCGGCATGATGCTCAATTGCAGTCAACGCAGCGGGATCTTTAAAAACGACCATACCGGCGCCGATGGGTACGTAAAGCTGCTTGTGTGCGTCGAGCGTAACGGAATCGGCCCGATCGATTCCATGCAACAACCCCCGGTAGGTTTTTGAGAACAATGTCGGGCCTCCCCAGGCTGCATCAACGTGAAAATGGCAACCGAGTTCTTCAGAAAAGTCAGCCATTTCGTCCAAAGGATCAACATTTCCCGTTTCTGTGGTGCCAGCGATGCCGATCAGGCAGAGTGGGCGGATGCCCTGATCATGCAAGCGCTGACAGGCGTCGCGCAAACGGTTCATATCGATCCGGTTTCGATGGTCGGTGTCGATCGCGATCAACTGGTCCCGGCCGATGCCGAGCAGATCGGCGGCTTTCGACATGGAGTAATGTGCTCGCCTGGACACCAGGATCGCCAGCCCTGCGCATCCGATAGATTGGAGCGCCCTGGCAAGGCCTTCTGACGCAATGCCACGAAAATTCTCTCTTGCGGCGAACAGCTGATTCCGTGCGGTCCAAAGCGCGGTAATATTTGCAATCGTCCCGCCCGAGCAAAACGCCCCGAGGGCATGGGCCGGATCGTGAATCCATTGCGTGTAAAAATCGTCATCAGCACCGAAGACCAGGCGATGGAGCATGGCCAAAACCTGCCGCTCGAGCGGGGTAAACGCCTTGGATGTCTCGACTTTCACCAGGTTTTGGTTGAGAGAGATCATCAGGCGGGCCAAGGGCATCATGAAATAAGGCAGCGCCGATGTCATATGTCCGATAAAACTCGGTGACGCGGTATGAACGGATTGGGAGACCAGTTTTTCCTGCAGAAAGGCAGAGTACTCAGATACGAAAGTCGGTTCTTCGGGCACGGCAACGCTGCTGAAGTCCTCTTCGATTTGACTGAGCTTGCGCTCTAGCGCCACGATGTGTTCCTGGAGAAAACCGGCCATATCGTCGGAAATCGCCCGGTCGATACGCCCTAAAGTCGAATCCGGGGCTTCCGGGACCGTAAAGATTCGGTACAGGTTCTCCAGGTTGGCCTTGGCAGTTTCAGGCATGACCCTCATTCGTTCTGTGGCAATGCCGATTGCCACGCAACATCAAACAATTCATTGTCCCTCATGCGCAATTGGACGATCGGACTCGCCGAAGCTCATCAGGCACAGCCCGATTGGATTAGCGTTTTTCAACAGGCTCCACGGCGCCGCCTGCAGCTTTCCAGGCGTCGAAACCGCCTGCCATATGACAGAC
>JAFDBS010000083.1 GCA_019313185.1 Deltaproteobacteria bacterium | reverse complement strand
CCCAGATATCATTCAGCAAATCCTGAAGGCCACCTGGCGCATGATGGCACGCTGTACAGCCGCCACCGGCTTTTAAGGCATTTGTGATATCCGGGATTGAGCGAAGGCCGAGTTCCTTGATTTTTCGTCGCAGGTAGGGTTCGGTCACTGAATAGCATCGGCAAACGATACGTCCTTCATCCTCGCCTTCATGTGGTGCATCGGGCAAGGCCGCGGCAAGGTCGACCCCCCGTTTTGATGCCCAATCGGCTACAGCCTTTTGCAAGGCTTCTGCACCCATGACCGAACAATGAATTTTCTGCTCCGGCAGGCCACCGAGAAAATCGATCAGGTCCTGATTGGTGACTTTCAGGGCTTCGATCGGAGTCTTTTCCTGCTCTTCAATCAGCCGACACAGCGCTTCGGAGGCAGCAATCGCAGAAGTGCAGCCGAATGTCAAATAACGGGCTTCGGTAATAATGTCACGGGTGGGATCAGTGGGATGGCGCTTCACGCGGAAGCTAAACCGCAACGCATCGCCGCAAACAATTGAACCGTGCTCGCCGATACCATCAGGATTTTTCAATTCACCCATATGGGTCCCCGGCTTGCCTTTAACGGCGGCCATGAACAGCTCTAAAACTTTTTCGCTGTACTCCCAGGGCATCGTTATTGTCCTCTAAGCCACTCGCTATACGTCAATCTAACCGGTTCAAAGCCTTTGGTGGGACAGATTCAACCTGACCCCGCCAAATGGAACGGTAAATCTTTTCCGCCAGGCCTTTAACTGTTATGTATCAAAGTATAAGTAAGACTGGCCAAAGAGCAATGATTTGCCCGTTCAGACATTCCGACTTGGATTCGAATGGCTCTCTGTTTGTTTTGTGGGGGGCGAGAGCCTGTGTATATCGGTTGATTTTACTGCGCTCAAATGCATTGAAATACTTCATGCCCAAACTGAGGTTGGTATCGAAATAAGTTTCATCTTAAAGGGTGCCAGGGGTTCAGAACCTTAGAGTGTCTTTTTCTGCAATGTTGCAAGATAGATGATAAAATAATTAAGTTGAACATTGACCATCAGGTTTTGGGAACCGTCAAGACCGGTGATTCCCGGTCCGCTTTCAATGATCTTGATAATAGAATCTTGCTGCTTGGGAGACGCTCGAATGTGAGACAGGCCCTGGCAAATGTAATGCCTATGCTTGGCAATTTTCTCCGCAACGCTGGCTGAATCAGCCTCTCTGCAGCACGTTTACCGGCGAGCAGCAGGGGGCAATTGGTCCCAGTTTAATCTAAACAACCCGACTGAAAGGAAGCGAGAGTGAGTCAAAGTACCTCAAATTCCGGCATGCCTATTGCCATCACCCTTGATCCTGGAACTTATTATCGTTGCACATGCGGCCATTCGCAAAACCTGCCGTTCTGCGATGGGTCGCATTCTGGGGCAAACATGCCGCTGGAATTTACCCTGCACAAGCGACAAAAAGTCTACCTCTGCAGCTGCGGCCAAACTCAAAAAGCACCGTTTTGCGATGGGACATGTGGGGTTGAAATTCCTAAAGATGATTGATATCCAGCTTGCTGGATGATGGGTGGAACCTAGCTCGTTTGCCGCTCATCAAAAGTGGGCTGAATGGTCAACCTTACCAATCGATATGTTCGAACTTCCAGAGGAGTCCAGTGATGCTCAGGTTCTTTTATTTGGTCTCAGCTGTTCTCATGCTGTCTTTGACAGTTTCCTTTGCCGAAACCTATCGTTGTAAAATGGCTGATGGCCGTTTAATTTACACCGATCGGCCTGGTAATGCGTTTGTTGATTGCCAAATCATGGAAGGCGAGATGAACAAAGGAAGTTTTAATGTCCTTCCTGTTAAAGACGCCCCAGTCCTAAAAACCAATGAAGCGCCGGAAACCGTTCGGGCTAACGTCGAAGACCCTGCCTACGCGTCCTGGGTAGAAAGGGCACAAACCCTGGTGAAGGACTACGACGACGCGGTGAGGGCCCGTTATCGGGAAACGTTTGCCGCGGACCAACGACTTGCGATTCAGATGATCAATAAAATTACCGGGGAAAAGCAGGACTTGTTGAACGAGTTGTCGAAAACGAGCCTGTCGAGTTCCAAGAAAAAATCGGTCCAGACAATATTAGATCAAATCCCCTCTGAACAATAGACAGCAAGGAGCACAGTTATTCAGCCTTTATCGTCGACAGGGA
Source organism: Deltaproteobacteria bacterium (assembly GCA_019313185.1). Lineage (GTDB taxonomy): Bacteria > Desulfobacterota > Desulfuromonadia > Desulfuromonadales > BM103 > JAFDBS01. Next base: position 15,067 of record JAFDBS010000083.1, on the reverse strand, counting down.
ATGGTTCAGTCTTTTAAGCGAATTTTCAATTGCCCATCGCTTAACTCAAGGTCTTCAATGCCTGCAGCAAACGAAGTCCAGAACCCCTGGCCATCGCCAAATTCCCGGACGAGGTCGATCTCCTTGATATTCCCCAGCCAGGCATTGGGCACGGGAACGCCCCAGAGGCTGACACCCTTGAACACAACGACAGGTCTTTCGTCTCGATAGGCCAGTTCAAAACCTAAACTGACCAGTAGCGTTCTTCCGCCCAAGAGGGGCAAATCCTCATCGAGCGGAACAAGCAACTTCGCACTAGCCAGGTTTTCAGAAAAGTCGATAACCAGCCGGTTGGCGAGGTCCGTATTATGAGCCAGGAGAGCATTGACTTCACGTTCGGTCAGGGTGATGTCCCTCCGGGCCGAGGTTTCGGAATACGGCTCTGGAATGAGCGGTTGCTCGGTTGGTGCAGAATGAGGGGCTTGGCCCGAAACAGGCAGTTGCGCCGAAAGACCCAAGTGGTTGAGCTTGGCGTTCAGGGCCCTGGCTTCTCCGGAGTTGAGGGTAACCGGTTCGAGTTCATCAGGAAATAGGTAAGCCTGAGCGACCCAAAGCGCCAGCAACGATCCAACCAGGCATGCCAAGGCGATCATGCAGAACAATTTAAACTGTTTGTATTTCTCCGGTTTTTGCGTCTCAGTGGCCATATTGGAAAGCTGGTTCATCGAGTCTACCAATCAGGACGCCGACCTGTTGCGGTGGGCACATTCATCAACCCAGTGGCAGATTTCGTTAATTTCTAACGGCTTGCGAAAGCAATGGATGCCAAGCTGATTGAACTCGCCCATAGAGTGCAGAGTGAGGTGTCCACTCATAATCGCCACGTTTCCGTTGACCAACGGCCGGCAGCCCGCCTCCTTTAACTGTTTAAAAAAATCGAGGCCGTCTATCTCCGGCATCACGATATCTGTTATGAGTATGTCCGCACAGGGATCATCTGTGGGACAGGGACATATGTGCTCGTTGAAAAACGGAAACTCGGCGGGGTTGACATAGGTTGTCACCGCATGGCCCTTACTGGTTAAAGCTTGCTCCAGCATGTCACAAATCGGTTTATCGTCGTCAAAAACAAGGATGCGCAATCCCATTATCGATCTCCCCAGTTATCGGACCATCAAGTCAGTGTCTGCCTGCGAATCGATGCCACGGGTTGAAAAACCATTATACCTGTTGTCCACGGGCTTGCTTTCAAAATTACGGTGTTGCTCAGCAACACATCTTGCCATCCTTATTTAAAAATCGGATAGGTTTTTCAACCGTTCATATTCGTATTGTTTGTCGGCTTGCTCTTGCTCAAGCTCTGTCAGTTTGGTTTCCAGTTCGGACAACTTGTTTTCATCGGCTCGAATGTCTTCGAGAAGGCGGAGACGGCTTGCTTCTGACGTTTGGTCGCTGACGAGCAGTTGTTCTTTGCGCGATATTTGGTCTCTGAGACGTTCCGTTTCCTCCTGAAGCGACTTGAGGGCCGAAGCCGCCTGCTTGGCATTTTTGCTTGCAGCGAAGAGTTCTCGTCCTGACTGATAACCGTTCAAAAAAGCCGGTTCAATATCGGGAGGACACACACCGCTATACTGTCCACCTCGGTTGCCCAAAAGAAAGCCATTCCGCTCGGTACAAAAGAGCTGCAAGCCATCGGAGTGTCCTTTTTCATACTGTGAAAAATCTGGACTGATTTGATATTCGGCGCAGGCCTTTCTGTGCTTGCCTATCTGGGAAACCGGATATCCTCTCGAGCCATCTTCCAAACCGACCAGAAACCAGTCTGCATTCAAGCACTCTGACTGGTTCATGGTAGCACAGCCAAACAAGGCCAAAACGAGGGACAGCCGGAGCAGATTCATGACGAGTGGCACCTTTTACACCTTTTTCGAAACAGTTGAGGTAGGGCAGATTGAACACGCCCATGTGAACTTTAACTCAATGCCGACATGAGGTCAAAAGTTACAGTTCAGTGTCGCAGCATTGCGAAGATTTGGACAATGAAGCCTTCCACACGTTCAGTGTTAACGCATGACCAGCTTAGTAAGCCGCGCATTTGCAAGAAGAGTTGTTGGACTTGCCTCTGAGAAAACCAATGTTGGCTGGATCTGGATTTGGGGTTGTAAGATTGGCGCAAGGGTGTGACTTCGATGGTAAACGGGGGAGGAACACGGATTTGCTGTGTGGCAGTAGCGACGCCATGAGACGCCGAAGAGAAACGCTGAGGTGCCGTGAACATTTCAGCCCCTTTGTAACGTCCGCTAGCGGACTAAACCTTTCTTTTTTTAAACTTACGCCTCAGCGCAGACGCCAAAAAAGAACCAATCGTCCCCAAAAAGAACCACCATATGGTGCCAACTGAGCCAAAATACAACAATGGCATCAATTCGTTGTTCCATCGATAGTTTCCCGCAACCTGAAGGGCATCCCATCCCACACCTAGCCCAACCGGGAAATCGAGTACTGCCAGAAAAAACCAAAGAATCGGCGCATAGGATACGCCATGGGTAACATTGGCGGCGTATGTGCAGCCCACAAGGCCTAAATGCAATAGAGATAGTGCTAATCCAGTAAATATGTGTGATTTTTGAATTTTCATACCGTCTAGCTGAGCAGATAAAGCCAGAACCATCTGCTCGTGTTTCTCAAGGCACGGTTGAAGTCTTGGCATTTTCTATCACTTATCAACGGTTTTGTCAGTCGTCAATACCTTCTGTAAACAGAATGAAAGAACTCAATGTAAGTAAAGCATAAGTCTCTTGTTATAATAAACTCTTTGCCCCCTTGCAGAACCCAGTGCTGGACATGACTGAGAGGTGATCATGGAAGAGTTGACAGTCTTTTGCAAATTGCTCGAGCTTCTTCGCGCACAACCTGTCCTGACCCTGTTTCTAATCCTTGGCATGGGCTATCTGATCGGTGCCGCTCACCTCGGTAGCTTTTCTCTCGGGCCCGTTGCCGGAGTGTTGTTTGCTGGTTTGTTCCTTGGACACTTCGATTTTCGCATGTCGCCAGGAGCCCAGGCTGTAGGTTTTGCGTTGTTTATTTTTTCTGTGGGTTATCAGGCTGGTCCGCGCTTTTTCGACGTGTTGAGGTCGGATGGTTTGAAATATTTCCTGCTCGCTCTGGTGATTGCCACCACTGGGTTCGGCGTAGCCGCAGTTGCGGCCCAGATATTGTCCCTGGCACCTGGGACCTCAGCAGGATTGTTGTCCGGGGGACTGACCAGTTCACCCACTTTGGCGGCAGCGCAAGAGGCGATTCGCAGTGGCCAGGTCTTGCCTCCCGAGGGCATCAGCGCCGACGACATGATCGGCAATGTTGCCACCGGATATGCGATTACCTATATTTTCGGCCTGGCCGGTTTGATCGCTATCATTAAACTTTTGCCGCAAGTGCTGGGAATTGATCTTGAGAAAGAGGCGATGGCCCTGGAAAAAACGAGCGGGGCGATGCATTTCACTCCACCGAAGTCTCAGCCAGGATATATCGAATCACCAATCCTGAAATAGTCAATACGCCCATTCAAAAAATTCGGGAGCAGCTTTGGGATAAAACCAGCGTAGTCAAGCTGTATCGGCACGGCGAGCCAGTCAAATTGGAGCCGGAGGAGTCCCTCCAATTGGATGACGAACTGCATATCCTTGCGCCGGTCACTTTTTTCGCTGAAACGGTCTCACGATACGGCGTTGAAGTTACACCAGAACAGAGCAATGAGCCATTGATGGAAACCGCTCAAATTGTCGTAATCAACAAGCAGACGCTCGGCAAATCCCCGGAAGAACTCGATATTGCCAGGAAGTTCGGGGTTCTTTTGACACGAATTTCACGGATGCGCATGGAGGTTCCCAATATCGTCGACTTCAAGCTTCGAAAAGGGGATGTCCTGACCGTTGTCGGTCCTCTGGGACACATCAAATTGCTCGGTGAGGAACTCGGGCACGTTGAACGTGAGATTGCCGAAACGGACATGGTGACTTTTGTTTTTGGTATTGCTCTCGGCGTTGTTGTTGGTTTATTTGCTGTCAATGTGGGCCAGCTTTCCATCGGCCTGGGTTCTGCAGGAGGGTTGCTCGCTTCCGGTCTGGGGATCGGTTATTTGCGCAGCGTTTATCCGAGGTTTGGCCGTTTACCTGACGCCGTCCGCTGGATCTTGATGGAATTCGGGTTGTTGGTTTTTATGGCCGGAGTTGGCTTGCGGGCTGGGGGCGATATCATCGAAACGTTTGTGGCTGCCGGACCTGTTCTGGTTCTTGCTGGGATCTGTGTGACCATGATCCCGATCTTTATCGGTTATATTTTCGGCAGGAAAGTGCTTAATATTCATCCTGTTTTACTGTTTGGCGGGATTACCGGTTCCATGACCAGCGGCGCATCGCTGAGCGTTGTCACCAAGGCCGCAAACAGCGCTGTCCCATCCCTAGGATATACCGGCGCATACGCGTTCGCAAATGTACTCTTGACTGTGGCTGGCAGCGTCATTCTGTTTTTTTAGTCGAGATCTCGTTCAGGTCGAAGCAAGCCATGAACAAGTTAAGTGATTGGCGTTCACTGGCCGTTGATTGCCAGAGTTAATCGTTCAATCGGAACGTTGACATTACGTTGCCCCGTGTCAGATTTCATCATGATATGATTTTTCGTATGCGTCTGGGTATTTGTCCCCGCCTAATACTTCGACATAATACTCCAGTCCGCGTACATGCAACTGGAAGCGCTCTGCATTATCGTGCAGGAACTTCTCTGTTTTTCGCAAAAACTCCTGTGTGCAGTTCCGCAGATTGATTGAAATGTAGTCATTGCCGGCATCTGACTTGAAAGGGACAAAAGACGTCCTGCTCTGTAATTCGACAATAAAAGAACTCTTTAAAATATCTCCTTGCTGGGGGCTGTGTTCGAGTTTGTTCATAATCCCTCCCTGATAGCTAGAACAATATATCGAAACTACTGCATACAGCGTACCATCAGACTTTTAGGAATAATTTACATTAAAATCAATATGTTACAGTTTCCAGGCCAGGCTGTTGCCGTGCCGCAAACAGCTTCAGTGCAAAGTTTGCATGGTGTGATGAACAGAAATTGTTAACTCCCTCTTTGTACATCTGTTGGGTGGTATTCCGATGAACGAATGCTTCCATCTTTTCAATCCATAATGGGCATTAAGGTATAATCTGAACGGGTTGATCAATATGCCGACGAAACAAGGCCGGGTGTTCGACCCTCAGCAGCCAGAACAGCGCGCAGACGATGAAATGGCGACTCTTTGACGTTGCCATGGTTATATTATCCGCCGAGCTGACATCGAAGCGTTACGTTAGCTCCGCCGTACATGGTGCTGCGTGTTCTCACGCTCATCGGACTGCTGCAAATGGAATTCGATATGCGTCTGGAGGCTTTCATGTTCGAGCCATTGGCCGGATCGCCTCAATTCGCGCTTCGTTAGTGATATCAATGGACGCATTCGGGATCCTTTGACCCAAACTGATCTGGCGAATTTGATCGGCGCGTTTCGGGAAGACGCTTCAGAACAACTAAAAACCCTGAAAGGCCTCGGTATCCTAAAAAACACCCTGCCGCAATATCCAGTTGATTGATCAACATGGCCGGCGACAGTTTCTTGCAAATCGTCCTATCCGGACCGCGAAAAATCTCATTTCTGATTTGCCGGAGCGGTTGTCGTCGATAATCGTCAAGTTCATGGGCAGTGTTCAGAACTTTTTTGATGACGTGATCGAGCGTGCCCTCAAGGGCAAGCCCGGTTCTCTGATTGTCGGTGCCATATTGGCCAAGGAAAATTATTGGCCAGAAAAGGTGCCGGATGCGATCACCGTGATGTAACGCGTTACCGAATTCGTCCCTTAAGAGCTGAGACTGGTTTAGGGGCAGGCAGAGTGCTGATGGCACGATTGCCAAAGAGGCCAAATAGCCCTTTTTTAGGATGTCGCACGGCCGCCATCGGCATCGACTAGATTTGTTTGGCGGACCAACCAGATGACGTCCGCGTGCCGTGAATTGACCATCTATCGCCCCGTTCCATGAGCGTCATAGACCGCCAATGGGCATGTCTATTCAGTCGATGGCGCTGAATACTGCGGAGAAGTCTTGATCGGCACATCCTGATTTGATCGCTTCCTTAAAGATTTCGTTGGCCGTCGATGCGCAGTGGAGGGGTTGACCGAGCCTGTCGCCCAAGGCAACGGCAAGACGGAGATCTTTCTGCATATGCTTTAATGGGAAACTGGTAGGAAACTCGCCTGCCAACAGCATGGGCCCTTTGATCTTGAACATGGGATTGGCCAAAGCTCCCGACGAAAGGATCTCCAGCAGTTGAGCGCCATCCAGGCCGCACTTCCTGCCTAAAGCGATTCCCTCACAGAACGCTGTCATCATGCCGCCCATGACCATGTTGATTGTTAGTTTCATCCGTGCAGCCTGACCGGCCTCACCAAGATACGGTGACATCTTGCCCATGACTTCAAAGGCGGGGAGGGACTGTTCATACAGCGAGCGGTCACCAGCCGCCAGAATAATCAATGTGCCGTCGACCGCCGGCTGTTTTGTGCCTGAAACAGGCGCTTCGAGAAATCGGCCTCCTGCTTCGGTTATTGCATGGTTTATCTCGTTGACGGTGATGTCGTCGACTGTCGACATGTCAATGTAGCCGCGGCCGCCGCTGATTCCGGCGAGAACACCGTCTTCTCCAAAACAAACCTCTCGAGCCGCTTTGGGGTCAGCCAGCATAGCGAATGTCAGATCGCACTGGCTGGCCACGTCACGTGGATTTTCGGCAGGGTGTGCGCCCAGTGCCAGCAAAGGGTCACATTTCTCCTTGGAACGGTTCCATACCGTCACCTGAAAACCGGCACGAACTAAATTTTCTGCCATGGCAGAACCCATGATCCCAAGCCCGAGAAAGCCAAGGTTGAGCATTTGATGACCTCCTTTTCTGTTGTCATGCGTTACGTAAAGGCTATATGGTTTAAGCAGGAAAACAACCCAAAAATCGAATCTAGGCGCTCGTCCCGGATGAAATCATCTGCAGGGCCCCATCAGCAGCACGGTTGGCCATGCTGCCGTATCGGCAGACGGTTCTGATTGCCGGTGAGCGTCTTCGGCCATCTCGGGGAATTTAACCGAGAAAGTTCTCTATCATTTCGAATGGGGCCAACATCGTCTACAAGCGGTTGGGGTAGATATGTTGTTCTTTGTGACATAAACTGTCCCGTCAAGGCTTAATCTGTTCCAAACAATTCTTAGGAGAAAATGATGACAGTCGCAAACATTGGTGAAAGCAGCGAATTTAAACAGCTGAACATCCCATTTTTTTCAGAGGCCGTTCCCGCAGGCTTTCCCAGCCCGGCAAGTGACTATTGCGAACGCAAACTGGACCTGAATGAATTGTGTGTGCAAAAACCCGCCGCAACATTCTTTGTCAGGGCTCAGGGTGACTCCATGATTGATGCCGGGATTTTCCCAGGCGATGTGCTGGTGGTCGACCGTTCGATAAGCGCGGTTCATGGTGATATCGTTATTGCCGCGGTCAACGGCGAACTGACGGTCAAGCTGCTAGAGACCAGACCCCGGGTCAGGTTGGTGCCCATGAACAATGCATATGAGCCGATTGTCATTCCTGAAATAGCAGAACTTGAAATTTTCGGCGTTGCCACAACCGTCATACATCGTCTGCGCAAACGATGACCAGCACCTTCGCCCTTGTTGATTGCAACAATTTTTATGTCAGTTGCGAACGGCTCTTTCGTCCCGACTTAAAAAACGTCCCAATTGTTGTGCTGTCGAACAACGATGGCTGTATCGTTGCCCGCAGCCAGGAAGTCAAAGCGCTGGGCATCAAGATGGGAACACCGCTTTTCAAAGTCAAGAACGAGATTGTCAAGCATGGGGTCGAAGTGTTCTCATCCAATTATACCCTTTACGGAGATATTTCTGCGCGGGTGATGCAGACACTCGAGCAATTCAGTCCGCATGTTGAAGTGTACTCGATTGATGAAGCTTTCCTGGATCTGTCCGGAATAAACCGCCCCGTTGCTCACGGGCAGAACATTCGGTCAACAGTCATGCAGCACATCGGGGTACCGGTCTGTGTCGGGATTGCCCCGACGAAGACCTTGGCCAAACTTGCCAACTTTGCCGCCAAGAAGTTCACGGCAACTCAAGGGGTGGTGGACCTGACTGACTCGCAACGGCAGAAGAACCTGATGAACATCACCCCGGTCTCCGAAATCTGGGGGGTCGGCCGCAAGCTGACGAAAAAACTGCAGGCCCTCGGAATTGAAACTGCCCTTCACCTGGCGCAGGCTGATCGACGTTTTGTACGGCAGCGTTTCTCCGTGGTCTTGGAACGCACTGTTTGCGAGCTAAACGGAGAGAGCTGTCTCGATCTCGAGAAGAGTCCGCAACCACGTCAGCAAATCGTTTGCTCTCGATCATTTGGCGATAAATTGACCCAGTACGGAGATCTCAAACAGACGGTCTGCGAGTTTGCTGCCAGGGCGGCGGAAAAGCTACGCAGCGAAAGACAACTCGCCCTCGTGGTCAACGTGTTCATCCGCACCAGCCCATTTGACAAGGCTGGCCCCCATTATGCAAATGCTGCGACCGGAACGCTGCCGGTCCCGAGTTCTGATACGCGGCAGATCGTCGACATGTGTGTGCGCCTGCTCAATACCATCTGGCAGGAAGATTATCGGTATGCCAAGGCAGGGGTTATCCTCACAGATTTTTGCTTCCCTGAAGACGTCCAGTTTGAACTGTTCGAACAGCCTGTGGGTGCTGCGACCCATGAAGGTGCCTTGATGCGAGCCGTTGACGCCATCAATCATAAGGGGCGGGGAAAGGTTTGGTTCGGTGGACAGCGCCCACGAAAGGACTGGTACATGAAACAGGCCAACCTGTCGCCGGCCTATACGACGCAATGGGATAACATCCCTCTGGTCAAATAAGAGAATTGTAATGGGCCATGAATAGACAGATCATGCCTCGTGTCGACAAGCCGCTTGGAACGTTTCCTCCGGTGATCCAAAGCATGAACGTGCGGCAATGTGTTCTGCTGGCTCTCCTGGTTATGACCACGGCCGTGGGCGTCTTTGCCTGGAATTGTTCTTATGCGGCGACATTTTCCGGGAAGTTGGTCAAAGTGATTGACGGCGATACGGTCGAGGTTATCCATGAGGGCCAAGCCCGGCGCATTCGCTTGGCGCATATCGATACGCCGGAAATCGGTCAAGCCCATGGCCAAGCTGCAAAGCGGTATGTTTTGGCAATCGCGGCCCAGCGATCTGTTCAGGTCCGATGGCAATCGACCGATCGTTACGGCAGGACGCTTGGCGAGGTGATACTTCCCGACGGAACCAACCTGAACAAGCAGATCGTCAGAGCAGGGTATGCCTGGCATTATAAAGATTACAGCAGCGATCCATCTTATGCCGAACTTGAAGAGCAGGCGCGGTTGGCCAGGCGGGGGCTCTGGCAAGATGATCGACCGACCCCGCCTTGGATTTGGCGGCGGGACAGGCGCAACGCAACGGAACCGTCCAGCCGCACAGACTTTAAGTGCGGGGCCAAACGTTATTGCCGGGAGATGTCCGGTTGCGACGAAGCCGTATTTTATCTCCGCAATTGTGGTGCCGGTTATTTAGACGGCGATCACGACGGCATTCCTTGCGAGGCGTTGTGCAAATAGCTCGGCCAAGGCCGTGATACAGACCCCTGTCACAAGAGAGATTTCGGGAAATCGCCGAGCGATTTGACAAAATCTGTCACATTCTGCTGGGACGGGACCTAAGCTCAGACAGGCCAAGCTACCGGCAGGCGTGCTATTTTCGGAGCTTATCGCCCAGCGGTTCGCCGTTTGTTGTGACTGGAACAGTTTGTGCTAAGCATGTTGACATTAAATCCATAATTTTTACCCGTAACAGGTAAAAATCTCCGAAAAGGCAAAGCCAGAGCGATCTGGTGACGCAAAGCCACGGGTCCTGTCCAAGGACAGCCGGGTTGCCGAAGAGGTGAGAGACGTTTCTTGGGCCCGGCATTCGAGGTATTCAACAAGCGCTCATCTTCGGCAGAAGATGGGCGCTTTCCTATTTGCCGGGCTGTCATGCCGGAACAGCGCCACCCAGACGGACGGACAGGCCGTGATGACAATGACAGTCGTAGTGACGACTATGGCGATCAAGCCAATATCTAACAAAGGAGTCGATATCATGAACCAAACCGCCGGTAAACCTGTAATTCTCTTAGTCCTGTTGTGTGTTGCTCTCATCTCCGGATGTGCCAAGGAGCCTGTCCAGGTGACCACAGCCCCTGAAACAGAATCGACAAGCACATCTCAAGCCCCAGAAGTCGCCGAGGAGGTTCTAGAGTCAACCACGAATGCCGAATCAACGGTATTGAGAATATCGCTTGAACGAATTCATTTCGATTTCGACCAATTTACATTGACTGATCAAGCGCGGCAGGTGTTGGCCAAAAACGCCGACGCTTTGAAAAACGAACCGGACATGAAGGTGGTCATCGAAGGCCATTGCGATGAACGAGGTTCTGATGAATACAACTTGGCGCTTGGCGAGCGGCGGGCTCAAAGCGTAAAGCAATATCTTGTTTCCCTAGGGGTCGCAGCCGAACGACTCGACACCATCTCCTACGGGGAAGAACTGCCGACTGATCCATCCGCAACGGACTTGGCTTGGTCATTAAATCGCCGTGCTGAATTTAAAACGTTCAATTAAGAGATGTGACGCTGTAGACGTCCTTCTTGGGTTGGCAAAAGCCAACAGTGGGTGACAAAATCTGTCACCAGGTGTGAATGATAAGATTGATGGCCAGTGTAAATAAATTTATTAAATACGTAGTGATTTTAAGGTGTTTAGTGTTGTTTTTGTTAAACTAGATCAAAGTTGGAACGGTTTGTGCTGGAATGGAAACATAGTTTTTGCCGTTCTGTAACGAACGAGCAAGAATCTCCGAAAGGGCAAAACCAGAGCAATCTGGTGACGCAAAGCCACGGGTCCTGAGAATCAGGATAGCCGGGTTGCCGAAGAGATGAGAGACGTTTCTTGGGGCCCGGCAGTACAGGGAGTTCAGAAGCGCCCATCTTCGGCAGGAGATGGGCGCTTTGTCAATTTTTAAGGAGGAATGAATTTTTACAATCTGGCCGTTCGACTGATCACGGTCAGCATAGTTCTCCGAAAGGGCAAAGCCAGAGCAATCTGGTGACGCAAAGCCACGGGTCCTGAGAGTCAGGATAGCCGGGTTGCCGAAGAGATGAGTGATGTTTCTTGGGACCCGGCAGCACATGGATTCAGAAGCGCTCATCTTCGGCGGGAGATGGGCGTTTTTCTATTGGGATGTAATGACTGCTGTCAATGATATGGGAACCATGAAGCATTATTGTTTTGAAATATTGCAAGCAAACCTGAAAACGGCTGCCAAAGGTCTACCACGCATCGCGTTGTTCCAAGCGGTCTTGGTGATCAGCCTTTTACTGGCGGTAGCCATTGGCCCGGCCCTGGCTGAGGAGAAATTTTGCAGTGATTATCCCAACGGGGTCATCGACGGTTTCGTTGATCCCGTGCCGGTCCAGATTACCATCGACCGTGACTGCACCTTCCAAAACTTCCCTGGGTCCAACCCGCTGACCAGCACCCTGAACTTTCAAACCAATGATCCGTCGATCTACCTGATCATTTTCAACAACGTTATCTTTACCGGTCACATGGCCTGCGCCAATGTTGACCACCGAATATGGTTCGCCAATGGTTCGGATTATGGCTCCAGCAACAGCTGCCAGGACCTGTTTATCCCCGTTGAAAGCATTGACAAACAGTCGCCGGGTCCGACCGCAACCATTGGCGAACCATTCACCTATACGCTGACACTTCCATCGATGACCATCGTTGGCGGACCGTCCCTGAACGACCTGCACACCGTAACGCTCTGGGACGATTTGACGACCACCGGTGCCGATCTCAGCTACGTCAGTCACAACGCTTATTACAAAAGCACTGGGCAGTCAGTGACCCTGACCCCGGAGAATAATCCGAACTCTCCGGGCGGCCAAATGACAACCAAGAACATTTCGTTTCAGCCGATCCCCCTGATTCCAAAAGGGGAGCAGATCGTTGTCGAAATTACCGTTGTTGCCGACGATTCAACGACAAACGTGGCGGGAACTTCTTTCGTCAATACTGCCAAGTGGTCCTTTGGCAGGCTGATCGAAGGACAGTTTTATGAGCCTCTCCCCGGCGAATGGGGGGTTTCTCCGCCAATGTCCATTGTCGAACCCAATCTGGTGGTAACCAAAAACAGCGATGAAACCGCTCTCAACCTGGGCACCGCGGCGACATTTACCGTTGATGTTCGAAACGCTGGCGGCAGTGACGCCTGGAATGTGACCGTTCTCGATCAGATCCCAAACGGGATGTGCGATCGCGATCCGACCGCGGAACTGGGTGTGATCGCTCAAATCGTTGAACCGGATGGAAGCCTGGTGGCAAATCTGAATTCTGGAACCGATTACTCGGTGACCTACGATGGCACGTCCGGCCCAAGTTGCCCGCTCACGATCAGCACGTTGACCGACCGGGCCAGGATCGCGCCGGATCAACGGCTGCTGATCACCTACCAGTCGCAACTCGATGGAGACATCACAACCGACGGACTGCAGCTGACCAATATTGCCGGCGCGATTCAATGGCAAAGTGCCGACCCGAATGAAAGTTCTCCCCCGCGAACCTACAACAGGCCCATAACCGATGGAACGCCGGAAATTGACGATCACCAGGACAGCCAGATCGTCACCACCGCGCTCACCGGATATTACTTTCAAAAGACGGTCACAAACCTGGCCAGCAATATGTTCCCCGCGACGACAGCCTCTCCCGGTGATCGACTGCGCTACAGGCTACGGCTGTTCAACGTCAACCAGCTGATTGACGACGTGACGATCAGTGATCAACTGGATGCAACCGTCTTCGACCTGAACTCGTTTGCCATGGTTAGTTTGCCGACAGGAACGAACCACAGTTTCAATACCGCTTCAGGAGAGTTGCAAATCTTCGGCAGTCCTGGCGCGTTAAATGTCCCGGTCGGTGGTGAGCTTGTCATTGAATTCGAGATCACCCTGTTGGGGACACTGGCCAACGATTCTTTGGTGGAAAACCAGGCGACTTTGAATGCCTTGGCGTTAACTGCCCGAAGCGATGATCCCTATGTCAACGGCATTGCTCCTCCGAGCGGCGACCCGCCACCGGATCCAACACGTTTGTGGATTCAGACACCCAGTGCACTGTTTAAGACGATTAAAGGTGACGAGAAGACCACGGCAACCATTGGCGAACGTTTTGCCTACCAAATCACGGTGCCTGAAACAGCAGTCGATGTGCCGCTCTACGACGTCCGCATTCTGGACGACCTGTCCAGTGCCAACGCCGAACTGCGCTTTGTCAGCGCAAGCGTGATCAGCGGGGGCACATGGACGCTTGGCAACACCGGCAGCGAAACCTCCCTGGTGATCGAAGACACGACTGCCGGGATCGACATCCCAGCTGGTGGCCAGGCAGTGATTGAGCTCATCGTGGAACTTGAAAACACCACGATCAACCAGGCCGGTCTGTCATTCAACAACACTGCCCGGTACACCTATAACCGGATCAATGGCAGCCCCGCCACGCAACAATTGGGTGCGGCCGATGTGTCCAAGAACTTGACGGTAACCGAACCGGATTTAACTGCGACCAAGACCTTGATCAGATATATCACTCCCAGCGGCAAGTTACCAACCGCTCCCGCGGCAGCAGGGGACATCCTGGAATATCAGGTCACGGTGACCAACATCGGCAGTTCCACGGCGTTTGACACCAGCATTGTTGACAGGTTGCCGGCCAATGCCTCTTTGGAGCTTGACTCGGCGACTGCAGTGATCAACGGCGCACCCGTCGACATTTTTGTAGCCAATCCAACAACTCTTGATGATGGTGAGCTTGCCTGGGGACAACAAAACGGCGATGGATCGCTCGACATTCCCGTCGGACAGTCGTTGGTGTTGACCTATCAGGTAGCCCTGGGTGCGATCATATCTCCGGTTTTATCCAACACTGTATTTGTCGACTGGACCTCACTGGACGGTGCAACCACCACCGAACGCACCGGGGAGGGATGTCCGGCGGTGACGGTGCCAAATGATTACTGTTTTGGCCCGGCGTCGGTGACCCTCAATGCCGAAGTCGACGTGTCCCTATTGAAAGAAGTATCGACCGCCAATGCAGAGCCGGGGGACAGTCTGACATACACCCTCACGCTCAGTAACGAGAGTTCAGCAACCCTGACCAATCTGGATTTGATTGACGAGCTGGCTGTTGAATTTGAGGCTGGCAGTTTGAGCTTGGTCAGCATCTCGGACCCCAACGCTGATATCACCAATATCGATGTGGCCGGTGGTGCCAACGCTACCGGGCTCGTCGATATTCGCAACATCAATTTGGCAGCCCAGGGTGAACCCAGCGATTCGCTGGTTGTTGTCTTCAGCGCATCGCTGGTGACTGTCCTGGACAACGGGACGACCGTTTCCAACCAAGCTCTTCTCCTGAGCGGCAACCTGCCGATCATGTCAAGCAATGCGACCACAACAGAAATCCGTTCAGCTCCGATCCTCGAGATTTGGAAGACGTCAGAAGATCTGACCGGAGATCCGGCTGTATTGCTGCCCGGCGACACTTTGCGCTACACGATTATCGCCACAAACACCGGCAACGAAAATCTTGTGAACAGTGTGCTGACCGACCAGATCCCGACCAACACCAGTTATGTGAACAACAGCGCAACGTTGAATGGCAACCCGGTCGATGATCTGGTGATAAACGGTGACACCGTTTCACCGTTGCAGAACGGGCTGCTGATCAATGATTCTTCCTCTGCCACGGCCGGCATGATGAGTGCTGATCCAAATGGAACGATCGGAATCGCTGCGACGGTGACATTCGATGTCACGATTGACGGCGATGTCGTTGATGGCACCATCATCGCCAATCAAGGGATT
>JAFDBS010000082.1 GCA_019313185.1 Deltaproteobacteria bacterium | reverse complement strand
TTTGCCGCTCCTAAATTTGGCACTATGGCTGTTTCCTAAAAACCTGCAAACTGAGAAAAAAAGGCCCCACAGTCAGGAGGGAACTGTGGGGCAACGGGTTTCTGTGTTTTTTAGGAGGTTGAACATGAAGTATGTTCTAATGCTTTGTATATTACTAATTTAGTCAGATATGTCAAGCAGAAAACAATGCTTTTTGAAAATTATTGTCAAAATCATTAACTACCCAGGAAAAGTCAATGTATCGAAGTGTTCGCTAGGTAAAGGGCTTCGTCGACGATCCAATCTAGTGAATAAAAATCACAGTTTATTGAAATCAAATTGATCAGCTAATGACGGTTTTTCGACTCTTCATGGTTTTGAGTTTGGCTTCGACTACCGACCAGCACGTAAAGCGATGGCAAAACAAATAGTGTCAGCAGGGTCGACGTCAGAACGCCACCAATCACAACCGTTGCCAGCGGACGCTGGACCTCTGCACCCACACCGATCGAAACGGCCATTGGCAGAAAGCCTACGGCGTCGGTAACGGCAGTTGCCAAGACAGGAATTAACCGCTGCTTAGCCGCTCCAGTCACCGCCTCGACCATCGGCAAGCCATCGTTGAGCAAATTGCGGATTGCTGCAACCAGAACTTGTCCGTTGAGTACAGCGATCCCGGAGAGAGCTATAAAGCCGATTGCAGCACTGACGCTAAACGGAATACCACGCATTGTAAGGGCAACGATACCGCCGACAGCAGCCAGAGGTATGCCCGTATAAATGATGAGGACATCACGTAAGCGCTTCAGGCTGAAATAAAGCAGCACGAAAATCAGCAAGAGGGTCAGGGGCACAACCAGCATGAGACGCTGTTGCGAACGTTCCAGGTTTTCGAACTGCCCCCCCCACTCGATCAGGTAGCCGTCGGGCAACTTAACCTCATCGGCGATCGCCATTTTTGCCTCATCAACAAACGTGGCAATATCCCGGTCTCGGACATTGACTTGAACCTTGATCAGGCGCCGTCCCCATTCCCGGTTAATCGTTGAAGGGCGGTCAACCTCGCGGATGTCGGCCAGTGCCTTCAATGGCAAAATCGCCCCGGTTCGTGTCGGGATAAGAGTCTCAGCCAGCAACTCCGGGTTGCCACGGTGACGATCGGGTAGGCGCAGGACCAGTGGAAAAGATCGTTCACCTTCGAACACATCCCCCACCTGGAACGTCCCGACGGCTGCTACGATGTCGAGAACGTCTTTGGCGGCAACACCGTGGCGACCCAAAGCTTCACGATCGATTTCAATTTGCAAGGTCGGCTGTCCAGTGATCTGCTCCACGGCAACATCAGCAGCACCGGGAATCTCCGTCAGAATATGTTCGACCTGTCCGCCCAAGGCGACCAACTGGTCAAACTCCTCACCGTAAATCTTGATCCCGACGTCTCCACGAATGCCTGACAGCATCTCATTGACCCGCAATTCGATTGGCTGAGACAGCACAGCACGGATTCCGGGCAGTCCGTGCAAGGCTTCTTCAACTTTTGCCGTCAGGTCAGCCTGACTGTTCGCGCGGGTCCACTGCTTGCGCGGATGCAGAGTCATAAAGATATCGGTCAGTTCCGTACCCATCGGATCGGTGGCCACTTCGGCACTGCCCAACCGGCTCCAAACGTGTCGGATCTCCTCAGGGAATTCCTCGAGCAGGAGTTTTTCAATCTCAGTGTTATAAGCAATCGATTCATCGACAGAAACCCCTGCCAGGCGAACCACGCTGACAACAAGGGAGCCCTCGGACAGCCGTGGCAGAAACTCCCCACCCAGGCGAAAGCCCAGCAGGGTTGTACCCACAAGGAGCAATGCAACGGTGGCAAGAAAAGCCTTGCGCCACTGCAAGACCAACCTCAGGACTTGCTCGTAAGTCCGCTTGAGCCAGCCGTCAACTTGACGTTCCTGGACTTTAAGTGTTTTCGGCAGGAACTGGAAGGACAGGACCGGTGAGAGAAACACAGCAACCAGTAAGGCGCCGACGAGGGCGAAGATGAACGTCCATGCCATCGGCTTGAACATCTTGCCCTCAATTCCTTCCAAGGTGAGTACGGGCAAGAACACCAGAACGATGATACCGAGGCCGAAAATGATGGGCCGGACCACTTCCTGGCTGGAGACCAGGATGGCATCGAAGCGCTCGGCGACGGACAAAGGCCTGTTCAACTGCATCTGTCGCTCTGTAAGACGTCTCAGGTTGGCTTCAGTCATCACGACTGAGCCATCGACCAAGATACCAAAGTCAACTGCTCCCAAAGAGAGCAGGCTGGCGGCGATTCCAAGCTCCTGCATGCCAAAAGCTGCAAAAAGCATCGCCATTGGGATGGTCGCAGCCACCAACAGACCGGCACGGAGGTTGCCAAGCAGCAAAAAAAGCACAGCGATGACCAGGAGTGCGCCCGCGGCAAGGTTGTGCTTGACCGTTTGGATCACTTGATCGACCAACTCGGTTCGGTCATAAACTGTTTCGAGGATGATATCTTCGGGCAAGGCAGCGCGAACCCGATCCAGTGCCTCTTTAAGATCGGCGGTTACTGTCCGACTGTTCTCGCCCATCAGCATAAAGCCCAGACCAAGCACAACTTCCCCCTGCCCGCCTGCTGATACGGCTCCGCGACGCAGTTCGTGACCGATCGCCACCTCGGCTATATCCCCGACTTTGACCGGCGCACCCTGATAAGCAGCAATGACTATATTGGTGATCTCATCAACCGTGCTCACCCGTCCGAGGCCATGAACAAGCAATGTCTGACCGCCTGTGACCACCTGGCCACCACCAACGTTGGAATTGTTTTCCTGCAAAGCGGCGGCTACATCTTGATAAGTCAAACCAAATTTGATCAATGCCTCGGGCGACACAATCACATGATACTGCTTTTCCAGTCCGCCCCAGGAGTTAACCTCCGCGACACCGGCGACTTTGCGTAATTCTGGTTTGACCACCCAGTCGTGCAAGGTGCGCAGGTCATCCAGCCCGCGCTGTGGATTATCGGAACGTAATACATAGTGAAACACCTCGCCGAGACCCGTTGAGATTGGCCCGAGTTCAGGACGTTCGATACCTTCTGGGAGTTCCACGCCAGCCAGGCGTTCGATAATCAACTGACGTGAATCAAGGATTGCCATATCGTCTTCAAAAATGGCAACAACTTGGGAAAGGCCGAACTTGGAGATGGAACGAACATGGATCAGCCCGGGCAAACCGGACACGGAGAGTTCAACCGGCAAAGAAATCTGTTTTTCGATCTCTTCTGGGCCAAGCGACGGGGCGGTTGTGTTGATCTGCACCTGCACCGGTGTGGTGTCAGGAAATGCATCGACCGGCAGCCTTAGCAAGGACCAAAGGCCCACTGCAAACGCTACAAGGAAACAAAGGACTACCATTAAGCGGTTGCGCAAAGCAACCGCAATCAGTTTTTCCAGCATGGCAGACCTCCTTTAATGATCAGCACAGGATGCACCGAGGCGCGCCTTGAGCACTTCTGACTTGAGGGCGAAACCTTGACCGGCGACCACTTGGTCATCCTGGTTCAACCCAGTGGAGATAACAACCAAGCCGTTCCGATCAGTCCCTACATCAACCCGGCGCAACTCAAACAGGTCTGGCTCTTCCTGGATAAACAGATAAGGTTGGCCATCGATGTTTTGTACGGCATCTGCGGGCACCGCCAGATGGTCGCTGACAGCACCGGCAAGGATGCGAACCGATCCGAACATCCCGACTTTCAAGCGATGCTGAGGATTCTCAACGGCAGCCAGTGCCTTGAGCGTGCGGGTCCGCTCATCAATGGCTGCACCGATCTGAAACAATTCGCCGTGAAACAGCTTGTCCGGCAGGCCATCAAAACGCGCTTCGATGGCAGCGCCAACATGGGCTTGGTAGATCCGCGATTCGGGAATCGCCAGTTCAATCCAGAGGGTGTCCAGGTTGGCAACTGTCACGAGGGCTGTCCCGGCACTGACCGCCTCACCTACCGCTGTCTGCAAATCGGTCACTTCGCCGGCAAAGGGCGAAGTCAATGAGACGTTAGCTCCGGCATGACGTGATTGCGAAAGTTGCTCAATATCCCCCTCGGTCAATCCGAAATTAAGCAACTGATGTCGGAATTGTTCTGTTGCACTGCGGCTGGCCAGGTATTCTGCTTCGGCCTGTTGAAACTCCTGACGAGAAGTAATCCCCCGTTGCAAAAGATCTTTCTCGCGTTGATAGGTAAACTTTGCCTGGACCTGACGAGCCTTTGCGGAAAAATATTCAGCTTTGAGGGTGGCCACCTCTGGCATGGCAATGTCTACCAGCAAATCGCCCTTGTCGATATGGTCTCCGGGTTGGACATGAACCTTGCGAACCACGCCTGGCGCAAGGGAAGTCAGGTAGGCGAGATGTTTACGATTATAGGCTACCTGGCCGGGGAGCTCGCTACCATTCGCGAGCATGACCCGCTGCGGCTGGACAATACTGACCCCGGCTTTCGCTGCCACGTCGGGCGACGCCAGGCGAACCTTCATTCCATGTCCAGGGGCCAGGTCAGCAAGATGGCTGCCCTGGCAAAGAGCGCAGTCGGCCTCATTGACATTATGTTCAACGCAAAGTCCGCCTAACGAGCCATGGTTGTGTCCATCGTGTCCTTCAGATGGTTTGCGGGCGTGGTCATGCCCTTCGTGACCATGGTCAGCATGATCGTCTTCGGCATGCTCATCATCTTCGAACAGGTCGGCGATATCCTGTTCAGGCTCTGCATGATCGTGTCCGGAATGATCATGACCAGAGTCATTGATCTCACCGGCGGCAAATGACTGGGATAAGGGCTTGACACCGATTGCAATCAAGCTGTAACCGATAAGCGCAATAAATAAAATGGACAGAAAAAGCAGTTTCTTCATGATTGTCCTCGTGTAGTTGAAACGGTCGATGTCGTGCGGTGGTCAGGAGGAGAAACACTCTGGCCAAGCAGCTGTTCCATTTCGGCAAAAGTTTTGTGATAGCGTGTCAAGCTATCGATATAACGGCTTTTTGTTTCAAATAAGGTCTGTTCTGCATCTAGGACCTCCAGGTAACCGAATTTCCCAACCTGGTAGCCGTAGCTGATCGCTTCAAAGCTTTGCTGGACCGCTGGCAACAACTGGTCTCGTAACAGGCTGGCTTCCGTGTGCGCCACAGTTAAGCGCTGCCAGACGTCTTCGAGCTGGGTTTGAAGTTGCAATCGGGTGGCTTGAGCCATCGACCGGGCCTTGGCCTGGCGGGCCCGGGCGGCGTCGATCGCACCCTGATTGCGGTCGAACAACGGCAAACTGATTGCAAGACCGGCAACAAAAGCATTATCGTTGGTGTCTTCGAAATTCTTGCCACCAATGCTCAGGGTCAGATCAGGTATGCGACGGGACTCTTCCAAGGCCAGTGTCTCATCAGCTTTGCTCACCTCGGTCTGCTGGGCAGCGAATGCCGGGCTGAACGGAACCTTTGCAGACAATTCAGCCCAAACGGGCAATTCAGGAAGTCGCTCAAAGGTGCCCTCGACACCGGCAAATTCGACCGAAACCTGATTCCAGAGTGCTGCGAGGGCCTGACGGCTTGTTGTCAATTTCAGTTTCGCCTGTGACACCCGCAACGCGGCTTCGGCTTGTAGCGCCTCGAAACGCAGCCGCTCGATGCTCGCTGTTTTACCCGCAGCAATTCGCTGATTTACAGTCTTCAAGACTTTTTCGGCCAGGCTCGATTGCTCCTTCGCCAGCTCTAAACTTTGCTGTGCAGCCAAGACATCAACGAAACGGACCGTGGTCTCGGCAATCAAATTGGCCTTGGCCAAGGCATGTTCCCGTTCTGCCAGTTCTTTATTTAAATGCCCAACAGCCAGTCGTTGCTGTCGTTTCCCACCAAGTTCGAATCGCTGGCTGAACAGAACCGTAGTTTCGGCACTGTCGGTTCCGGAATAGTCGCCGCTTCCGGCAAAATTCTCCATTTCAATCGAGAATTCAGGGTTCGGATAGAGACCGGATTGTCTGGCTTCAGCTAAACGAGCCTCAAGTTCTTGGGAGAAGGTCTTCAAGTACAGATTGTTATCAAGGACTCGAGCAAGCGCTTCGGTATAAGTCAACAACACCGGATCAGAGGTATGTTGTTTGGTTTGTTGCGTTGTGTGGCCTACACCTCGAAAATCAGTATTCGTGGCGGTCGCATCGAATCCCCACGTTTCGCTATTCAGCGTCAGAAAACCGATCAAGAGTGCAGCACCGAGAGCAACCAGGGCCAGTCTTGGCATGGTCAACCTCCGTGTACTTAAAATGTCAGGAATAAAAACGGACGACTGCCCGAAAGCCACTGAAGACTCAGGGGCAAGACAACAGATAAGCGGGAGGATGAATCAATTTAATAGAACAACTGTGCGATGAGAAAGGATTGCTTGGCTTATCCATGGAGGTGGCTTGGACAACAGATCATTGGTGACGACCTGTAACAAAACAGCCGATTTGGACAACCAGACCGTTTCTGGCAGTTCGGCTGATGTATCAAAATATTTGTGCAACTCATATCGAAAAGAGTGCGCTTCGAGACTCGCTGGAATATCAAGACAGGGCCCGCAGTGGTCCGCTTCGGAAAGATCGTTGTCAGCTGCGGCCACCTCGACATGGCAGTCCCGTTTTGATGAAGACAACGCCGTACCGCAGGTGCTGTTCTCAGCATACTCAAGAGCAGAATGGCCGTCTTCACCGAGACACCAGACATAACCTTGAACACCGGCCTGTCCGGTCAACATGAAAATCAGCAGACTGATAAAAACCACGATATGTCGAGAAGGACGTGAATGCATACCTTTCCAAAATAACCGAAATAGTCATCAAAAAGCAACCCATCTCGGCAAAATGCTGATTATCATCCCTTCAGAATTGACAATTGGTTCTTTTGTCCTGTCTGGCATATTGAAATCAAATATAAAAAGTTCTTCCAGTCATGAGGGTGAACTGTGGGGCAAAATAGTTCTGTGTTTTTTGAAGGGGGAACGAATTGTTCAACAATGTTTTCAAAAAAGCAATAACCACAAAAATATAAGTCAGGCATCTGCATGGGGGATTAAAGTCATGATGGATCGTGTAAAACTGATCAGATATAAATCATCTTTCTTGTCATCCCACCATCAACAATAATTTCCTGGCCGGTGATAAATCCAGCTTTCTCACTGGCTAGAAAAAGTGTCATCTCGGCAATGTCTTCCGGCGTGCCAATGCGACCAACAGAGTGTTGTGCATGATCAGCGTCAGAATGTGTCTCAATGTTCCGATCAATTCCTTGCTTCTGAGTGCTCAAATCGATCCAGCCCGGGCTTATGCAATTTACCCTCACCTCGGGGCCGAGACTGATCGCTAAAGCATGGGTAAGAGCCAGT
>JAFDBS010000081.1 GCA_019313185.1 Deltaproteobacteria bacterium | reverse complement strand
TGTAATCCCAAAGTGAAAAAAAGTTGATGACTTCAAAAACAAGGGTTGTTCAGTAAACGTGATGCGGACGGAATGGTATCCAAAGATTGTTAAACATGCCAGTCATGGTCACGTCCGCACTTACAGATTGATGCCTTGCTAGATTTGTTTTTAACAATTTGGCATTGAGAGTGACGTTGAGGCATACGGGCTTTTATTCTCTCTTGATTGGCATCTTATCAAATATGCTGGGATTTAGCGAACCAAAGTTTTATCGACTTGAACCGGAGTTCAGTAGTGTTGGGCTGACAGTTTTGTTTAACGGCTAACGACAATATATTCGATGGAACATCCCTGGCTTTGCCTTTTATGAATTTACTGATACGCAAAAAAATGCGCTTGCTCGAAACCTCCAATTGCAACGAAGTCAGTGAGGTTGTGGGGCAAGACACAGGAAAAACAACAGGGTCAAAAAATTTCAAATTTGAGAAGCCGGCACTCAATTGGACCATTGTATAGGACAATCCGTTTGGCAGGTTTGAGGCCAACCTCTTTTGCTAAAGCCAGATTCCCAGAAAGAATCCAGGCTGTCCAACCAGTCCAGTTCTGTTTCAACGTGTCTCCAATCAGTCTATAGAAACGCACCAGTTTGTCTTGTTCGCCAAGACGGGTGCCGTAGGGCGGGTTGCAAACCAAAGTCCCCGGTCTTTCCGGTGGCTTCAAACGCGAAAAAGAACATTGGTGCCATGCGATTGCATTGGCGAAAGGCAAACGCCTTGAGTTGCCTTGAGCTATCTTGACAGCTTGCCGATCTTTGTCGGCACCGTTGATGAACCTATCGGGCAGCTTGTGCAGAGCCGATTGGGCATTTCCAAGGACTTCTTGCCAAACTTTGACTTGGAAGCAGGGCCACTTTTGAAAACTGTATGCGGTGGAGCCCAGTAGCCCCGGAGCTGTTTTCGATGCATACAAAGCGGCTTCGATGGGGAATGTTCCGGAACCGCACATTGGGTCGACAAACGGCGTTGAGTCGTTCCAACCAGTCAATTGAATGATGCCTGCAGCAAGGGTCTCGCGGATCGGTGCGACCATTTGTTCTTGGCGATAGCCTCTCTGGTGCAAAGCTGTTCCCGCCATGTCAAGGCTTAAAATTGCTTGATTGCGGGCAATATAGAGGTTGATCCGAATGTCAGGGTTTTTAGTGTCAATATTTGGCCGCTTGCCAAAACGTTGACGAAGTCGGTCAACAATCGCATCTTTAGTTTTTAGGGCAGCATAACCCGAATGATTGAGGCGTGAATCACGGAGATTGGCGTCCACGGCCAGGGTCATTTCCGGGGTGAGATGTTCCTCCCAGGCAATGTCAACCGTTGAGGAATAAAGTGCCTCGACTGTTGGACACTCGAATGAGCTTAGTTGCTGCAATACCCGGTTGGCTGTGCGCAGCCACAAACAACAGCGGTAGCCGTCGGTTCGACTGCCTTCAAAGCCAACTCCTCCGCTTTCGACTTTGATCGATTGAAGACCAAGGGCCAGCAGTTCGGTAGCCAAGGCTTCTTCCAACCCCTTGGCAGCGGTAGCAAAGTAAGAGTAAGTCGCCATTTTTGATCAATGGTGTCGGTCTGAAATCAAGGCGGTTTCGGGCAGCCGGAATGTGCTTCGGTAAGTGCGGATCTCCAGCAAAATGATTTTAACAATACTGACAATAGGAACGCCGATAATCATGCCTATCACTCCATAGATTTTACCGCCGACGATGATGGCAAAAAAGACCCAAAGGGGGTGAAGGTTGGACACCCTGGAGATCAAGATCGGGATCAAAATAAAATTATCGATAATGACTTGAGCGATGATGACATAGAGAATGACAATCCACCAGAATTGGGCACTCGCGCCAAAATCGACAAAAGCGATCAATATCCCTGGAACCATTCCAATAATGGGTCCAATGTAAGGTATCAAATTGGTGACTCCTGCGAAAATACCGAACATCGGAGCATAACGCATGTCAGTTACAGACAGACCCGCGGTAACCACTATGCCAATGATGATTGCTTCCAAAACCCGCCCCCGGATAAACTCCGCCAACTGCTTGCTGATTAAGAAAGATAAGTCGTGAACCATTTCGTAATGACGATTGGGCGCTAGGGCGACGCAAGCACGCCGAATTTTCCGGCCATCGCGGAGCAGGAAAAAAGTAAAGAGGGGGACGATTATCATCAACCCGCCAATACGCAGTGCCGATTGAGGTGTGCTGGTCAGAAAAGCTGCCAAGAGTTGTTCGGCCCAGCCGCGGAACTTGATCGGCAGGTTGTAGCTTTCGATGACAGGGAAACGGTTATGGAGCCCCTCGAGAAGTTCTCTGAGATAACCGGTCAGAATGGTTGTGTAGCGCGGAAAGTCCGTTCCTAGGTTGCCAATAAAAGATTGCCAATGTGGTAGCAGCCATAGGGCTGAGAGGGTCAAGAGCCCGAGCATGAGCAGGTAGACGATGAGAATGCTGCCACTGCGACTAAACAGCTTTTCCAACTGTGCGACAATAGGCTCGAGCAGAAAGGTCAACACCAGCGAAAGCAACAACGGGAGGAATAGGACAGTAGACGCGGTCCGGAAGAGGCTGATTAATGTGGTTGCAGAAGAGTAGATGGCAAGACCACAGGCGATCCCCGCAGAAAGGACAAGAAAAGAGAGGGCAACCTGGCCCCGAGTCAATCCTCGTCGCGCAACCGGATCATTGTTCATGTCTCAGCCCCTTCGGGAGAAGAGTGCTCGCCAAGCTGGTTCTGCAGGCGTCGGATTTCAATGCTTGACGCCTGGAGGCGTTCGCTAATGACACGCGTGATCCCGAAAAGGATATTGTTAGCCACAGAAGGCTGCCGCTCGGAGAGTTCAAGCAAGTCAGAACGAAAGAGGCCAACCAGTTCTGTCGCTTCCATTGTCCGAGCCGAAGCACTCCTTGCTGCCGGCGCAGTCAAGGTGGTTTCACCAAAAAAATCTCCAGACTCC
This sequence comes from Deltaproteobacteria bacterium, assembly GCA_019313185.1. Classification (GTDB taxonomy): domain Bacteria; phylum Desulfobacterota; class Desulfuromonadia; order Desulfuromonadales; family BM103; genus JAFDBS01. Next base: position 6,229 of record JAFDBS010000081.1, on the reverse strand, counting down.
AAAATGGCCAGTTCGTCTTCACCACCGTCAGCAAGTCGGGCAAAAATTCGCACTGATCCACCGCGGATCATGTACATCCCAGAGCCAGGGTCTCCTTCTTCGAAGACCAGTTCATTGGGTTTGTAGTTACGTTGGTGGACAATAGCTTCAAGAGTTCGCAGATCTTTGTGTCTCAACCCCGAAAAAGTCGGCAGGTTTTTAAGAAAGTTGGTCAGAGAGTCTTCATCGAGTTTTTTACGAAAGATATTGCTCCAAAGCGGGTCCAATCTCGCAAATCTCCTTAATGGGCTGATGACTGCATCCGGTTGAGAACCGATTCCGGAAGAGGCTGGTTGATTATGTAATCGCGAAAGTTCACCTCTAGCTCATCGTTGAGTTCAGGCCTTCGCGTTGTGCGAACCATCTTGGCCGGCATCTGATAGTCTCCAACAGCAGTAAAGCTCACTTCGATCAAATCGTCGATGGTGCCGTTTGGATTAGTTGTATGGATACGCTCCGGAACCCAGACGTTGTCAATTTGCCGATAGCGAATTTCAGTGGTGAGATGGATCCCCTCCGTAGTGATCACGTTCACTTCGCTGATTGTGTTGGACGTTAAGTCTATATCAAAGATTAGGGTTTTGATCTCTTTTTGGGGCAAGCGCATGTTGGTTGCGTAAAAAGCCTGGTCGAGATCTTTGGGCTCCTCGAATTGGAGTTCAAAACGCTGCAGGCGATTTGCGGCCATGACAACCTCGGTCATCTTAATGTTTGCTTCTTGCGCCAATTGTTGTCGCTGCTCAGCCTTTGAATGTGGCAACAACATGGCTTCCAACTCGACGGCCAGACTGTTTGAAAAACGCTCGACCATTTGGGTGATGTACGGATGGGCCTGCTCCCCTTCCGCAAGAATAACGCTTTCAGGTGCCCCTCGGCGCCAGTATTTAATGACGTTAGGTGGTTGGGGCCGTGGTAGATCGGCAGGCATACTGGCTGTCATCTTTTGAATTGTCTCATCGATCTTGGATGTCTCGACCGTAACCTGGTAGGTATTCAAGCCAGGGTGGAGTTGATCATCTTGGCGGGCTGCCGATTCGAGAGGAGCAAGAGCCTCAACCGCCATGGCCCTGTCAAGGGGGAAAATGGCCAGGCTGATAAAAACACATAGCAAAAATCGCATCATGGTGCCCTCCGCGTTACAGACCGTCGATTTGACACTCCGATCGGGTGTTGTTAAGTTGGGAATAAACCAAATATTTAGATCCGTTGGGCCAACATCGGGAGACAATGACCGGCCTTAGTAGATCAGGTTAATATCAAGATAATCGATAATTTAGCCAGTTGCAAGGAGCTTCTGTTTGTGGTGATTGACCTGCGCAAACAACCGACGGGGCCGGGTGTTTATCTGATGAAGGATTCACAGGGCTCAGTTTTGTACGTTGGCAAGGCTAAAAATATTCGGCAACGCTTGCGAAGTTATCTACAGGCAAAACGTGACAGCAGGCCACAGATACGCTTTCTCATGGACCGAACCACAGCCATTGAGACAATCGTCACAGATACGGAGAAGGAGGCGCTGATTCTTGAAAACACCCTGATCAAGAAGCATCGACCTCGATACAACATTCATTTAAGGGATGACAAAACGTTCGTGTCGCTACGCTGTGACTTAAACGACGAGTTCCCAGCGCTGGAAATCGTTCGTCAGGTCCGCCAGGATGGAGCCAGGTATTTCGGACCTTACGCATCCGCTGCAGCAGTTCGCGAGACGCTCAAAGAAGTCTATCGGATGTTTCCGTTGCGGCATTATCCTGTGGCCAAATGCCGGAGCCGCGGCCGTCCCTGTCTGTTCTACCAAATTGGTCAGTGTAGCGGGCCCTGCCACGGCCTGATTCGGCGAGAGGAATACCAGCGTTTGGTGCAGGGAGTGGTCGCGCTCCTGTCGGGACGACAGCATGAAGTCCTCGAGACGTTGAGAGACCGCATGAAACAGGCTTCCAACGAAATGCGCTATGAGGAGGCTGCGCGAATCCGAGATCAGATCGATTCGATAGAAGAAACCACAGAACATCAAAAATCTGTCCGGCATGGCGGGATGGATCAAGATGTCTTGGGCTTGTACCGGGCCGGCGGGGAGGTCGAAATCGTCCTGATGTTCATCAGGCAGGGGCGTTTGACGGGTCGGCGTAACTATAACCTCGACTGGTTGGGCTCCGAGGCTGACCTGCTCGAAGAGTTTCTAACCCAGCATTACGCCCGCGAGGTTCCCCTTCCGGACGAAATATTGCTGCCTATTGCGATAGAAGGGGATCAGGCTTTAAGTCAATGGCTGTCCGAACGACGAGGCCGCAAGGTCAAAATCGTGTTGCCACAACGCGGTGAACGCCGTAAAATCGTCAACCTTGCAACACGAAACGCTGAAGAGTCGTTGGCTGTTCGCGGAAGTCGACAAGAAGCTCGCAATCAAACCCTTGCTGAGATCATGCGGGTATTACAGCTGAGACGGTTGCCCAGACGGATGGAATGTTTCGACATCTCAACCATCCAAGGGACAGCAACGGTTGGCAGCATGGCTGTGATGATCGATGGTGAGTCGGCAACCAAAGAGTACCGGCATTATCGGATTAAGTCGGTCAATGGGATGGATGATTACGCTTCCCTTCGTGAAGTCTTTCTGCGTCGGCTCTCACGAGGCGCGGCCGATCAGTTGCTCCCGGATTTTATTTTGGTGGATGGGGGCAAAGGCCAGCTGAAGGTTCTTGTGACACTGTTAGAAGACTTGGGTCTGTCTGGAGATGTCGATGTTGCCGGCATTGCCAAAAGTCGTGTGATTGGAAATGCCAAAGGCCGAAGAATAGACCGTAGCGAAGAACGTTTCTTCCTTCCCCGCCGCAAAAATCCTGTTGTATTCCATAAGGGTTCTGCAGCCCTGTTTATGCTGGAGCGATTGCGTGACGAGGCCCATCGCTTTGCGGTTAAATATCATCGTCTTCTTCGCGCAAAGCGCCAATTAGATTCTGGGTTGTCTCACATCGAGGGGGTGGGAATACAACGTCAGAAGGCCCTCCTTAAATATTTTGGGAGCCTCAACCAAATCCGTAAGGCGAGTTTGCAACAGTTGCAACAAATGCCTGGTTTGCCAACGACGGTTGCTGAACGGATCTATAGCCATTTTCATTCCTGATTAATAGTCTTGCTCAAACTGTTAATGTTTCGTTGCACTGCACACTTTGTCTGTCTGATTGTGCTCGCCTGTAGGTTTTCTGTCGAGAACAATCGGTCGGACTGTTGAATGCGCTCCGGTCAATCAGTTTGCTGAACGATTACAGAGGTTCAAGGGTGGCGCTTAAAAAAGGGCTAGGTTGTTCGATCTTATCTGAACCATGTGGCAAATTTCGATAACAGCGAACGAGCTTCAGGTGTCGGACAGATCTGGGCCTTGATCGTTCCGGGGTCAGCCCCTTCTTGACGGAGCTCTGACTCAAGCAGTTCGATATAACGCAGCATAACCAATTCGTTGAATTCAGGGTGGAACTGGAGACCATATGCCGATCCATAAGCAAAGGCTTGATGGCAATCCTGGTCACTGGTAGCGAGCAACCGGGCTCCTTCAGGCAGTTTGGTCACGCTCTGCTGATGCGCAAGATGAGCATGGAAAAAAACAGGCAATCTGCCCAGCAGTTTGTCTTTTTGGCCTTCTGCCGTCAGAGAGACTTGATGGGTGCCAATTTCTCTGCCACTCAGGTTCCAGCTGACTTCTCCGCCAAATGCCTCGGCGAGAAGCTGATGCCCAAAACAAATGCCGAGAACTGGAAGCGATTGGGAAACGGCCTTGCGTAACCAGTCCTGAGTGGTCAACATCCACGCGTCACGATCGGTGACCATCGAATGGGAGCCGGTGATTAACGCTGTGGACAGGGTCTGCCAAGGTGGCAAAGGCTCGCCTCGGTAGATCTCAATGACTTGAACCTGATGATGATCCAACCCCATTGCCTGACAGAACCAATTGTCAAAATCTCCTGTTTCTTCACGCAAGGCTGCAAAAGTCTCCCCTGCTTTGAGTATTGCAATCTGTTTTTGAGAATTTTCCGTGTGCATAATTTGATAAAGTCGGGAAGGTCCGGGTCTTTGTGTTTGGGGAAACTATGAACTGTTGCCATGCAAACTGGTGCCGCTGTGCTCAGTGAGGGCTTTCTCTTCGAGGGCAATGCGTTGGCGTAAGACGATTAGATTGGCCAAAGAAAAGAGAAACAGTGTCCATGGCGCACGCATCAGCAAAGGTATAAGGACAAATTCCAAACTAACCACCAAATAATTTGGATGCCGCAGCCAACGGTATGGGCCTCGTTTGATCCGAGCTTGCCCGGGAACAACAATAATTCGGGTGTTCCAATAAGGGCCGAGACTCAGAATGCACCAATAGCGGACCACCATCAAAAGCGCCAGACTGAATAGGCAGCTGATTGTCAGCAAATCTAAGGGAATCCACCAGGGCCAGCTTTCCGAAAGCAAGCTCCCCCAAAAGAGTGCATGCAGAACCACTATAGTGCGATAATTCTGTGAAGCATACTGCTTGCCCCCCAGATTTTGAAGAATCCGCCAGTTGCGCTTTGCCAGCAGAATTTCAAAAAGGCGCTCGAAAAAATAGAAGCAAAAAACCCAAAAGCCAGACATCATTTCAGACCTCAAAGAGGATTAGGCTACAACTGAAACCGGGTCCGAATGCGATCATTAGACCCGGACCCTGTGTCCTGTAGTGGTGCCGAGTAAGCCATTTCTCAACGACGGCGAAAATCGATACTGAAGATAGATTGCCATGATCAGCGAGCACTTCTTCGGCCAGATGACCGATGTTTTTCGAAAGGCTAAGTGATTTGAGCACCGCTTCAAGAACTTTTGGACCGCCTGGGTGCAAAAGGATATGTTTCAAATCGTTGATCTTAAGGCTATGCTCATCCAGAAAAGAGCGGACAATTCCTTCAACATGCTGTTCGACAAACTGAGGGAGTTCGCGAGCCAGAATCAGCTGAAACCCGGTGTTTACAATATCCCAACCCATAATTGTTTTTGAGCTGGAGAAAAGATGCTGCCGGTGAGCTATGAGTCGTGGATGCGAAGTTGATTTTGAGCTGCCACCAAGCAACGCAGCTCCTGCTCCGTCACCAAACAACGCCGCTCCCACAATGTTCTTGCGTGACAGGTCCTCTTTCTGAAAGGTTAAGCTGCAGGTTTCTAGTGCAGCAATTAAAACTGTCCGCTCGGGGTAAGCAAGCAAAAAGTCATGTGCCATTGAAATGGCCATGACTCCTCCCGCACAACCAAGCCCCCAGACAGGCACGCGGCTAATGCTCGGCATCAGTCCTAGAGCGTCGATTAGAAGGGCATCGAGACTAGGTGTCGCCAGCCCCGTACTGCTGACAGTAATGATATGGTCAATTTGATTGGGTGTTAGGCAGGCTTTGGTCAGACAACCTTTGCACGCCTCTTCAAGTAGAGCGAAACCCTCATGAAGATAAACGCGATTGCGTTCGGCTAGGCTGTGTTCCGCAGCGTACCAGGCCAGTGGTTTGACCAGCTGCCTTGTTTTAACACCGGCATGCGCGAAGACAGACGAGACTTGTTTGCGTTCTAAAGAGTCCTTGTGAAACAGCTTGGTCAGCAAGTCGACAACATCTCTTTGTTGAACCTCGTGTTTCGGGTGTGAGGTTTGTGCATACTTGAGATAGGGCATTGGAGGCTAAACCTTTATTTAACGATGAATTCATCTCCTTATCGGGACAGAATCTCGAAAACTTCCACCAAAGCAGTAGAGAGCCAATTTAGCAATAGACAAAAAAGCCCCCGGATGGCGACCGGGGGCTGAAGGAGTCCAAAGCATATGGTAATTATTCGACAGTAACCTCAGCGTCTTCGATGATGAGGTCATACTTGTATCCATAACCAAAGTCTTTGTCTGTCACCAGGGTCCCGGAGATGGTGACGGTATCACCCATCTGGGCGGTGGCTGAAGTGGTGATAGTCAAATCGTTCATCCCCGGTTCTCCGGTACCGTCCTGGATGTGAATCCAGTTTTTACCCATGATTTCCGGGCTGAACTTGACAACCTTCCCGCGAACAGTGACTGGCTTGCCAGTCAATTCATCTTTCTGTGCAAAGATGTCAGCCACAGTCTGGCCGCCTTCTGCCTTGGTAAGATCACTCATATCAATGTCAGCTGCCGGTTCTGCCGGGGCATTGTTGCCTGTCATCG
>JAFDBS010000080.1 GCA_019313185.1 Deltaproteobacteria bacterium | reverse complement strand
GGCTGGCCGTATCGCACGTGGCAAAACGCTTGATCGCATCGCTGTGGCGGGCCAGCGGATGGCCGGTGATATAAAACCCGAGCGCTTCTTTTTCGTTGGCCAGAAGAACATTTTCCGGCCACTCCTCAAGATCGGGCAACATTCCGTACGCCTGTCCATTGGACGAAACGATCTGGTCGGTTCCAAACAGAGATTCTTGGCCGGATTCTTTTTCACGTTGCAGCTTATGGCCGGCGGCCATGGCATCTTCGTGCGCGGCCAGATATTGGGCCCGCTTATGCCCGAGCGAATCAAACGCGCCACACTTGATCAGTGCCTCGATAACGCGCTTGTTCACCCGGCGCAGGTCAACCCGTTCGCAGAAATCGGAAAGCGAGGTGAACGGATGGTCCTGCCGCGCTTCAACGATCGCTTCGATGGCACCACTGCCAACGCCTTTGACAGCGCCGAGGCCAAACCGGATATCCCGATCATGAACGGTAAAATCGCGTTGCGATTGATTGATGTCGGGTGGCAGGATGGCAATACCCATCGCCCTGATTTCATTGATATTTTTAATGACTTTCTCGGTATTTTCCATATCCTCGGTGAGTAAGGCGGCCATGAACTCAACCGGAAAATGTGCCTTCAGATAAGCCGTCTGGTAAGCGATATATGCATAGGCCGCAGAATGCGATTTATTGAACCCGTATTCTGCAAACTTTGCCATTTGTTCAAAGACGGCTTCCGCTTTCTTGCTGTCGAGATTGTTTTCGCGGGCCCCTTCCAGGAAGTTTTTCTTTTGTTTGGCCATTTCCTCGGGTTTTTTCTTGCCCATGGCACGACGCAGCAAATCGGCAGCGCCGAGGGTGTATTTGCCGAGGATTTGGGCAATCTGCATGACCTGCTCTTGATAAACAATCACCCCGTAAGTGTCTTTGAGGATGGGCTCCAATTCCGGAAAGTCGTAGCCGAACTCTTCGGTGCCATGCTTTCTCTTGATAAATGAATCCACCATGCCCGAGCCGAGCGGACCTGGTCGGTACAGGGCGACCATGGCAATCAAATCTTCGAAGCAGGATGGCTTGAGTTTGATCAAATATTCTTTCATGCCAGAGGATTCAAGCTGGAACACCCCGGTGGTCTCACCGCGACTGAGCAATTCAAAGGTCTCTTTGTCGTTACCGGCAATCGCGTTGAGATCAAAATCGGCTTGTTTTCCGGCCTGGATCAGCGATACCGCGTTGTTGATCACCGTCAAGGTTTTCAAGCCGAGAAAATCAAATTTGACCAAGCCGATTTTCTCGACAAACCCCATGTCAAATTGGGTCACTTGCCCTTCTGACTTGGGATCGGTGTAAAGCGGCAAATATTCGGTGAGTGGTTTGGGGGTCACAACGACCCCTGCAGCGTGGGTCGATGCATGCCGTGTCAGACCTTCCAAGGCGAGCGCGACATCGAACAATTTTTTGACCCGGGAATCTTTTTCAATCAATTCGCGCAGCCGGGGTTCCTGTTTTTGCGCATCGAGAAGGGTGACTTTTTTCCCGGCCGGGTTTGGAATCAGCTTGGCGATATTGTCAACCTCGCCATAGGGCATCCCCATGCCGCGGCCAACATCGCGGATCACGGCACGGGCCAGCATTGATCCGAACGTGATGATCTGGGCGACGTTTTCTTTGCCGTATTTTTCACGAACGTAGTTGATCACCTCTTCGCGCCCGTTGATGCAAAAGTCGACGTCGATATCGGGCATGGACACCCTCTCCGGATTAAGGAACCGTTCAAACAGAAGATTGTACGGAAGCGGGTCGATGTCGGTGATCTTCAGAGCAAACGCCACCAGGCTGCCGGCCGCGCTCCCCCGGCCGGGGCCAACGGGGATATCGTGATCTTTGGCCCAATTGATAAAGTCTGCAACGATCAGAAAATAATCCGGAAACCCCATTTGGTTGATGATTTTCAACTCTTCAGAGAGACGTAAGCGATACGTCTTTTCCTCCTCCTTGGACAGTTCAGGGCGCTGACGTCGGATAGCCTGGAGGCGATGTTCTAGGCCCTCTTGGGACAATTTTTCCAGAGCCTCGGCTGGCGACTGCCCAGCCGGCAGGGGAACTTTCGGAAAGTGATAGGTTTTGCCGCTGACGTCGAGCTCGAGATTGCAGCGCTCGGCAATCTCAACCGAGTTGTTGATGGCTTCCGGATTGTCTTTGAACAGGTCAACCATTTCCTCGGGAGTTTTGACATAAAATTCTTCATTGGCAAAACGCATCCGGGTCGGGTCATCGATGGTCTTGCCTGTTTGGATACAGAGCAGGACTTCATGAGCAAAGGCATCCTCGCGGGTCAGGTAATGGCAGTCGTTGGTGGCAACCACTGGCAGACCAAGGTCCTTGCCGATTTCCACCAGGCCTTTGTTAACGATTGCTTGCTCCGGCAGCGCGTTTTCTTGCAATTCAAGATAAAGTCGGTCCCGATCGAATATCTGGCTCATCTGCGCGGCTCTTTGCTTGGCCTGTTCGATTTGCCCTTTGTTGATCAAGCTGGGCAACTCCCCGCCAAGACATGCGGAAAGCGCAATCAATCCGTCGTTGTTCTCTTGCAAAAGGTCCCAATCGATGCGGGGGCGGTAATAGAATCCGTCCTGGTAGGCGGTGGAAACCAGCCGACACAGGTTGCGGTATCCAATTCGATTTTTGCACAACAACACCAGATGCCCCGATGCATCGCCTGAGGAACTGGCCCCGCTTTTATCGAACCGTGATCCCGGCGCGACATACACTTCGCAGCCGATGATCGGCTTGATTCCTGCGGCATGGGCTTTGGTGTAGAACTCGATCGCCCCGAACATGTTGCCGTGATCGGTAATGGCCATTGCCGGCATACGGTATTCCCTGGCACGTTCGACCAAATCGCCAATCCGTATGGCGCCGTCTAGCAGGCTGTATTGGGTGTGCACATGGAGATGAACATAATTGGCGTGGTGCATGACAAACTCTGGCAGTGGGGTTAGATGTCAATATTTGCCGGGCGGTGTCCCCGGGTCGTTAAAGAACGTCAACACCGAATTCCTTGAGCATCCCGACCAGACGAACAAGGGGCAAACCGATCAAGCTCGTGTAATCGTGCCCTTCCATGTCTTCCATGAGAGCGATCCCGAGACCTTCTATTTTAAACGATCCGGAACAATTCAGTGGCTGTTCAATCGAGACATATTTTTTGATCTGCTCGGTGCTGAGTGCCCTGAGGCTGACCATGAACGTCTCATAATCAGTGATGTGCCGCCCGGTGTCTGAATCATACACGGAGAGGCCGGTGTAAAAGGTATGCGTACGACCCTGCATATCGCGTAACTGTTGGACGGCAACGTCCTCAGTCAAGGGTTTGCCCAAAACGCGGCCCTTTGCATCCACAAACACTTGATCGGAGCCAATGATCAAGGCGTTTGGGTAGTTTGCTTCGAGACTTTTCGCTTTGTGCAAGGCCTGGTGTTTCACCAGAAGTTCAGGCGCGACGGTGTGATCCAGGTGCTCGTGATAAAGCGGCGCAGCAACGTCGAACTTGATGTGTAGCCGCCGCATTAACTGACGTCGATACGGGCTCGTGGAAGCCAGCACAATGGTACGCATAGGGTCCTTTGACGTGAGGTTCATGCTCTTTTTTACCTCACTCGCCAAAGGAATGCAATCGTCGGGCAACCCCATTTCGTGCTTTGTCAATTTCGTGTCTGCCGGTTGCGATGCGGACCGGACATAAACTGCATAGACAGCCTAATGTCTCGCTGAAAAAGAGATCGTTCCAACCGTTGCCAGCAAGGCTTGCCGCAGCCGCTCCAGATCGCAACGTTCTAAAAAATCCCTGAAGCCGGCTCCTCCCAGCCAGGTGTCAGCAAAGGTCACATCGGACAACGCCCCCGTTTCGATCAAGACCTCCCCTTCGTATAACCCGTCGCCGAGCGTTCCGCAGATTCTCATCCCATCGGCAGAACGTTCCACCGAATGGATGTCGATATAGACGGCACTGCCTCCGATGTCCAACGAATCGATATAGAGCATGACAGTCTCCTTGATTGGATTTGTCTTCACTCTACCATCGACCCAGACAGAATATGTCACACCTGTCGTGAAACGGCCTTGTCCCTAGGAATCGCCCAAGGCTTGCTGCAGGCTGGCGTAGAATTTTTTTCGCAAATCGTCTGGGGCAAGAACCTTGACGTGGGGCAAATATGAGTAGAGCCAGGCCAGGATCTCGCGCTCGCCGCTGGCGCTCAGGCTAAGGATAACACTGCCATCGGCCTGTTTGTCGACGACCTGTGACGGATGCCATCGTCTTTCCAGGATCAAATGGGCAATCTCTGACGAAAACAGGACTTTGAGTTCTATCAGATTCTCATCGACCAATCCAAATGCGCGACCGGTCAGTTGATCGTCGGTGAAATTCTCCGGGAGTTCGAAACGGTCCTTGAGAACCGTTACCGATTGTATCCGATCAACTAAAAAAAGCCGCAACGCGTTGCGGTTGTGGGCATAACCGCCGAGGTAAAGAGCACCGTCGTAAAACAACAGCCGGTAGGGGTCAAACCGATATATTTCCGTCGGGCGCTTGGCTGGCGAATAGGTAAGATCTGTTGAATACTGAAACAGCAATGCCTTGCGCAAATCCTTGAGCAGATCACTTTTTGCTGCGTAATCATGCAAACCCTGGAACTTGGGCGTGCCGGCTTCGGCGATGCGCTCCAAATGGGCGACGCTTCGAGGTGGCAGGCTCGAGCGAATTCTGGCAAAGATCGCATCGAGGTCATCTTGAAAGGGGGTCCCTCTGAGAAAGGCCAGCTGCCCACGGCAGAGATAGAGGGTCATCAGTTCTTCAAGTGAAAACGTGATCGGGGGGATTTGTTTGAACCGGGTGATAAACCGGTGGATAACCGTTCCATCCTCTTGACGTTCGTTAACCAGCGGATACCCGGCATCGCTGATCGCTTCCAGATCGCGATAAATAGTTCGACGGGTGACAGCGCATTCCTCGGCCAGTTCATCGACCGTTGCGCCGTATCGGGCTTCAAGCAAGCGGATGACGTCATGCATGCGAGCCGCCTGGCTGTATTTTTTTGCCGGTTTACCCGGTTTCTTTCTTGTGTTCACAATCACCCTTTAAGCCAGCCAATGGGTCGACCGTTGGTTTGGGTTAGGTCAGATGAATGGTCCCAAGTCAATTCAGTGCCCGCTTCCGGGGGAAGCTTGCCTTGCATCAAGAGATTGCTGACTCAACCCAGAGAGGAGGCGCAACTACTCCCATTCGATGGTCGCAGGCGGTTTGCTCGATATATCGTAGGTCACCCGGTTGACGCCGCG
>JAFDBS010000079.1 GCA_019313185.1 Deltaproteobacteria bacterium | reverse complement strand
TCGACCGGAGGCAATTGGCGATTCTTGAAGAGCTTTTGCAATGGCGTGAGAGCGAGGGCCGACGTCTTGACCGCCCAGTGTTCAAAATTGCCAGCAACAACATTTTGCTCGAAGTGGCCCGTCTTGCCCCAGAAACGGAACGCGAGCTGGCACCGGTCGAGGCAATGAGTGAAAAGCTCAAAGCCCGATATGGCCAAGCTCTTGTCAAGGCAGCTCGGCGGGGTTTGGCTCGCCATAAAAACGAATTGCCCGAATTCCCTAAAAAAATACGTAAAGTTGTCGATCCAGACCATGACCAAATTATGAAGGTATTCAAAAGCTGGCGGCATCAGAAGGCTATGGCGTTGCAGCTTGATCCGGGAATATTGATCAACAATTCGACGCTCGAGAAAATTGTTCGAGGCCGTCCTAAAACCCTTGCAGACCTGAAAACTCTTGGAGAATTGAAAACCTGGCAATACGAGGAATTCGGCAAGGAATTGTTGAGTCTTTTGGCTTCTGATTTAGAGTGAACTGATGTCGGCAAAGACTTGGTCATACAATTATGAAAAAACTCTATACCTTTGGTTTGCACCAGCGCGGCCTGGCTGCGCTTTTGAGAGAACGGCTTGAAAAGGAGGGGGTGAGTTCTCTGGTGAGGAATGAGCAGCTTTTTACTGGGCTGGGTGAAATTCCTTTCGTCGAAATTTTCCCTGAAATTTGGATCCTTGATGATGAGATGTATCCACGGGCGAAAATGCTTATCTACCGTTGGCTGACAGACCCAAGCTCTTCAGCGCCCGATTGGACATGTCCCCGTTGCGGTGAAGAGCTGGAAGGCCAGTTTGACTGCTGCTGGCAATGTGGTCACGAAAAAGACAATTGATTAACCTTTAGAAAGTCTTATCGTTTAATCCTCTTTAAAGATTTGGGATTGCAACCAAAAGCTTGTCGGTGAGTCGCTCAAGAAGGCTCCAGACGGTTTGAAGGGAAGATCCAGAAACAGTAGCCCACTCCTTTGCACGCCAGCGACCAAGTTCTTCGCCAGTGGCTAATGAATAAAGAATAACTGTCACATGCATCTCCAAGGTATTGCCCCCGCCATACCCCTCGCATAGGCCTGTCGCCATATAGTGTTCAACCCAGATATCTAATGCAGCTTCGCAGTCCGTTTGAACTGCATCAAACACGTCAGGCACAGTCACCGTTCCCTGCTCAGGGACCGGCGGACTCAGCAAAAAGCTCTGTGGTCTGCGGTCAGGAACGATTAAGGGAAGATAGCCCCTTGCACGGAGTTTCCGTGAGAGGCTGCGGCGTAGGTCATCACCAATGTCAGCATGACAGAAGGAGTCGGGCTGGCTGGAAACGAATTTTACCGGGAGCAAGGCAATTTTTTGAAAGGCCGGGTCAACAATCTGAGTAGGCTGTGATGAATCTGAATGAACGATAGGGGCGCACCCTTGTCCGGCAAAGACGGCAAGAAGCAGGCTAAGGCAGAGCATCTGAACATGAGCTTTCCCCAAAAGTGCACTCATCAGGGTTCTCTTTCTGTTGGATGTTGACGGAGGTATTCGTACATCACCACGGATGCTGCAATGCTTACATTCAAGCTCTGAACGCTGCCAAACTGTGGAATAGCCAGAGCTTCCAGGCAAGGGAACGCCTCCCGGTTGAAACTGTGGCCAAACTCTTCATGGCCTAAAACAAAAGCGCTGAGTCGTGGCATTTTTGTCGCCATCAGTGTTTGTTTGGCGTCAGGTTCGATTATATAAACTTTATATCCTTTGGCGGAGAGCTCTTCGTAACAATCTTTGAATTGCTCATGAAATCGAGCAGGAACCTTACGGAAAGAACCTTTAGCTGGTGCGGGGTCGAAAGGCCCAATGCCAATGAGGTGAACGGCATGGGCTCCAAAAGCTTCCGCACTGCGAAAGATTTTAGCAACATTGTAGCTTGGCTTTAGATGGTCAAGGATCAACACCATGTCGTTCTGCCCTGGATTGGCCAAAACGTTACGCTGGCGATCTTTATGGTAACGAATCAACAACTGTTTATAATTGGCACTTGGTCCCATAATCCAAAAAGAACCTCCTCACTGCAGATCGCAAGCCCATCTCTGGCAATGATAATGAAAAATTACAATTTGGCTGTTTTGCTAAAAACTGCTGAAGGCTCTTGAAAGCCCCAGAAGTGTCTCCTCCGAAGTCTTAACTGGACAAAGTTAAAGATCAAGAACACAACAAAACAGCCCAGCTTTTCAAGCGGGGAGAAAAAAATTTAGTGGTGTCCTCCTTGCGAATAATCAATCAACAACTCTTCATGGCGAAGAAATGCCTAGCTGTGAAGCAATAATCAACTGAAAATAGTCAGCGTGTTTTACCAGGGATGCCCGGTTCAGTCATCGGCCTAGGATCAAGCAGACGAAAGAGGTCTGCATCGTCAACTATGTTTTTGCTGCTCGCAACTTCACGAACTGTACGACTGGTTGAGTAAGCTTCCTTGGCAATTTCAGCCGCCTGGTCGTAACCAATAACCGGTGCCAAAGCAGTACACATCGCAAGGCTTTCCTCAACAAGGGATTCGCAACGCTCTCGGTTTGCCTCGAGGTTGATTAGACAGCGTGCACAGAATTGATTGATTGCATTGGTCAGCAACTTGATCGACTGCAGCAAGTTGTGAGCGATCACGGGCATCATCACATTCAGTTCAAAATTGCCAGACAATCCGCCGAGTGCAATCACTGAGTCATTACCAATCACTTGTGCACAAACCTGCATCAGGCTCTCGGCAATCACTGGGTTGACTTTGCCCGGCATGATCGAACTGCCTGGCTGAACGGCCGGCAACTTTAACTCGCCAAGACCGCATCGCGGACCGCTTCCGAGAAAACGAATGTCGTTGGCAATTTTGAAAAGGGCAACTGCGGTTGTCTTGAGGGCTCCACTTGCAGCAACCACATGTTCTTTTCCTGCTTGGGCGGCAAAGTGATCACGCGCTTCTCGAAACGGGAGAGCAGTCACTTCTGCCAATCCTGCAATAACTCTTTGGGCAAACTCCGGATGCGTATTTAGACCAGTACCAACGGCTGTTCCACCGAGCGGGAGTTCACAAAGACCTTCGATGACATGCTCAAGTTCTTTTGAAGCAATTGCAACCTGTCGGAAATAACCGCCAAAAATTTGCCCGAGACGTATTGGGGTAGCATCTTGCAGGTGAGTTCGTGCAATAGTGACAATTGAATCATAGTCTCTCGCTTTCTCACCGAGCAGCTTGCACATTTCAGCCATTGCGGGAAGCAGTTGGTCGTTGATTTCTACGGCCGCTGCAAGGTGCATGGCAGTCGGGATGACGTCGTTACTTGATTGTCCGAAATTAACGTGGTCATTTGGATGAACGTTTTTTTCTCCAATCCGCTCTCCGAGTAGTTGGCTGGCCCTGTTGGCGATGACCTCATTGGCATTCATGTTGGTGCTTGTTCCTGAGCCAGTTTGGAAAATGTCCAAAGGGAAGTGTTCATCAAGATTCCCAATCGCAACCTCTTCTGCAGCATCCATGATCGCTATTGCACGGCGCTCATCTAGCAAACCAAGTTCGTGATTGACTCGTGCTGCATGCTCTTTGATGAGGCCGAGAGCTCTTAGAAACGAGCGAGGAAACGGTATGCCAGAGATGGGAAAGTTTTCACATGCTCTTGCTGTTTGTGCTCCGTAAAGGGCGCTTGAGGGGACCGTCATGCTCCCCATAGAATCCTTCTCTGTTCGAGTTCCTTTCATATTTAATAATCTCCTAACAATTCGGATTCACATAGAAAGTTAAAAGTACTTTGTATCAGCATAGCAAGTGACCATGGGCTGTCAAACAGCATTTAGCCAATTGAAAAAAATTTAGTATCGCTAAATTCTATAGTTCGCTAAAATTGTTTTCATGTCGACATGGGCACTCTTCCTTATACTCGTATCAGCATTAATGCATGCTCTTTGGAACCTCTTGGTCAAACGCAGCCAGGATAAGACAGTGTTTATCTGGTGGATGTTTGTTTCGTCAGGAACAATGATGAACCTGGGTATTCCTTTCGCCGGACACATTACACTCCCTTCCTGGAGGGTTGTCGGCTTGGCTGCTGCCGGTGCGGCATGTTTTATGTTCTATCATCTTTTTAACGGTCGCGCATATCGGAATGGTGACCTTTCACTGACTTATCCCTTATCTCAAACATCGGTATTCTGGGTCCCCGTTTGGGGAGTATTGCTGCTTGGTGAGCAGATTAGCACCATCGGTCTTTTGGGGATCTTTTTGATATTGGCCGGAGCTTATTGTGTGCAATTGCGCAGCCTCGCTTGGCAAGAGATCAGTCGACCGTTTCAGAATCTCCAAGATCCAGCTGTACTGGCTGCGCTGGCTGCAGGATTTATTTATTCGATTGGCGCAGTCGTCGACAAAAAAGGGGTCACCATTTATGATCCGTTCCCCTTTACCTATCTTTTGGTCAGTTTCATGCTTTTTTTTATGACGCTGAATATCATGCGCCCAAAATACCGTGGGCGAGTACTGGCCGAATTAAAGCGTAATCGTCACCTTGTCTTGCTTTCCGGACCAGTAATGATGGGCTCATTCTTTACCTTCCGCTATGGCCTCAAATTATCGCCAATGAGTTATGCCGTGCCGGTTCGCCAAGTCAGCCTGCTGATTGGAGTGATGATCGGGGTTCTCTTTCTCAGTGAAGAATGTGGGCGAATTCGGTTCACTGCCGCATTGTTGATTCTCGCAGGAGTGGTTTTGATCCGTTTTGGATAAAGTTTCGGGCATGGACTTTATCTCTTCTTCTAGTTGACATAAAATACGCTGCTAGGAAATGACTCTTTAGTGAATGGGGTAAGAATGAAAAACATTGCCAACTTTCTTTTTGAAGCCGGAATGCTTAAGCGAACCCCACGAACTGGGTTTCAGTTTCTTGGGTCCGGAACGGAATCGGTGGCCGAACATATTTTTCGGACAAGCCTGATTGGATATACGTTGGCTCAACTCGACGGCAAAGTTGATGTCAGTCGTGTGGTGCTCCTCTGTCTCTTTCATGATATTCCTGAAGCACGCACAGGAGATCTCAACTACGTCAACAAGAAATATTGTCACGTTGATGAATCCAGGGCCGTTGAAGATTTAGCGCAAACACTCCCGTTTGGAGATGACTACCGAGACATTCAGAGAGAATTCATGGCGCAAGAATCCCGCGCAGCTCAGATTGCTCATGATGCCGACCAGCTTGAAATGATCTTGGCCCTCAAGGAATACAAAGACCTAGGCAACCGTTATGCTGATGAATGGTACCCCGTCACAATCAAACGGCTAAGGACTGAGATTGCCAAAAGTCTTGCTGAGACAATTTGGATGACAGATTCGAGTCGATGGTGGTTTGATGATGACTCTGAATGGTGGGTTCGTGGTATGAAGTCAGAGAAATGATCGTATTTTGGTTCAGAGGCTTGACGTTTTAAGAGAAGAAATGCTAGAAATCCAATCTTAATTTTTTAATTGAAAAGCAAAAACGTTAATCTCCTCAGATGAAACGCAATATTCCGGAGCAGAAATATGCTTGATCTCAAACTTCTTCGTGAAGACCTTGACAATATAGAGCGTCGATTAAGTGCTCGAGGTGAGGCAATTGGCCTTGATGGGTTTCGCGGACTCGATGATCAGCGACGGAAGCTGCTTGGGGAAGTGGAAAGACTCAAAGCTGAACGCAATCAGGTGTCCGCTTTGATTGGGAAAACACAAAACAAAAGCAAGGTGCAAGCTGAGATCCAACGAATGAAAGAGGTCTCTCACCGGATAAAAATTTTAGATGAAAAGCTGCGCGAAACAGAAGAGAACCTCAAAAACCTGATGTTAACCATTCCCAACATCCCCGATGAAGAATGTCCTCTTGGTGCGTCTGAAGAAGACAATTCAGTGCTTCACGTGTTCGGGTCACCACCTGATTTTGATTTCGAGCCAAAGGCCCACTGGGACCTTGGCGAATCTCTTGGAATACTCGATTTCGAACGAGCCGCAAAAATCACAGGGTCACGGTTTGCAATGGCTATAGGCGCTGGCGCAAGGCTTGAACGGGCGCTGATCAATTTCATGCTTGATATGCACACTCAAGACGGCAACTATGTTGAAGTCCTCCCTCCGTTTCTGGTCAATCGTCAAACAATGACCGGCACAGGCCAACTGCCTAAGTTTGAGGAGGATTTGTTCCATCTCGAAGATCCCGATTACTTTCTAATTCCAACAGCTGAAGTCCCGGTCACAAACATCTTTCGGGATGAAATTTTGGACGCCGAACAGTTACCCATTTGCTATACAGCATATACTCCCTGTTTTCGTAAGGAGGCCGGAGCACACGGCCGTGACACACGTGGACTGATCCGTCAGCACCAATTCAACAAGGTGGAATTGGTGAAATTCACCCGGCCAGAGGACTCCGAAGCTGAACTTGGCTATTTGCTTTCTGATGCTGAAAAAATACTGCAAACGCTCAACTTGCCATATCGGGTCGTTGATTTATGCACAGCAGACTTGGGGTTCTCTGCGGCACGAACGTTCGATATCGAAGTCTGGCTCCCCGGACAACAGGCCTACAGGGAAATCTCTTCTTGTTCAAATTTTCGAGACTTCCAATCGAGGCGGGCAGGGATACGCTTTCGCCGTGAAGCGGGGAGCAAACCAGAATTTGTGCATACTCTAAACGGATCGGGCCTAGCTGTGGGCCGAACCATGGTGGCAATCTTGGAAAATTACCAAAAAGCTGATGGTTCAGTGATTATTCCGAAAGCTTTACAGCCATATATGGGAGGGCTGGAAAAAATCGGTTGATAACGATCCATTATTCGTAATAAATATAGACATAGCGGAGGAGTGGCCGAGTGGTTGAAGGCGGCGGTCTTGAAAACCGTTGATGTGAAAGCATCCGTGGGTTCGAATCCTACCTCCTCCGCCAAAAAATAAACAACTTGAGACTTGAAAAATGGGTCGGACAGCGTTAAGCTTCCTGTTCATTTTACGGGAGTCAAGTCAGGAGAGGTGGCCGAGCGGCTGAAGGCGGCACCCTGCTAAGGTGTTGTACGGGCAACTGTACCGGGGGTTCGAATCCCCCCCTCTCCGCCAGTTATAAATACCAAGCTTAAAAAGCTTGACTTTCTAAACGCTTTGAGAGATAAACGCTTTCCCTTGCGCCGCTAGCTCAGCTGGATAGAGCGTCTGACTACGGATCAGAAGGTCGGGAGTTCGAATCTTCCGCGGCGCGCCACTCACCATTAAGCACTTACAGTATCAGCTGTGGGTGCTTTTTTCTTTTTGTTTTGTCAAGACAGTGGGTTAATTCTATGTCTTTGCTCAAGGAAAAAACCGATTCATGAATTAAGACAATGAATTAGCAGAGCGCATAAATTTGAATCTCTTTTCATAGGGTGTCTTGGTCTTGCAGAAGAAGTGCTTTATTGGCTGTCAAGATAGAGAAAAGATATTTGGTGTCCTTTTCATAACCATAATAGTTGGCTATGAGACTGATTTTTTCTGGTGGGAAGGGTTTTTAACTCAAACGACTTTGCTGGTATAGTTTAGTTCTAAAACACAAGGGAGACTCTATGGCATGATGGCATTACAAGAGAAGTTTTACTCTTTAATGCTTGTTGGCCTGTGCCTAATGGCACAAGCTGGGTGCTCTACCTCTGTCAAGACAGCTCCTCTGATGCTTGATGCCGATCGATATGTCCCTGCTGTGGCCAAGTATCCGGCCACAATAGGCGTCTATTTCCCAGCAGATTTTTTCGATAAGAATTTTTACCATCAGACTGCAGGTAAAAAACCACTGACTCTTCATAGCAACCCAGCATCAGCAACGCTTAGAGCATTATCGGTTGCACTGAAGGCACGCTTCAATGAGGTTCGTTATTTAGACACTCTTCAGGAAGGTTCTAAAGACCAGAGCTTGGCATTTGTAATGGTGCCCAATATAGTTACCTTGATTTCACGTATTGATACTCAAGTCATTCGGGCTGGAATATTTTACCAATTCGACTTTTATTCAAATGGCAAGTATCTGTACTCTTGGGAAGTCTCCGGTGTTGGGTCGACAAATGGCCCCGCAAAGGGATCTTTGCAGGGAACTCCGGAAGAATTGGAGGCACGGTTAAGAAGTGTTGCGGCGGAAAGATTTGACGAAGCCGCCCGCAACGCGGTCTGGGATGCATTTTCGGTGTTTCTGACTGAATTGGCCAATCAGAAGCCATTGTCCGGCCGCTTGCCGGATAGTCGGTTAAACCATGAACGGAACAGTGCTGCCAGTCTTCCCGTTGATTCTTTTGGGACCTTGGCTTTAATAGGCCCCGTTTTTGACCAGAACCAAAACAAGTCTAAACAACAAATTGAAGATTGCATTGTCGAAGAAATCGAAGATAGCGATTTAGCTTTGAAGGTTATGCGACTTCAGAGCCTAACAAATCACCTTTATCCCTGGTTTTCACGAAGCACTTATCCACAGGGAACCCTTGCTTTGGAGCAAGTGCTGCGACGTCCTGCAGTGCAAAAAAGATTAGAAGCAGTGGGTGTAAGGTACTTCCTGCAATGGGACGGAGAAACGACAAGAGATCAATTTAGCGGGCCCTTTCTAAATACGGTTTACGGTTCGATTGGTTATGAAAGTGCAGAAAAACGCTCTCAGCTCAAAGCAAAGTTGCTTGATGTCGAGACTGGAACGGTAGTGAATGTGTTTGCAGTTCAAAAAAAAGGAACAGATAAAATCGTTGGACTGCTTTACTTGGTATTGCCAATTCCCGCAGATACTGAGGAAGATGTCTGTCAAGAGCTTTCTCTCAAGATCGGGGATTTCCTTAACCATAGAAGAATTAAGAAGTAAGCCCGAGAACAAGCTCTAAAAGAAAGACTCATCTTAAAGATGACTTTAGTATGAAGCCAATAAAAAAATAGCAATAATTACTGAATGAAGCGGTCCCACTGTTCAGGATGAGGCTCAATCAAAAAAGTCTTTAAATTAGAGAAATTTGGCTTAACTCTCTAGATGCTCGATGGTAACGATTCCCAGATAGCCATCAACGGTAACGTGATCGCCCGTATGAATTTTCTCCGTAGCTGCGTATATTCCGGTTACGCATGGGATTCCGTACTCGCGGGCGATAATTGCTCCATGTATCAACATCCCACCTCGGCGTTCCACAATAGCGGTGGCTAGGGGCACCAGAAACGTCATATTTGGTTCAATAGCATCACAGACTAAAACCTCTCCTGACTGGAATTCTTTCATTTCGGCAGTGTCGTTCAGGACCCTGGCTTTGCCGGAAGCAACTCCAGGACCGGCAGGTTGGCCGATTAACTGCCGCGCAAATTGACGATTCGACCCAGAGCTTTTTTCGACAGTTGGGCTTTGACGAGAGGCAAATAACATTTTGGGGGAAGTTGCATCTTTTAAGACTTCTTGCAAAACATTGAAATCTTGACTGTTTAGGCGTTTACGGGCGGCTTCTTCTGCCTTTTGAACAGCAGATCTAATTTTGCCGAGATAAATATTATCGTTATCTCTCAAGCGATAACTAGCTCTAGCCACAGGTAAAAGTCGGTTGGCTAACTCACGCTCTTCTTCTCGAAGCGAACCCAAAAAAGCCTTTTCAAGGGTTGATGTCTTTGTCTGATCACGGTTTTGAGGGCTGGTGCCATCGGCAAGCTTAATTAACCAGTCTTTTAAATCAAAATCGTTTTGACTGACCCATTGCATATCGCCATAGGTCGCGAGAAAATTCTCGTAAAGACTTCTCAATTCGGTGGTTTTGATACTGATCTCATCTTGCGCAAGTTGATTTCGCAATTTCGGGTTATCTTTAATAATGCTTGCCATCTTATTAAGCTGGCGGTTTCGCTCAACTGCTAGCAGAGGTTCAGATCTAAGCAAGTCTATAAAAGCATATGGGTCATCCGGACGAATGGTTTCGTTGTAGAATTCTCCAAACAACCGAATTCCGTGTGCCATCGGGATGCACTTTTCTTTATACACATCCAACCAATATGCAAGTATGGAGCGTCGATGAGTAATTTCATTTGACAGAGCAATATCATCTAGAGCGTCAAGGTCTATTTCAGCCATATCTACAGCATTCTGTGCCATGTCGGGCAAGATGTTTATTTCTAAATCTTGCTGAAGATGTTCTAGGTTTGGCAGGCTGCGATGCAAGCTGAGATACCAGGAACGAATGTCTTCACCCCGTTGTTTTCTATTTGTCGTGATGGGCCGAACTTGCAAAACGTACAGCTTCTGACCATGTTTGGTCCACTCGAGGTCCACAGGATGTCCCATTTGGTTTTCCAGTTGACGCCCAAGCTGGAAAAGTTCGTCGGCCAAAAGCGAGTCGAGGGGTGAGACGCCTGTTTCAGTTTCACTCAATGGACTCAGTGCGACTCCTTGTTTGGATGGTCGCATGGCGTGTGTATGTTTGATGTTGTGCTGTTTAGTTATGTGCCCCGTTCTTCGATCGATATGACAGCGATCCGGCTGAATAGTTCCATCAACCAATGCCTGATTGAGGCCCCATACAGCCTCTACAACCATTTGGCTGTAGTCGTCAGGGGCCTGTGTGAAAAGAACACCGGACCTTTCACCGATTACCATTTCCTGAAGGATGACTGCCATGCCGCTTTGCTCTGGATCGAGTCGAAGTTCCTGCCTATACAACAGGGCACCATCAGACCAAAGAGAGGACCAGACTATGCGTATCGCTTCGAGAATACTCTCTAGCCCTGTTAACATAACTCGACTTTCATGAAGCCCTGCAAAGGACTGTTCCAATGTGTCTTCACTAGGAGCTGAAGAACGAACGGCTATATGATGCCCCTTATTGACAACAAGTTTGAGGTCCTCCAATAAATAAGTTTTCATGGGTTCTGGCCAGGTTTTGGTAACAAAATGGTTACGGATTCGTAAGGACGCGTCCCAAATTTCTTCCCATCGCATCTCCATGAAATCTTTTCGGCCCAATTCCATATTAATGAATTCACTAAGGCCTGTTTTTGTCAAAAATTCATGATAAACACTGATTGGTAAGCAATACCCATTTGGTACGCTTAGCCCTGATTGATGCAGGCGAGCCAATGTAAGAGCTTTTCCACCCAGATTTTTTGAGGTGTGTTCAACAACGTCACAAAATGGAATCAAGTAATTCATTCAGATATCCGAAACTCAGTCACTTGCTGAAATCGCTGAACCAGGTGGTAAGTGCCAACGACAATTTGAAAAAGAGCCGTTGTAGGAGAGGAAACGAAAGACTTTAATTGCGGGTGTTTCTCTAAATAAAGAGACAAGACTTCTTCGCGTTTGGCTTCAGGGACAGCATTCGCCTGACCGTAAGCGGTGACAGCGGCCGCTTCAAAAAGGGCATGAGAGTAATTTGCTCGATTGTCAATTAGCAAAGAGGTTTCATCATGCAAGCTAAGGTTATCATATTTGCGGGTCGATCGAGTTGTCGCAAAGTAGAGGTGACGGCTATCGGCACTCACAGCAAAAGCTACTAAACTGGCATATGCATGTCCATTCCTGATAGTGCCCAAAACCCCAAATTTTTGTTCGTTCAATAAAATTTGCACCACATGCCATGAAGAAGTCGTTGCCATTGAATGTCTCTAATAGTTAAGTTTTTGTGTTGTCTGACTGATATCCACTAGTTGTTTACAATGGTAAAAAATTTTAAAGAGTTTGCAAATTTTTCAAGAGGAATCATGTTGCTGTTCAATTTGTACTGCATGTTTATTGAGGGGCCAATAAAATTTTCTGCAAAGACACGATTAGAAATCATGTTTCTGAACCACCTCTGTCGGTGTTCAAAAATTTTCCTATATAACAAATTATGAGTCTA
>JAFDBS010000078.1 GCA_019313185.1 Deltaproteobacteria bacterium | reverse complement strand
GTGTGCCGTAAGCTTGGCAAGGCGATGGTCGTCGGCACCACAGGATTGCAAGCTGATCAGCGCCGTGAAATCGAACAACTGGCGCAATCCGTTCCGGTGGTGTTCGCTCCCAACATGAGCATCGGCGTAAATGTCTGTTTCCAAGTTCTCAAGGATATCGTTCGAACCCTTGGCGAAGGGTTTGACATCGAAATCGTCGAACTGCATAACAACAAAAAAAAGGACTCTCCAAGCGGTACAGCCGTTCGGATGGGCGAAATTATCGCTGATACCCTGGGCCGCGATTATGCCCAAGTGGCAAATTATCACCGTGAGGGCATGTGCGGCGAACGGACCAAGGAAGAAATCGGCATGCAGACTGTTCGTGGCGGCGATATCGTTGGCGAACACACCGTCTATTTTATCGGTATGGGAGAGCGGATCGAGCTGACGCACCGCGCGATGAACCGTGACATGTTTGCACGAGGCGCCATCCGGGCGGCGGCGTGGCTCGCCGGTAAAGGCCCAGGGCTGTTCGACATGCAGGACGTTCTTGGGCTGTCCGCACAATCTCATTAAGGGCAGCCCACGGGACAGGTCGGCCCTGATTGTCTCATCTATCAAATCCAATCACGATACGGAGGTTTTAATTTAATGGCACGCATCAATGACAGTTATCTGAAACTCCAGGCCGGCTACCTGTTTCCTGAAATCGGCCGTCGCGTCAAAGCCTTCAGCGACGCCAATCCCGCGGCAGACATCATCCGGCTGGGGATTGGAGATGTCACCCGACCTCTCGCTCCGGCCGTGTTGAAAGCTTTTCATCAAGGCGTGGACGACCTGGCGCAAAGCGATACCTTTCATGGCTATGGCCCGGAACAAGGTTATGAATGGCTCACAGAGGTGATTATCGACAAAGCCTATGCACCGCTTGGCGTCGATTTAAAACCGTCCGAGGTGTTCGTTTCCGATGGTTCGAAATGCGACTGTGCCAACATCCTCGACATATTCGACCTGGGCAATAAAGTCGCCATCTGCGATCCAGTCTATCCGGTTTATAATGATACCAACGTCATGGTCGGCCGTACCGGCGAAGCCGATGAGCACGGGTACTATGCCGGGATTCATTACATGCCATGCACCAAAGAAAACCACTTTACCCCCGAAATCCCGACCGAAAAAGTCGATGTCATCTATCTCTGCTACCCGAACAACCCCACCGGAACGGTCGCAACCAAGGCTGGCTTGAAAAAGTGGGTCGACTACGCCCGCAACAACGGGTCAGTCATACTGTTCGATGCCGCCTACGAGGCGTTCATCACCGAAGCCGGAATTCCCCATTCGATCTACGAAATCGATGGGGCCAAGGAATGTGCCATCGAGTTTCGCTCGTTCTCAAAAACGGCTGGCTTTACCGGCGTACGGTGCGGGCTGGTGATTGTCCCGGAAGCGCTCATGGGCACAACCGCCGCAGGCGACCCGTACAGTTTCAACAAACTCTGGAATCGTCGCACAACCACCAAATTCAACGGGGTGTCTTACCCCGTCCAAAAAGCCGCAGCTGCAGTCTATTCCGATGAAGGCTGGCCGCAGGTCGAGGAGACGATCAAGTATTACATGGCCAATGCCGGGATTATTCGCGAAGGGCTGACGGCAGCCGGGATCAATTGCTATGGCGGCGTGAACGCTCCGTATATCTGGCTGGAAACTCCGGCAGGGATGAGCAGCTGGGACTTTTTCGACAAACTGCTCAAGGAATGCCACGTGGTCGGGACCCCCGGCAGCGGCTTTGGGCCTTCGGGAGAAGGTTATTTTCGGCTTTCCGCGTTTGGCGACCGCAACAACGTTGAAACGGCAGTGGAGCGAATCAGGAAAAAATGGGGACGTTAACGCAACGGCAACAACACTTGTGACCGGCGGCCGTATGCCGCCCGTTTCGTTTGGCTGACCTAAATCAGACCGAGCTGGCGCAGCAGAAAAATGCCCAACGTGGTCGACAGCAACGAACCGATGGACGTCGCAGCGATGATCGCCGCAGCCAGGTGATGGTTGGCGTTCATGGCTTGAGCCATCGGGTAGCTTGCCGCAGCCGTCGGTGCGGCACACATCAGGTACAAAACGCCAAGGGTTTCACCTCGTAAACCGACAACAACCCCACCCGCTGTAATCAACAGCGGGATAATGAGCAACTTTGCCGACACAGCCCAATAGAGCGGTCGCGATGTTTGAAATTCCTGGAGTCGAATTGTCGCTCCCGCGCAGAGCAGCGCCAGGGGAAGCGTCATCTGGGCAAAATAGCTCCCGGTGTTGAGCAGGATGTCCGGGATGTGGACATTGGCCAGCGAAATGAAAACCCCGGCGACAATCGCCAGAATCAGCGGATTTTTGACGATCCCCTGCAAAATATAGCGAACACTCTTTTCGCCGACGGCCTGGCCGCGGTGGCGGGTCAAGGTAATCACCGCCAAGACGTTGAACAGCGTCGTCATAAACGCCAAGTAGATCGACGCGGCCGTCACCACCCCCTCGCCGAAGGCGCTCAAGCAGTAAGCCAGTCCGATAATGCCCATATTGCTTCGAAACGCGCCTTGAACAAACACGCCACGGTCCTGTGAGGTGTGAAGCTGCGGGGCAATAAGGCGATCGAGGACCAGAAACAGCAAGACGGTGGCAAGCAGGGCGTAGACGATCAGTGCAACCGGCAGGCCGTTTAAGAAATCGGTTTTGACCAACTTGACAAACAACAGGCACGGCAGGGTAACCTTAAAAACCAAATCCGATCCGATGCGGGCAAAATCCTCTGTCACCAGGCCGATTCTCTTGAACAAAACGCCGAGAGCCAAAATGAAGAAAATCGGTGCTGTAATCAACAGTGCGAAATTAAAATCTGCCCACATAAACCCGACCTCGACTGGCGCCAAAACATTAGGCGAATCGCCTTCAGCAATTGCAACCTAGCATACTTTCGGTCAAAACCGAGAAAAACTCGCGTTCAGACCCTTACCGCTTTCTGAAAACTCCCGGAGCGTCAGGCCATGGGTCAAAGGGCACTTCGGTGATGCGCGCAACTTCTTTACGACCGATCATCAAAGCACCTCCGGGATTCAACGTTGTCCAGAAATGATGGATGACTCCATTCAACCGCCGACCGGTATAGTAGGTAAACGCCAGATAGCGGCAACAGATCACGTCCATAGGGCCGGCAACAGGCGTTTCCATCAGATCGCATTGTTCAAACCGGACCAACCTCTTGATCTGATCGTCAAGCACCCAGCGGTCTTCCGCTTGACGAAAATAGTGTTCCAGCAAATGCCTGGGAACCTCGCGAAGCGATCCCGCAGTATACGTTGCCTGGTGAGCGCGGGCCAGACTGTCTTGATCAATATCCGTTGCCAGGATGTCAACGGGTTTGTGGGAAAAGGTGGTCTGCCAAAGCAACGCCAGCGTATAGGGTTCCTCTCCGCCGCAACAACCCGCACTCCAAATTCGCAACGGTTGTCCAGCTGCTTTCTTCTCTAGAAGGTTCGGCAGAACGGATTGACCAAGGGCCTCCCAGCTTGGCCGGTCTCGAAAAAACCGGCTCACGGTGATGCGCATCAGGTTTGCCAAAGCCACACCTTCCTGCGGATCGGAGCGCAGCCGTTCCAGATAAGCCGGCAAGCCTGGCAAGCCGAGTTCTTTTATGCGTGCCTGAACCCTGTGGCGGGCCGCCCTTCGGCGATATTTGCGCCAAATCAAATCTTGCGGTGGACACGCCTGTTTGAGGAATTGATCAAAGTCCATGGACGCAGCTGGCTGTCAAGTTGTTTTACCGACGAATGTCAACATACCCGGAATATGAAAAATTTTTATACCGAAATATGTAGACTCTTGGTATGATACAGGCTTTAATTCAATATTTATTAAATATTTTTTATGACGTCAATTTTTATTAAAGTTTACCAACGCCTGATCCTCGACCATCCTGTGTTATCGATTCTTGCCGTCGTTTTGTTCACGATCTTGGCCGGGGTCTTTGCCAAGGATTTTCGTCTTGACGCTTCGGCGGATTCCCTGGTGCTGGAAAACGACGCGGATTTGCGTTACTACCGTTCGATCCGTGCCCAGTACGGTCAAGACGACTTCTTGGTGATCAGCTATACCCCCCACGGGGCGCTTTTCTCCCCGGAAACCCTCGACGACCTCCGTCGCTTGCGCGACAGCTTGCTCGAGATCGAACGTGTCGAATCGGTGGTCAGCATTCTCAGCGTTCCTTTGATCGACAGCCCGCAGGTCACCTTCAGTGAATTGCAGAAGAAAACCCGGACTCTCGACGATCCGGACACCGACCTGGCCCTGGCGCGTCAGGAGTTTTTATCCAGCCCGCTTTACCGGGACCTGCTGGTCAGCCAAGACGGGCAAACCACCGCGATCCAAGTCATTCTGGAGCGTGATGTCACCTTTTACGAGCTTCTCAACCGGCGGAATGCGCTTCGGGAAAAACGCCAGGACGGCCAACTCTCCAAACTCGAGTCGGAAGAGCTGAAGGTCGTCAGCAAAGCGTTCAAGGATTACAGCGCCGCCCTCTCTGACCAGCAAAGCGCCGACATTGCCCGCGTTAGAACGATTATGGATCGCCATCGGGAGCATGCTGACTTGTTTTTGGGCGGCGTCCCGATGATCGCATCGGACATGATCGATTTTATCCGGCACGATTTGGCCACCTTCGGCATCGCTGTCCTGATCTTTCTGGTCGGCATGCTGATTACCATCTTTCATCGCCCACGCTGGGTGATTTTACCGATGCTGTGCTGTTTCGGCACGGTTCTGGTTATGTTTGGCTATCTCGGCCTGGTCGAATGGCGCGTCACGGTGGTCTCATCGAACTTTACCTC
Organism: Deltaproteobacteria bacterium; assembly: GCA_019313185.1. Lineage (GTDB taxonomy): Bacteria > Desulfobacterota > Desulfuromonadia > Desulfuromonadales > BM103 > JAFDBS01. The sequence goes on along the minus strand of JAFDBS010000078.1, from coordinate 11,886 downwards.
CTTGCTGCTGATCATCACCCTGTCAATGACGGTTCACCTGATCGAGCGGTACAACGAGCTTTATCACCTCAATCCGCTGGCAGACCAACAAACGCTGGTGGTGGATATGGTCCGGAGCAAAGTGTATCCGAGCCTTTACACCTCCCTGACAACCATCGTGGCCTTCACGTCCCTGCTCGTCAGCGGCATCCGGCCGGTCATCGATTTCGGCTGGATGATGGCGATCGGCATTGTGGTCGCCTTCATGTACTCGTTTATTCTCTTCCCGGCGGGGCTGATGCTGCTCAAGCCGCGAAGTTTTACCCACCGCCACGACCTGACCGGGGCCATCACCCGTCGCTTTGCCCACTGGATTGAAGATCACAGCAAAGAGACATTGGCCATTTACGTTGTGATTGCTGTCGTCAGCGTTTTTGGGCTCACGCGTTTAACCGTGGAAAACCGTTTTATCGACAACTTCAAGGACTCAACCGAGATTTATCAGGGCATGGAGGAAATCGACCTCAAATTGGGCGGCACGATCCCCCTGGAAGTGGTTCTCGATGCTGATCCGGAATTTTTAAGCCGTTCGGACGAACCTTCTGCGGAAGACGATTTCAGCGATCCCTTTGACGATCCGTTTGACACGCAGGACGATACCAAGTCAGGGCTGACAGGCACCAGTTACTGGTTTAACAGCTATCGTCTGGAGACGGTCCGGGAGATTCACGATTATCTCGATCAGCTTCCCGAGACGGGCAAAGTGCTGTCCCTGGCCACCACGATGCGCCTGATGAAGCATCTGAACAATGGTCAAGAACCGGACAATATTCTCTTATCGGTGATTCACAAGAAACTGCCGCCCGATGTGGACGAAGCCCTGTTCGCTCCGTACATGACTGCAGACGGGAACCAGATACGCTTTAACCTCAGAGTGTACGAGACCGACCCGTCACTGCGCCGTAACGAATTTATCAAGCAGGTCGATCGTGACTTGATTGAGACTTTCGATCTCAAGCCCGAGCAGGTCCACCTAACCGGTATGCTTGTCCTGTACAACAATGTCCTCCAAAGTCTGTTCCAATCGCAAATCCAAACTATCGGCGCCGTCTTTTTTGCCATCATGGTGATGTTTCTGGTTCTCTTTCGTTCCTTGAGGCTGGCGATCCTGGCGATCATTCCGAACCTGATATCCGCGGGGATCGTCCTCGGGCTTATGGGATGGCTCAATATCCCCCTGGACATTATGACCATAACCATCGCCGCGATCACAATTGGAATCGCTGTTGATGACACCATTCACTATGTCCACAGATATTCGGTGGAGCTCAACAAAGACCTCGATCATGTCGCGGCGATGCACCGCACACACGCCAGCGTCGGTCGGGCCATGTTTTACACATCGATTATCATCATTTCCGGATTTTCAATCCTGACTTTGTCCAACTTCATCCCAACCATCTATTTTGGCCTGTTTACAGGCCTTGCCATGGCCGTCGCCATGGTCGCCAACCTGACTTTGCTGGCAATTCTTTTGATGCTGGTCCAGCCGCGCAAAGTCTGCTGGCTGCCCAATCGGTGAGAACACTTTCGTCCACCAGTCAATATTTCTCTTTCACCGCTTGTGATTTCCCGCAAAGATGTTAAAGAATTAAGGCAGAGTGATGGCAATATCTCTTTATGCCCGAATCCTATAACCTTGTTGACCAACCGGGGAGGTTCATTCATGTCGATTGCATTGCGTTGGATCGTGTTCACTCTTTTCTTGTGCTGGGCGCCCTTGAATGTCCAGGCCCAAGCTGACCAGGTGCCTGACGCCCCGAAAGACATTTGTCCGCTGTTGATCGGCAGCCCCTTGCCAGACATTTCGGTCAAAACTCTTGACGACAAAGTCTTTGACGTGAGCGCCAGCGTCAGGAACCAACCAACCGTTCTGATCTACTTTCGGGGAGGCTGGTGACCTTACTGCAATCTCCAGTTGGGAGAATTGATCCGGATCGAGCCGGACCTGATTGAACTTGGCTATCAAATTATCGCCATCAGTGCCGACAGCCCTGGCTCTCTGAAACAAAGCCAGCAGAAACACAAGCCGAAATATCGCTTGCTCTCCGACAGTTCCATGCAGGGCGCCATCGCTCTGGGCATTGCCTGGCGGGTGGATGCCGAGACCATGGAAAAATACCAGGGGTTTGGCATAGACCTCGAACAAGCATCCGGAGAAAGCCACCATATCCTGCCGGTCCCAGCCGCATATGTCTTGGGAACAGATGGCATTATCAAGTTTGCATACGTCAACCCGGACCACCGTGTCCGGGTGCCGTCCGCTGTGTTACTGGCTGCTGCCAAAGCCGCCTTGGACAATCGGTGATAGGCCATGGATCGTCTAATCCACCTGCCCTTGTTGATGATACTTGGCTGTCTGGTTCTGACCGGACCTGTCAACGCGGTCGAAACAGATCGCTGCCCGCCCACTCAAGAAGACGAAATGGGCCCGTTCTATCGTCCGGGGGCCCCGTTGCGATCCGTCGTGGGTCAGGGTCATGTTTTGCTTGGAACTGTCAAGGCTGCAGTCGATTGCGAACCCATTGCAGCGGCCTTGATCGAATTTTGGATGACCGGTCCAGATGGTTGGTATGATGACGCCTACCGTGCGGCAGTCATCACCGGTCAAAGCGGAACGTACCGTTTTGAAAGCCATTATCCTGGCCTTTACGCCAGCCGGCCGGCTCATATCCACATCCGGGTTTCAGCAGAAGGGTTTGAAACTCTCACCACGCAGTATTATCTGCAACCAGACCAAACAGACGGACACTTCGATCTGGTTCTGCGGTCGCGAGCCGAAGGGGCCCCCGCAAGCACCAATCCCCCTCCCAGAGAGTGATCACCTGCCATGCAGAACCGGCTGCGCAGGCCATCTTGTTCCAGATCCCTGATCTGGATACGGCCGCCTGCTTTCAGGCCAGGCGCGCTGGGCTGATGCCATTCGCCACCTTTAATCAGGACTGATCTGGTCGTCTTTTTGCCAAATCGTGTATACTGGTAACAAATGTGTTTCAATGTCGTCGCGACTGCTGTTGATCTCCCTTTGCGCTTCAAAGGTTTGTCAACATTGCAAGCTCCAGGGGGAGAAAGGCATACCAATGGGCGATATTCTATACCTGAGGTGCCAACATTGTGGCAATGCTTTAGCCAATCGTCAATCGGCCTACTGCCCACCGTGCTATCTGACCTTGAGTTACCAGGCGATGCCGATACTCTTGGGGATGGTATTGTCCGGGGATCTCAGTCTCGACCTGAACGCGTTCCGCGGCAGATCAAGCATCAAACCGATACCAACCTATCTATATCCCCATGCAAAAGACATTCTTGACTAGATTGTCGCTCAAAGACGACGCCTCGGCCATCATTTGGGCAGAACATGTTTTTGGGACAACCCTGACAGAAGGTAACGTTTGTCAATGGGTGCTTGCCACGGACAGGGCCGTGGATGCCCTCGGCTCAAAAAAAAACAACCACCGTGCTTGACAGGTTCAAGCTGGTTGATAAGATGAAACTGACAGTGACGGAATCAGTCAATCGGTAGCGAGTAGGAAGAGAAGGAATGTGTCAAGAGTTCATAGGCTTGGCAACATTCTTGGATCTTCCGAAGCGAGTAAGGACATTTCAGGTGGGCTGGCCAGGGAGTGAGGCATTCCTTGGCAGACACGTGAGATAGCCTGAAAGGTCAGGGAGAAGTTGTTTATCCTGATGATTACCGAGGGGCTATTACGTCACTGTTCTTTTATGTGCTCAACAAACACTCCAAAGACAGGTCAACATGCTGCGTTGCCCTGTCTTTGCGTTGTCTCGCTCTACTGCCTTGCCAGACGCACATTGGCGACCTGCTCTTCAAAATTGCTGCGAAACGGGTTGATGTCCAAGCCGCCGCGGCGCGTATACCGCGCATAAACAGTGAGTTGTTCCGGGCGGCAAAATTTCTGCACATCACAATAAATCCGTTCCACGCACTGTTCATGGAACTCATTGTGCTGACGGAACGAAATCAGGTAGCGCAGCAGCGCCTCGTCGCTGATTTTCGGCCCGTGATACCGGATCAGGACACTGGCCCAGTCGGGTTGGCTGGTCACCAGGCAGTTGCTTTTCAACAGGTGGCTGTACAGGTCTTCGGCGACAATCTGGCTGGGGTCTGCAGCGTCGGACAGCAATGTCGGGTCAAGCTCATAGACCGGATTGATGACAGGCGTTGAGTCGATACAGCGGCCGGGAAGCTGTCCGAAGGTAAGTGCCGAGAAATCCCCAGGGAGAAACAGCCGAACATCGACCTCGGTTTCGGCAACTACACTCAAGTCTTTTCTGATCAATCCCTGAACCGAATCAAGGTCATTGAACCGGGTCAGGTTGAGCGAGTTGAGGTACAGCTTCAGCGATTTCGACTCAACCAGGTTTGGCGAGTTGCAGGGAAACTGAAACTCCCCCAGAGCGACGATGGGTTTGCCGCCCGGGTCAAGCCAGGACAGTTCATAAGCATTCCAGATATCAAAACCAGTAAATGGCAACGCATCGGTCAAGCCGATCTCAGTGCGCTTCAACTGCCTCGGCACGGGGCAGAGCAGGTCCGGGTCGTACTCCGACACATAGGTAGTTGACTTGCCCAGTGGCCATTGCCTGTCAAAATCGTCCATGGCTCTATTGTGACCAGCCCTGCGGATGATTTCAACAGAAAACAGATCGTCCCCTGAAGGCAATTTTTGTTTGTGGCATACTAGTCTTATCAGAGTCCGCACAGGGAGTTTGTATGGCCAACGATCCGAAGACAATTTCACCGTTGTTTATCAGTCAATTCGAAGTCGACTCCCGACTGCCATTCCAGCGACATCTGAACAGGCTCGAGGTGGAAATCGGCAAGGAAGACTACAGTCACTTAAAACGCGTCGAATTGCTCAAGGAAGAACCCTCTGAAGAGGCCTTCACTGGCATGCAGGAGATCACAGACCGTTTGTTCAAAACGACCCAAAACAATTACAACCGTCGGCTTTTACAGGACCTTGAAGCGCGGATTTACCTCGCCGAAGACGATTATTCGGTTTACTACCGATTGCCTGACCGCTGCTTTCGCTTTGAACCGGTCTGGCGCACAAAAGTCCTACAGCGTTTTTTCAACACCATTCCCCGCGCAGACAGTGGCTGGATAGCCTGTGACAGAACGTTGCCGGGTTTCGAGACACGTTTCTTGCCGGACGAAGCCGGCGGGGTTTGTTTGCTGAGACATCACGACGCCTGCGAACGCCAAAACCGTGCTGTGATCACGGCCAGCCACGGACCTTATGACCCGCACACCTTGGAAGTCGCCCTTTATCTGCTTCGCAGCGGCAAAGGCGGAAGCGCCGCCATCAATCTCGGCTTCTCAGGTCGTGAACCTCTCAACGACCAATGCCTGCTCAAGCTGGCTGCGTGGGGAATACCGCTGAATCCAAGCAACATCGATGTTATTTATCCCTATGTGGACGCCACGGGCCACCCTTACTGTTATAAACTGGAAGAGAATTTACCCGGCTATCTGGAGTGTTTAGACCTTGGGGCATTCGATTTGGTGATCGACGTTCATGGCTGCGTCGGCACGTTTCCTGAGGATAAGCGGGTTATCATCGGATTGGGTGGACTGCCGCCATATCACCGTCTTGAAGATTTCGGCACCTTCACCGCAAAAGAGAATGTTTTGCTCCTCCTTCCCGATCAAAATTTTGGGCGAGGCTTGACGTTACTGCGCGAACTGTCCTCGGAGATGTACGTTCAACTCTGCGCAGGAACCCATCAATGCTTTAATTTTGCACTGCTTGGCGGTATGCAGCTGCTCGGCTCTCAGATCAACCCAAAAGATGACGTGCAAAGCCTGCTGGACGGAGAAGAGCGAACTTACCTGCCGGAAGAAAATTTGCGCTGGCTGCCCGGAGCGGGCGCAAATGCCTTGCAGCGCATTGCAGTCAAAAGATCCAACCCCTCTGCTTGCTGCTTGCACGTCGAAATTCCAACAGCTGTTCGGCGAAAAATCGCGCTTAGCTTGCATGCCCTGGAAATTGGCGACTCGCTCGATGCCAGCAGCCTGTAGATCGGCCGTCTGGCCTGACCACACCCTTGAAGTCATTGCGCTGTTCTTAATGGCCCACCTGACTGAAACTCATGGGATTTTCCATGCGGGCAGGTTTGGTCTGTGCAGAATAATATGTCGCAAGATTGAGGGCGAACCAACCGCTGTATTGCTCACATGCTGAGGGCCACAAAGCCTTGGGACTCAAACCATTGAAGAGGCCGCCGCGACGAGTCAGGAGTTGATTGCAGCCATCTCGTCGATCACTTGCTCCATTTGCTCCTTAACATGAATTGCCGCCTGAATTGCAATCGGATTGCTCATCAGGTCCATGATTCGTGCCGGATCTTTGATCATGACACGGCAGAACCCGTGGTTGAGTTCGTAAACAATAATGTTGCAGGGCATCAGCATGCCAATATTGGGATCGGCCAGGAAAAGGTCCTTGGCAAACTGGGGATTGCAGGCACCCAATATGACATATCTCCCGACATGATCATCCAAAACCTTACCGACAATCTCCCTGAGTTCGAGGCGCGTATAAATTTGAAACCCGCGTTGGTTCAAAAGCTGCTCAATAGTTTTGATAACGGCATCAACATCCATTGCTATATCTGTCCCAAACCCGTAGATGCAATGTTCACTCATTGTTACCTCTCATTGTGACGTTATTCACACCTGAGTTTAACAAAATTTTCAAACACCGGCCTGATAAATCATCAACCCCAGTCGTTCCGTGACTGATTTTGTCAGGTTTGTTACCCTCCGAAACGCAAATTTGAGAAATTTTTGAGACATCTCTGTTATGATTAAATTTTTGATTTTGTTACGCCACGTTTCGCTTCAAGCGTAAGTTTCGGCCCGCCGTGTGGCGATTCGCTCTTGAGAGGGGAGATAAGCGTCTGATGTCTGTGTCAAAAAAACAGCTTGGCGATATCGAAATCAAGCCACTCTGCCCTGAGAAAACTGGTCACCTCCTCCGTAAAATCCATCAACAGCAGATCGGTCACGCACCCCAAGATCAACAATCCAGCGGAAAAAAGTCGAATCTGCATGGCTCATCAGGCCCGGGCAGAACAAACACAGCCATTCCCGAAACACCAACTGATGCGGCCTTGCTGCGCTGTGTGATCGACACCATCGGCGACCTGATCTATGTCAAAAACGCCGACGGGGTTTATTTGAAGTGCAACAAAGCGTCCGAGCAGTTTATCGGGAAAAAGGAGTCTGAGCAGGTCGGAAAAACTGACTTTGATTTTTTTGACCACGCTTTGGCCCGGCAAATCCAGAACGCTGACCGGCAAATTTTATCTTCAGGTGAAGAATTTCATGCCGAAGAGACGCTTCAGAAAGCAGATGGCCAAACGTGCATTCTGGAGACGAAGAAGGCCCCTTTTTACCAACCCGATGGGAGCCCGGCGGGGATCGTCGGGATTTCAAGAGATATAACACGCCGGAAAGAAGCTGAAGACCGTTTAAAAAAAGCAAACCGTGAATTGGATTCTTTTGTCTACACCGTGTCTCACGATCTGCGCACGCCCCTGACCCAGGTTTTTGGCTACGCGGAAATCCTGATGGAAGGCTACAGTGAGCTCCTCGACGAACGCGCCCTGTATTTTCTCTCTCAAATCATCTCCTCGGCAGAAAAAATGCGGACATTGATTACCGATTTGCTTTATCTGGCGACGATCGGTCAAACCCAAAGTTCGCCAGAAGACATTGACCTGGCAGGGCTGGTCAAATCGATCGCCAACAACCTTTCCAAGGAATTGTCCGAGGCACAAATGTCTGTTCAGGCAAAAGATCTGCCGAAAGTCAAGTTGCCGAAAACCTTATTGTTTCAAATTTTTGACAATCTAATCAGCAACGCATTGAAATACGGCGCCAAGCCGGGGAGCGTGATCGAAATTGGTGGAACAAAACAGGGTCGGCTTGTGCAGTTGTGGGTTCGCGACTCCGGGCCCGGCATTCCTGTCGAAGAGCGAGAACAGATTTTTGATGTTTTCTGGCGGGGCAGCACCAGCCGGGGCAAAACCGGGACAGGCATTGGTTTGGCCACAATTCAAAAAATCGCAAGTCTTTTCAATGGACGGTCATGGGTGGAAGAGACACCGGGTGGCGGCAGCACGTTTTGCGTGGAGTTTTTTGAACCTCTCGACCAATCGTAGGGATTTGCATGGCGTGTCTATCGCCGGAGACCGGCTCTCTATCCACTTCGATCATGAGTTGCCAATTTGTTCTATAAACGTCACCGCTGACATTTTCCCATTGGTTTTGTCTCTGTTCGTTAATTATCAACTTAATTGTTAGATCAGAACCTCACTTTTTGTAGTCAATCAGCTTTCCCTGCCCGTCAAAAAACAGTTTCAGGGATTCACATTCGTGCTCGTCTGGATGGTTCATATAAGAAACGACCTTTTTGTGTTCATAGCAATACTCCCAGTACTCAAAACCAGAGTTGGAGAGAACCACTTTGTCCGCAGGCCCGAAGGCCCGGCTGATATCTTCTTTTTCCATGCCCAGTACAATTGAATAGGTTTTATTTGGATCGTTGGGAAATGTTATGGTTTCAGGCGTACCTTCGACAGCAGCACAGGCCACAAGCATGAGACAAACGATACCAAGAATGATCTTCTGCATTTATCCCCTCCGCATCCTAATAAGCTTTGATTTTCTTATCAAACGATTCATCATGTCAACGTTAATCGCGCAAGTCGCGGCTGTCGTTGACAAGTGGCCGGCTGCGGACATCGCCGATAGTCCAAGATTGCCAATGCGTGCCCGGGTGGAACGGGCAGCGCTGTCATCCTTAAAAATTTCCTTCTACCGATTCATGAAAACAGACCGATGCTCGCTGCATGGGAACGCTCTGTTTTGCGCGCTGTGTTATAGTAAGGCTGTACAGATTAACTCGGTCTTCTCATCTTCCGAATGTCCAGGACAATGAACCGAACCCTCAAGCAGAACAGTCCCGGGGCCAACCGAGAGATCACCCGACTGCAGCAGCAACTATTCGCTGAAGGAGTCGTGTCGCGCAAACTGCTGGATGCTATCCCCAGCCCGCTGCTGATTATTAACGAAAAATGGCACGTTGTTTACGCCAATGGAGCGGTGGCCAAACTCGTTGGGAAGTCGACGACACCAAGACCTGGTTTGCGTGTCGGCGAGGCATTTCATTGCATTCATTATCAACAGCGCAACAAAGGCCCGTTGAGCTACCAGAGTTGTCATGTCTGTGGCGTGGCACGCCTGCTTGCTCGTTCACTCAAAGGAGAGCCGTTGAGCGAAGCGTGTCATCTGACATGCGACCTGGCAGGTGAAACCACCTCTCTCGATTTGCACGTTTGGGCAACCCCATTGGAGTTCCATGGCGAGCAGTTTTCAATCCTGACACTGTTGGATATCAGTGACCGGCGAAAGCGCAAACTTCTCGAGCACGCATGTTTTCATGACCTGCTGAACACGCTGACCAGCATCATGGGAGTGCTTGCTGTAGTCAAATCTGAAAAAATGGATGACCAGGCCAAGCTTTTCAATTTGCTTGAGCAGATGACCCAGGATTCGATCAACGAAATCAACACGCTTCGCCTGCTTGACAAAGCAGAACAAAAACAACTGGAGCCTCAATTTTCCAACCTGGCGTCGGACCGGTTTTTGGTTCAGCTAAGCGAGGCCTATCAGAAACATCCTGCCGCGGAAGGGAAAACCTTGCAGGTTGATCCAAAATCCGCCAACTTAACCATCGAGACTGATTATCAGCTGCTGCGACGCATTATCGGCAACATGCTGATCAATGCTTTCGAAGCCACCGAACCGGGGGGGACGGTTCGGCTGGGTTGTCGTGATGTCGGAAACGGTGCGCAACTTTGGGTCCACAATTCTGCCGCGATTCCCCAAAACATTCGTGACCAGATTTTCTTCCGCGACGTCTCAGACAAGGGTCATAATCGCGGGATCGGAACTTACAGCATTAAGCTTTTGAGCAACCTGTTGGGCGGACAGCCGCACTTTCAGAGTTCGGAGGAGGAAGGGACGACATTTTCCGTTTGGCTGCCATACAAACAATCCAAACCACAAGGGTCATAAATGCAATCAGAACAAAGGGTTTTGCCGATCGGCCTGCGCAAAGCATACGCAGCCCTAAAAATGTTGTTTGTCGCCGACGCATTGGCCATGCCGGTTCATTGGTATTATAACACGCTGGATATTGAGCGGGCTTTCCCGGGGGGGGTTAGGAAACTGGAGGACGCACCAAGCCACCATCCTTCATCGATCATGTCACTGCATTCCCGAACGCAAGGCGGCCGCAAAGGAACGGAGAGCACATCCGGCAGCCAAATTGTTGGGGATGTCATCTTAAAAGGCAGGGCAGACCTGTGGAACAAGAACAACATTCACTATCATCATCAAATGAAGGCTGGCGAAAACACTCTCAATGCCCAGTGTGTCCGGGTGTTGATCCGATCAATGACTCTCACGGGTGGACAATACAGCAAAGAAGCCTTTCTTGATGCCTATATTCAGTTTATGACCGCTGATCCGCCTCTTCATCATGACACCTACGCCGAGTCTTATCATCGTGGTTTTTTTGCCAACCTGATGAGCGGTAAACCCAAGGATCAATGCGGCGCCGTTACACATGACACCCCCTCAGTTGGAGGGCTGGTGTCCATTGCCCCGCTGGTTTTCGCCGGGCGGCTGTCTGGACATGCTCTCAACGCCGTGCAAAAAACCGCCAAAGCACATCTCTTTCTGACCCACCCAGATGACAGTCTTGCCAGAATCTGTTCTGCCTATGTTGAACTGATCGACAAATTGCTTTTCCTGAAAGACGCCCACCAGCCAAGAGAGGTTTTGGAAACCACCGCAAGACAAACCGTAGGCCTTGACCTGGCTACACTGGTCGCCCGCGCCCGAAACGATGCTGAGGTTGTCGGCAGACAATTCTCAAGCGCCTGTTATATCAGCGGTTCCTGGCCAAGCATCCTCTACTTGGCGCACAAATATCTCGACGATCCAGAGCGTGCCCTTGTTCAGAACACCAACCTGGGGGGGGACAATGTTCATCGCGGTGCGATTCTCGGAATCATCTTGGGCCTATCATCGGGGCAAAACTTGGATGCCCTCTTCGATCAGCTGGTCGATGGCCGGGTGATCGATCATGAAATCCAACAGTTTCTGGGGATGTTCCAGAGTTAAGTGTTTACCGGACGTTAAGGCGCAAGAGTTTTCCCATTTTCAGCAGCAAGCATCGAACGGGCAAACCCTGATCTGCATCGGTTGTTCTCAAAAACCCGTTTGTTCCGGACAGGTAAAGATTGTCGGAAAAACCGATTCCCGCCGATGCGTGGAGCAGCTTTAACGTTTAAATTTATGTGTTATAGTAAAGATACCTCTACAGCGATTATGTTTGCTCACAATCAAAGGAGGGTGACGGCATGCCAGTTTCTGAGCCACCAGGCTATGTAGTGGAGTGTGACATTTTAATTGAAACGCAACGGGTCGCAGTACAGCTGTGATCCGCACACGGTTCCCACGAAGGGAACCCACAAAGATTGAAAACACCGACAAAGCGCCCCAACCTATTGTGGGCGCTTTGTTTTTTGGTGCCAAACCGTTGACTCAGAGAACACTGTCCCGCGTGAAACTTGTCAACCGGTTTCAAACCTATCCATTTGCGATGCGGTTGCGCCGCGCTGGATGGTGGCAAGGGCAGATCATCAGGGGCGGACAAGACCAACTGTGCAAGCGGGGGAACTGCTCTGGTTCTCTTTTCTGTCCTCTTTGTTGAAAACCTTCTCCACAGGATCAAATTGAAGGGT
>JAFDBS010000077.1 GCA_019313185.1 Deltaproteobacteria bacterium | reverse complement strand
TACGATCTCGAGCGGCTTAACGGACGGATTGCGATGGCCACAGGCAATGCCAAAGATTTGGTTGCGTTGCGCAATTCTCTGCAACGACTTCCGGATTTGAAGATTCAGTTGGATTCATTTAAAAGCGCATTGGTTGGCAGGCTAGACCGGTCGATCGACACGCTTCCGGACATTGTCGAATTGATTCGCTCGGCAATCGTTGATGACCCTCCTTTTGTGCTCCGTGAAGGAGGTCTGATCCGTGAAGGCTTTCATGCTGAACTCGATGGATTGCGCAACATTAGCCGAGAAGGGAAAGGCTGGATTGCTCAACTGGAGCAACAGGAAAGAGAGCGGACCAAAATCGGCTCCTTGAAGATTCGCTACAACAAGGTGTTTGGTTACTACATCGAGATTACTAAGACAAACCTGGACCGAGTCCCTGACGATTATCAGCGAAAACAGACATTGGCGAATGCGGAGCGTTTTATTACCCCGGCCTTGAAAGAATATGAAGAAAAGGTGTTGAATGCTGAGGAGAGGGCCGTTGATATGGAATACGAGCTTTTTCAGCAGGTACGACGAGCCGTGTCCGCGCAAAGCCAGAGGATTCAGAAAATTGCCGATGGTGTCGCTGAACTTGATGTGTTGGCGGCTCTCGCAGATGTTGCCCATGCGCGCAACTACTGCCGCCCTGTTATGGATGAAACAACGGTTCTGGCAATTGAAGACAGCCGACATCCCGTTATTGAGACCATGAGCCTTGGGGAACGATTTGTTCCCAATGACGTGCTGATGGACACGGAAGAGAATCAGATTTTGATTATTACCGGGCCCAATATGGCCGGTAAGTCGACATTTATGCGTCAAGTCGCCTTGATCGTACTCATGGCGCAGATGGGCTGTTTAGTGCCTGCTAAAAAGGCAAGGATCGGTGTCGTTGATCGAATTTTTACCAGGGTTGGTGCAAGCGACAATCTGGCTAGAGGCCAATCGACTTTTATGGTCGAGATGACTGAAACAGCTAACATCCTCAACCATGCAACATCGCGCAGTCTGATCGTCTTGGACGAAATCGGACGCGGTACGTCGACATTTGATGGCGTCAGTATCGCTTGGGCGGTGGCTGAATATTTGCATGATCAATCTGCGGTTGCGGCCAAAACCCTTTTTGCCACACACTACCATGAATTGACAGATTTAGCACAAACTCGAGAGCGTGTCCAAAACTACAATGTTGCAGTCAAGGAATGGAACGACCAGATTATCTTCCTCAGAAGGATCATCAAGGGCGGAGCAAGCCATTCCTATGGCATACAAGTGGCTAGGTTGGCAGGTTTGCCCCAATCGGTCATAGCCAGGGCAAAAGAAGTACTGCAAAACCTTGAAGCCGGGGAGTACGATTCCGGCATACCGCGTTTGGCAAAATCCAAAAAAACGGGTCAAGAAGACCCGTTGCAGCAAATGAGTTTATTCGATCAAAAGGATCCAATTCGCAAGCAGTTGGACCAGCTCGACCTCAGTGTCTTAACACCCTTGGAAGCCTTGAATCTTTTGGACCAATGGAAGAAAGTAAATTGACGATATTTCGCCTATTCATTTTTTATATTTTGATTACCTTTTGTCTCGTTCTACCGGACAAGTTGGTGACCGCAGCGGAGACTGCCGACCAATCCTATGACATTGCGAGGAAAGCGTATTACGCACTTCAAGATTCCTCTCGAAAGCAGATGTATCGTGACCAATGGCTCAATGTCATAAATCGCTTTGCAGACGTCTACAAAACGTACCCAGATTCGCCCCGGGGTGCCGATGCGCTTTTTATGTGGGCAAAAACCACTGATGGTCTTTATCAGATCAGCCGCCTAAGCGGTGATGCCCAAGATGCTGTCGAACTTTATGAGCAAGTCGCCAGTCAATATCCGAGCAGTTCATTGGCGGATGATGCTTTGCTCAGGGCCGGCGAATTGCTCGAGCAGTCACTTGGTAAGCCCGCAGAGGCATACTTAGTCTATCAGCGTTTGATTTCACGACACTCAGGTGGGGATATGGTTGAGAAAGGCCGTCAGCAATTGTCAGGCCTCGCCGAGTATGCACCGAAACAAAATAAGAATTTCAATGATAACCAGAAAGCCGCTTTGGGCAAGGTGTTATCGAAAGAACGCCAGACAACACCACCTCCGACTGATGGCCAAACCTCTCTGGCATCAATTCGCTACTGGTCCAACCCTGGTTATACAAGGATTGTCTTAGACCTGAGCCAGCCATCGGCTTTTTCGGCTCATTTTCTGCCTGAAGACAATGCGAACGGTGTACCCTCCCGTCTGTACGTCGATCTCGATGCCAGCGCCATGGCTCAATCCCTGACCGGCTCAACCGCAGTCAATGATGGGCTGTTGCAACGTATTCGAACCGGTATTCCTGAACCAGGGAAAGTTCGTGTCGTATTGGATTTAAAAAGCGTCGCTGATTACAAAGTCTTTCCGCTGGTTGACCCCTACCGCGTAGTGATTGATATTGCGGGTGAAAAAGTTCAGGAACTCAAATCGCGAGAGCCAGAACTCCGTGCACTGCCACCTGCGGACGGCGATGCAATCGCCTTGGTTTTACCTGACCAACGCAAAGTCCAGCCGCCGCTCCATGTGCCGACATCTCCAGCTTCGACAACACTCCGCCGCATCGTAGTTGATGCCGGTCATGGAGGGAAGGACCCTGGCGCGATTGGCCCCAAGGGTACTTATGAAAAAGATATCACTTTGGCTTTGGCCAAGCAGTTGGCCAAAGCGTTGCGTCAACAGCTTGATTGTGAAGTGATTTTAACCCGGACTGCCGATGTGTATCTGCCACTTGAGGAGCGGACTGCCATTGCCAACAAAGTCGGCGCAGACTTGTTTATTTCGCTTCACGCCAACGCCAGCGAGAATCACAGCGCTTTCGGTTTAGAGACCTATTACCTGAATTTTTCAAAAAACGATAAAGCAGCCGCTGTTGCGGCTCGTGAGAACGGTACGACCATGCAACAAGTGAGTGACCTCGAACTGATCCTTTTCGATTTGATGGCCAACGCCAAAATCAACGAGTCAAGCCGTTTGGCGGCGGAAATCCAGAAAAGCCTGGTCGGAACATTAAGTCGAAAATATGCACAGATCCGCGACCTTGGTGTTCGTCAAGGACCGTTTTATGTGCTCTTGGGAGCGACGATGCCGTCTGTTCTTGTTGAGACGGCATTTATCAGCAACCCGCGCGAGGAAAAGCGCTTGAAAAGCAATAAATATCAAGAACACACTGCCCAAGCGATCGCGTCCGCCGTAAAAAAATACGCCATAGCCAATAAGTTGATTGCAGCCAAATGAAGAATCCCGTCACGCAAGCACAACATGATTTTTTTGCCTCAGAATTGATGGTCGCCGGCGACCGTCCCTTTGAGGTCCGCCGTCAGTCATTGCTCGATACGGCAAAGGTCTATCTTGACCATCATCGTGAGATTTGCAAAGACCTTCACAATAAAGGTGCCGGAGGCCGCGAAGTGGTTGCATGTACCACGGCCATGACGGACGAACTTGTTCGCAACCTCCATACCTGTGTTACGGCCGACTTCCCTTTTGAAAGACAGTCTTGTTGCGTGCTGATCGCTTTAGGTGGTTATGGCCGGGGCGAGTTGAATCCGCTCTCGGATATCGACTTGATGTTTTATTGCAGCGATCGCAACAAAGACCTCGCCGAACAAATTGCCGAACGTGTCCTTTACCTGCTATGGGATCTTAATCTTGATGTCGGTTATAGTGTGCGTACGGGCAAAGACTGCACGTCCCTTGCAGCGCAGGATATAACAATACGGACTGCTATGCTGGATGCCCGTTTCATAACGGGGGATTGGCAATTGTTCGATGAATTTACCCAGCAGGTCTACCAGCAAGTGTTGAGTCGTAATACGCAATCCTTCTTGAGGGATAAATTTGAAGAACATCAGAACCGTCTGAGCAAGTACGGTTCATCAGTGTTTCTTTTGGAGCCGAATATCAAAGAAGGGGAAGGCGGCTTGCGCGATCTCCATACGGCAATCTGGATGGCACGGGTAAAATATAAAACAGATAACCTTCGGGATCTTTTGAAGAAAGGTGTGGTGACTGAGCAGGAAGTCAAAAACGTCGAGGATGCCTATGACTACCTTTGGCGGATCCGGAATGCTCTCCACTATGAATCAAAAAGGAAGAATGACCAATTGTTATTTGAGTACCAGGAAAAAATATCGAAGTTTCTGGGATATAAATCTAACCGGACTGCTTCAGATGTAGAGCGGTTCATGCAGGACTATTATGCGCACGCCACAGCGGTCGAGCACCTTGCCTCAACATTGATTATGAAATCATATCAGCCCAAAGAAGGGAACCGCTTGTTGGGTTACTTCTCAAAGCGAACCATCAATGACGATTTTTTCATTTACCAGGGAGAACTCAAGGCGTCGCGCAACAGTGTTTTCAGCGACCGCCCTGCCTCTCTAATGCAAGTTTTTTTGCTTGCCAAACAACACAACGTCTCCCTCAGCACGGAATTAAAAGGTCAGATTCGTGCAAACCTGCATCTCATCAACGACAGCTTTCGTCGGTCACGAAAAATCTCAGAGTTGTTTCTTGAAGTTCTGAGAACCCCAGATGGCATAGGTCGGACCTTGCGCGACATGCACCACCTGGCGTTTCTTAACAAGTATATTCCTGAGTTCAAACGGATTTACTGCAAAGTTCAATATGACGCCTATCACATTTACACTGTAGATATCCATTCCATTTTTGCCGTTGAGGAAATTGATAAGCTTTGGTGCGGTGAGTATCGGGACAGAAAGCCTCTTTTTACTCAAGTTGCAGACGATATCGAGCAAAAAGAACTTTTGGTCTTGGCGATCCTCTTTCATGACATCGGCAAAGGTGAGGGGAAGGATCATTCCAACAAAGGCGCGGACATGATCCCGACGATTGCCCGTCGATTGCACCTTGGCAAGGAAAGCAGTCAACGTTTGGAATTTCTGGTTCGACATCACTTGGACATGGCCCACATATCCCAACGGCGCGACATGCATGATGACCGCCTGATACAGGATTTTGCCAATACCATGTCGATGACTGAAAACCTTAAAATGCTCTTTCTGTTGACCTTTGCAGACATCAAGGCCGTTGGTCCGGATGTGTGGAGCCAATGGAAAGGGTTCTTGCTGCAGGAACTTTATGAAAAGACCTATGATGCTCTCGAGCGTGGAAATTTCATGCGTGACCTCAGGTCTGAGCGGGTAAGAAACCGCAAGAGAAAAGTTCTTGAAGCCTTAAATGAAGAATTTGACGAAAAAGTGATCAAAGACCACTTGCGGACGATGGGTTCGCGCTATCTGCTTTCACAACGATCATGGCAAATGATTGAACACGTGCGTTTGGAATTGAACCGTGGGTCATCACCAGTGGCCATGCAAGTGACTCATGATCTAGAGGCGGAATACACCCAGGTGGTCATTTCAACAATCGATGTGCCCGCGCTGTTTAGTATGATCGCAGGAGTTATGGCGGCCAATGGTATCAATATCCTTGGTGCGCAGATCTTTACCCGCAGCAACGGCAACGCCCTGGACATTTTGCACGTAAATAAACCAATCGGTGGGATTTTAGATAATGAGGCAAAATGGGAAAAAGTACGCAAAGACTTGATTGCCGTTCTTGAAGGGCGGCAGCAAGTCGCAAAGTTGGTCAAAAAACGTCAAAAGTCATCGACGCTCATTACTGAGAAAAAACGCCCAAGATCGCCGAGTCGTATAAATTTTGATAATGAAACCTCTGTCGAATATACCGTCATCGATATTTTTACCCATGACCAAATCGGACTGCTCTACCGAGTGACCCAGAGTTTGGCAGACTTTGGGCTTTATATCTTCGTCGCTAAAATTTCCACCAAAGTGGATCAGGTCGCTGACACCTTCTATGTCAAGGATATTTTTGGCCAGAAAGTTCAAGATCCAGCCAAGATCGAAGAACTCCGCTCGGTTTTGCTGGAATGTATTGACCAACAATCATAACCACGATGGATATGGATATTTTCTTTGACCACTTTCTCAACTTTCTTGAAGTTGAACGCGGTTTGTCCAGAAACACCTTGGACGCCTATGGTCGTGATTTAACACGTTACGTAACGTTTTTGGATATGGCCGGAGTGAAGACGCCCGAGGATATTTCTCCGTCCCACATTATGCGCTTTTTGAGCGGCTTAAAGTCGCAAGGTCTCGTGGCCCGTAGTCGGGCCAGAACTTTGGCGGCCGTCAGGACTTTTCACAAGTTTTTGGTGAACGAGAAGTTTGCCACGAACAATCCGACCGGGCAAATTACGATGCCCAAGAGCTTCAGCCCTTTGCCACATACTCTCTCCCCAGAAAACGTTGAGAAATTGCTGGCCAGTCCCAAAGGCAACGACCCGTTGGCGTTGCGCGATCGGGCCATGTTGGAAATACTTTATGCCACAGGTTTACGCGTCTCTGAACTGGTGACTCTGAAAATCAATGACTTGCAACTTGATGTGGGTTACCTGACAGCTTTCGGAAAACGGCGTAAACAGCGCATCGTCCCTATGGGTGAGACGGCTATTGAAGCGTTGCGCGACTATCTTAGCCATGCTCGCGCAGTTCTGGATAAAACCGGGCAAGCCTCCTGTATTTTCCTCAATCGCTCAGGAGCTGGGTTGACACGGCAGGGCTTCTGGAAGATGATTAAGCGTCGGGCTCTGGAATCTGGCATTACCGTCAACATTACGCCTCACACCGTCCGCCATTCGTTTGCGACGCACCTTCTGGAAAACGGAGCAGATCTGCGATCTGTGCAAGCTATGTTAGGCCATGCTGACATCTCAACAACACAGATCTATACCCATGTAACCCGTGAAAGGCTGAGTAAAGTCATTGAAAAACATCATCCTCGCGGATGAACCCAGAGAGCCCAACTTAAATCGAAATTTACGTTATGGAGTCAGCTGATAACCATGAAATTTATTGTCCTTCTCGGCGATGGCATGTCCGATGAGCCGATTGACGAACTTGATGGCCAAACACCGTTGCAGGCGGCAACAACATCGAACATGGACCTGTTGGCAAAGCAGGGTCTGATTGGTTTAGTGGAAACCGTCCCAGCCACTTTCCATCCTGGCTCTGATGTCGCGAACCTCTCCGTGTTTGGCTACGACCCTGCGTCTTGTTACACCGGACGGTCTCCTCTTGAAGCAGCGAGCATGGGTGTCGAACTGGCCCCTTCGGATGTTGCATTTCGATTGAATCTAGTGACCTTGGGGATCACAAGCGGTGACCTGTTCATGGAGGACTTCTCAGCTGGGCATATTTCCACAGAAGAAGCACGTGAACTCATTACGACACTTCAGGAAGAATTGGGCAGCCAAGAGTTTCAATTTTATCCAGGAGTGTCCTACCGGCACTTGATGGTCTGGCGACAGGGTCGGGACAACTTTAATTTTGCCCCGCCCCATGATTTAACAAACCAGAGTGTCCGCGACCAGATGCCGCGTGATGGTGACGCCGGGCCGTTGGCCAAGATCACAACGTCAGCACAACTTCTGTTCAAGAACCATCCGGTGAATCTCAGGCGAGAGGCCGCTGGTCAAAAACCTGCCAACTCCATCTGGTTATGGGGTCAGGGACGACGTCCTCAAATGCCTACTTTGCAGGAGAAGTTCGGTTTAACAGGAGCGGTGATCTCCGCTGTGGACTTGATCAAAGGGATCGGCATTTATGCTGGGCTTGACGTGATCAATGTGCCTGGAGCGACAGGATATCTTGACACAAATTATCGGGGCAAAGCGCTAGCCGCGCTTGAAGCCCTCGAAACACGTGATTTTGTCTACGTCCATGTCGAAGCGCCTGATGAAGCTGCGCATGGCGGGAGTTTGCAGGATAAAATTGAGGCGATAGAGCGATTCGATGCCGATGTTGTTGGCACGGTACTGAATGGGATAGATCGTTTTGGAGACCACCGTGTACTTCTCCTCCCAGACCATCCCACGCCAGTCAAAAAAATGACCCATACCAAGGACCCTGTTCCATTTGTCCTTTATGGGACACAAGCTGAGTTTCCTGCTAACGGTGCTGTGGAATACTCGGAACTTGCAGCCCGGCGTAGCGGGGTCCGGATTGATCCCGGCTATTTACTGATGAGGGCATTTGTTGAGGGCAAACTTGATTGATTGGGTCGTTGTCCTGTCTCCGTGACAAAGCCTTTTGATAGCTAACGTCTTTTGCTGACTGGCTGTTTCATTTTCGATCCATTGCGATTTTAGGGCCACTGTAGGATTATATCTGGCGCGCGGTTCATGCTGAAAAATGGCAACGAAATGTTTAACCCACAGCCGATTATTTTGCTCTTCATAACAGTTGTTGCTCTCGTTTGGTCAGGTTACGAACCATACGATCGGATGACATGGGTGTTGGAAACGTGTCCGGTCATGATAGGTATTGCTCTCCTTCTGTTTTTTTGGCGGCGTTTTCCACTGACCCTTCTTCTTTGTTGGCTTCTCTGTTTCCATGCACTCATCTTGATCTGGGGTGGACATTACACTTACGCTCGAGTCCCGTTCGGGCTTTGGCTTCAGGACATTTTTGACTTCAGCCGGAACCATTATGATCGCATCGGTCACCTCGCCCAAGGTTTTGTTCCGGCGATTTTAGCTCGTGAAATTCTTTTGCGACGCTCCCCACTGCATTCCGGCAAATGGCTTGTTTTAGTAGTGACTTCGATATGTCTGGCCTTCAGCGCGTTTTATGAAATGCTTGAGTGGTGGACAGCGTTGATATCGCAAGAAGCGGCTGAGGCTTTTTTAGCCACTCAGGGCGACATTTGGGATACGCAATGGGACATGTTCCTGGCTTTAATCGGTGCCTTGATAGCTCAAATTGTCCTTTCCCCTTGGCACGACCGTCAATTGACTGCCCTGGACCACAAACTTGGACCCAAACTAAGTGGAACAGCTTGAAGATCTCCGATCAGTTGTGAGTTAACGGCTTCGGAACCAGTATGGCGAATAGGGGTAGGCATAAAGACCCGGGCTGTATGGATGGGTGCGTCCAAATGATTCTGGCCCGACATAATAAGGGAACTGGCGATTCTGATAAGGGTGAATTCCGTAACGGAAGGGAGTGTCCCATATGTGGATTTCGTCAAGTGTCAGCATGGAATAGCGATCAGGGATTTGTTGCGTTCGACGCATGTCGCTGCCTGTCACCCTTCCGGTCAAGGTGACGATCTTACCAGGTTGATAAATAGTTGGATCAAGTGTTTGGTTGCTTTTTACAAAAAACCGACGAGCGTCTGAATGGTAAGAAATTGGCTCTCCCCAAGATGTGATCTGCCATTGCTCTAGCTCCAAAACACTTCCACGATCAGAGAATTCGTGATCAATGATGACTCCTCCAACCAGGAGGTTGTGATTTAAGAACGCCGTGGGTGCCTCGTCCACCATGGCAATGGTTGTCGTTCTATCGACTTTTTGCAGGGCGCTTTCTGGGATCGGGCTACAATGGACCAGGATTGTAATCAAAATGGCAAAATGTAAAAACCTAAGAGCAACCATCTTATGTCTCCTAAGCAGACGGGATAACAGACTTTATTTTCAAATTCTAACAAACAATTGAACTACAGAGAAAATTATTTCATCCCAACAAATCTGAATAATTGACGATTTGAAATTGCTTTTGCTATGGTGCGACAGCAATTATATCTATCTGAGGATGGTCATGCTGAAACAAGTTGAGTTTGTCAAGCTGGAAAAACCGGAACGTGCTCATTTGCTGTGTGAACTGGCCGAAGAGTTTTATTTAAAGGGCGAAAGGGTCCTGGTCATGGTCCAGGACGATAACCAAGGCGTTAGCTTGGATCGTTTTATGTGGGTATGGAAGAAAGACAGCTTCGTACCGCACATCTATGATAACGGCTCTGTGGAAGGCTATGATGAGCCTGTTGTGATCGTGACTCACGAGGACAACCCGAATGGTGCGCGCATACTGATCCAGGGCAGACAATGCAATTTGGAATTTGTGGCAAAGTTTGCGCACACCGTTGAATTCGCTGAACTGTACAATACCGAAGCCAGAGAACATGCTCGCGAGCGCTTCAGATCCTATCGGGAGTTGGGAATTGAACCAACCATGCGTTAATAATGGCGGTTTTGCCAGCATAATTAAACTCTCTCAGACGCCGCAGTTGGAACAAGAAGCAAGTATCCCGGAAGCATTCCGCCCAAGTCTCGAAGCATGGCAAGCGCGGACTGGAGAAATCCTGACCGTGGTAGGTCCAGAACAAAGCTGCTACCGGGCCCGTCTGACTTCAGTTGCCGACAATGACATACGATGCGTCCCCTTTTTTCAGTTTCAACACTCGGTTGAAAGTCCTCTCCAGATCCACGTTTGTCAAGCATTGCCTCAGAAGGAGCGCTTTGGGTTAATTCTGGAAAAATTGACTGAAATCGGCGTATTCAGGATTGTGCCCATGGAAACATCTCATTCAGTGACGTTTGCGGAACATGAACAACGACAAAAAAAATCCCATCGATGGCCAGCCCTCTTGCGCCGCGCATCGCGTCAATGCCGCCGAGCGCTGATCCCTGAACTTTACTCTCCGGTGAGTTTTGCAGACGCAGTTCAGCTCTGCCAGGAAGCCGAACTTAAATTGCTGTTGTGCGAAAAACAGGCGCCGTGGTCTCTCTATGAGGGGATTGGTTCCCTAAAACCAAGTTCGGTCGCTTTAATGGTTGGCCCCGAAGGGGGCTTTGGCAGGGAGGAAGTCCAGCTCGCTCAACAGGTCGGCATACTGCCGGTCAGTCTCGGGCCACGTATGTTGCGAACTGAGACAGCCGCCATTGTTGCGGCAACCTTATTGCAGGGCCGACTGGGTGACATGAATTGATAGGTAAAGACCTCAAAAGGTTTATGATCAATGAATATAGGTATTTTGAAAAACCTCACAATTGTCCTTGTCGGATCGCAAGGTGCCCGCAACATCGGTTCTGTCGCTCGTGCCATGGCCAACTTCGGCACCTCTGACCTAAGGCTGGTCAATCCCCAGATCGACCACCTACAGGATGAATCCCGCAAAATGGCGGTCAAAGCAACGCCCGTTCTGGAACAGGCGAAAATTTACAACAGTCTTCAGGACGCATTGCAAGATTGCCATTTTGCGTATGGGACGACCCGGCGATTCGGCAAGTATCGGGTGGATTTTTTCCATCCTGACGATGCGGCAGAACAATTGTTGCCATTACTTGACCAGGGTCGTGTTGCCTTTGTATTCGGTCGAGAGGATCAAGGGCTGACCACCGAAGAGTTGCTCC
>JAFDBS010000076.1 GCA_019313185.1 Deltaproteobacteria bacterium | reverse complement strand
TGGCCGGAAAATGTTCTTCTGGCCAACGAAAAAGAAGCGCTCGGGTTTTATATCACCGGCCATCCGCTGGCCCGCCACAGCGATGCGATCAAGCGTTTTGCCACGTGCGATACGGCCAGCCTGTCGGAACGAACGGACAAGGAGGAGGTCAGTGTTTGTGGGATTGTTGCCAGCAAAAAGCTGCTTAACACCCGCAAAGGGGAACGGATGGCCTTTGTCACCCTTGAGGATTTGAGCGGCTTTGTCGAAATGGTGGTGTTTCCCGAGACGTACACCGAATCCGCTGAGTTGTTAAATAGCGAGGAACCGCTTTTGGTCAAAGGGACTGTCGATGTTGGTGAAGATGCGTGCAAAATTCTGGTTTCGGAGGTTTTCGCCCTCAAAGATGTCAAGCAGCGTCAGACGAAACGTATCCATTTCCGGCTGACATCACCTGGGCTGGAGCAAGAGCAACTCTATGCGCTCAGGGAGATCATGACCCGTTACCGGGGGGAGTGCGAGGCTTTAATCCATCTTGTCGTTCCCAACCGCAGCGAAACGGTCATCGGCCTGCCCGAGAATCTGCGAATGCAGGCCAGTGACGAAATGATGGATGACGTAGAGAAGTTGTTTGGTTATAATGTTGTGACGTTCGAATAAATCAGCATGTTTATGTTCTTTTAATATCTTTAGGAGTAAACCATGCAATACTTTCTCGACTTCGAGAAACCTTTGGTCGATTTGGAGCAAAAGATTCGCGAGCTTCGGGACTACTCGACTGACAGTGTTGACTTTTCCAGTGAGATTAAAAAGCTGGAGAAAAAAGCCGACAAGTTGCGTGCTGAAATTTTTTCCAACCTGAGCCGCTGGCAGCGCACCCAGTTGGCGCGTCATCAGAACCGACCTTACACCCTTGATTACATCAAGAACATCTTTACCGACTGGTTTGAAGTCCATGGCGACCGCAATTATCGGGACGACCCGGCCCTGGTTTGTGGGTTTGCCCGCCTTGACGGTCAGCCATGTGCGGTCATCGGCCACCAGAAAGGCCGTGACACCAAGGAAAAAGTCTATCGGAATTTTGGCATGCCCAACCCGGAGGGCTATCGCAAAGCATTACGCGTGATGCAAATGGCGGAACAGTTTGGTTTGCCGGTTTTTACCTTCGTCGATACCCCCGGCGCGTTTCCCGGAATCGGAGCTGAAGAGCGGGGGCAGGCCGAGGCCATTGCCCGCAACCTCCGGGAAATGGCTGCACTCAAAGTCCCGATTATCGTCACCATCACCGGGGAAGGCGGCTCGGGCGGGGCATTGGCCATTGCCGTCGGCAACCGGGTTCTGATGATGCAGTATTCCGTATATTCTGTGATTTCCCCCGAAGGGTGTGCCGCGATATTATGGAGCGACGGGACCCGCGGCCCGGAAGCCGCCGAAGCCTTGAAGTTGACCGCTACGGACATTGATCAGCTTGGGTGTGTCATCGATGAAATCATCGAAGAACCGGTCGGCGGTGCTCATAATGATTATGAACTTGCCGCCAGTCAGGTCAAACAGGCCCTGCAGAAACACTTGGCCGAGTTACAGGAGTTGTCCGCAGATGAACTGATTGAACAGCGTTACCAAAAGTTCCGCGCGATGACGGTCATTCAAGAACCCCAAAAAAATTGAGTTGGCCTGGCCAACGTTTTAAAACGGTCAACGGGGACAGGATGATTTCTGTCCCCGTTCTGCGTAATCAAGGCAAATGGAACGGAATCAGAAAGTGGTTTTGGGGCTGGGGCAATGCTCCTTTGATCTGCTTGGGTCCTTGGCATGTTACCCACAGCTTGACCAGAAAGTCGAGTTGAACTCTTTGTTGCTCCAGGGTGGCGGACCGGTTGCGACGGCGCTGGTCACCTTGGCTCGCCTCGGGGTTCAGACCAAGATCTTGAGCCGGATTGGGGATGACCATTTTGCCCACTTGATCCGATCTGGTCTTGAGCGTGAAGGTGTGGACTGCCTGCATCTTTCTTTCGACCGTCGGCAAACCAGTCAGTTGGCATTTATCGCCATCGATCAGTCAGGTCACCGCAACGTGTTTTGGCACAGGGGGACTGCGCGGGCTTTGCAGGCTGATCAGTTGCCCCTCGATGTCATCGGTTCGGCCGCAGTGCTGCATCTGGACGGTTTACACATCACGCCGTCTGTGGTCGCTGCCCAAGCCGCTCGTCAGAACGGAGTGGTCACTGTTCTGGACGGCGGGACCTTGCGTACGGACACCGAAAAATTGTTGCCGCTCATCGATCACATGGTGGTCAGTCAAACCTTTGCCCGACAGGTTGCAGGGCATGATCTCTTCAAGGCTCTCGACAAGCTGAGCGCATGGAATGCGGAAGCGGTGACGATCACCCTGGGCCGTGAGGGCAGTTTGACCCGTTTGCAGGATGGGACATGTTTTCGTCAACCGGCGTTTCGCGTCGAGGCCGTCGACACGACAGGTTGTGGAGACGTGTTTCACGGCGGCTATATTTACGGACTTTTACAACAATGGCCGATGTGCGATGTCGTGCGTTTTGCGGCTGCCTGTGCCGCCTTGAAGACCCGTGCCGTGGGCGGCCGCACGGCAATTCCAACGTTACAAGATGTCGAACGTTTGCTGCAGAGCCAACACGGCGGCCGGCAAGGACATGAATGAACAGTTGACTTGTGTTCTCTGTTCATCGAAAATCTGCTGTCATGACCGACGTTAAATTCTATCTAGGCGTTGTTTTGGCCTTCTTCTGTCTGCTCTGCGCAGGTTGTGGAGGGCCGGAGTACAAGGTGCGGGTCATTGACGTCCCGAGCCAACCGAAGTTACGAGGGACTCAAAAACCCTATGAGGTCAATGGGCAACGATACCACCCGATTCTCTCTGCAGCCAATTTCCGGGAAGAGGGGATTGCCAGCTGGTACGGTGAAGATTTTCATGGGCGCAAAACGAGCAATGGCGAAATTTACGATATGCATGCCATGACCGCAGCGCACAAAATTTTGCCGATGAACGTCTATCTTCGGGTGACCAACCTGCGCAACGGACGGTCTACGGTGGTCCGCGTCAACGACCGTGGGCCGTTCGTCAAAGGGCGGATCATCGACCTTTCCTACTCGGCTGCCAAGCAACTTGACGTGGTTGGGCCCGGCACGGCCCCTGTGACGATCGAGGCCCTCGGCTACAGCAGCGAACAGGGCGCCGCCGGGGCGGCGGGCCCATTTCGACAGCCTTTAAGTTACGAACTGGGCCCGTTTACCCTCCAGGTCGGCGCGTTTATTGTCCAGGATAATGCTCTCCGGCTGGCGCAGACTATGAAAGACCAATATGGACAGAGCAGCGTCGTTGAGGGTTGGGTCAAGGGACAAAAGTTTTATCGCGTCCGCGTCGGCTTGTACAAGAGCCTGGACGATGCTGAAACGGCCATGAATAAAATGGCGATCAGCGGTTACCCAAACTGCTTTGTGGTCGCCAAGGATTAAACGATCACCACGTCAATGCGGTCTTCGTGCGATATGCTGACCGCTCCGAACAAGGACATAAAACATAATGACGAAGCGGACAAAAACAATCTACAGGATTTTCTTCGCGACCCGGGACAAAGCCTATGAAATCTATGCCCGAAAAGTCACACAAAGCGATTTGTATGGCTTTATCGAAATTGAAGAGATCGTGTTCGGGGAAAAGTCGGCAATTGTGGTCGATCCGAGTGAAGAAAGCCTGAAAAATGAGTTCGGGAACGTACAGCGCATGCTGGTTCCTTTTCATGCGATCACGCGTATCGACACGGTTGAAAAAGAAGGCTCCGGAAAAGTCTTCTCAATCAGTGCCCACAGCGGGTCAAGCCAAGCTCAAGAGCCGCTCATGCCACCCCAAGGTCCCAAGAAAACCTAACATGGAATGCTTCAGGCGGAGGAGAGGTTCTGGAGTGTTTCCGCTGTGCTGCGAGCAACCCTGAAACGATCCGGTCGGCCTCTCTTGGTCGCTGAATTCACGCTCTCGCCCTAACCAGAATTTCCTCTTCCACAAGCGTCTTTTGGGCCACTGTAAGTCGCCGTGAGTCGCGAAGTCTTAACAGTTCAGGCTTGGGCACTTTGGGAAGGAGCAGGAGGAACCAGATCTGCGGTGTTTGCGGGTTTTTGAGAATCGCCGCACGGAGACGTGGAGACCGCTTCCATTTTTGGTGACGGCCAACCATGGAAATGGTTTCCGCCGTTGCGGTCTTGCCGTTGAGAAAACGGAGGAGGGCAACCTCCCTCAGATAGGGGTTGTTCAGACAGGCTTCGACCAATTCGGGCCCGCCACCGTTGAGGATGGCTTCAACCACCGGCGCAGAGCCCTTGCGGGCCAGGGCAATCTTCTGGCCAAGATTGGTGTTCGGAAGTTTTTGCAGGATGAGCCGTTCGGCGGCAATTTTCTGGTCAGGCGTTGCCCAGGATTGCTTGCAGAGATCGTCGAGTTCAAACAGATAAAGTTTTGGGAGAAGATCGAGAAACACAGCGGTCGGGGTTTTTGGGTTGCGGGCCAAAGCCCGTTGCAACGCATGACTGGCCCTGATCAGTTCGTGCCGGTGAATCGACTTTAGAAACTCTCCGGTTAAATCCCGTCGCCGCAACAGCACCATCATATGGTCATGATCAAACGATGGGTTTTTCAGACAGTTGCGTAAAACCGCTGTCTCCGGATCGTGCACGGCCTGAAACAATGTGTCCCGGCTTGCAGAAAGGGCCCGATTCAAGCGTTTTACGAGGTCAAGATGCATGACGTCTGAACTCAATGGAAACGGTCACGGCGCTGACAAGATCGATTGTGGGCACTATGCGGAGCCCTGCCCATCATTGCGCTGATATTCGTCCAAAAATGCCCGTTTAAAATCCTGATACTCGTTTCGTTGAATGGCATTTCGGGCCGCACTGACCATGTTGAGATAGAATCGAACATTGTGGATCGCCGACAGGGTTGCCGAAAGCACTTCATTTGCGTTGAACAGATGGTGCAGATAGGCACGGCTGAAATTCTGGCAACAATAACAGTCACAGCTTGGGTCAACCGGGTAAAAATCCCTGCGGTAGCGACGATTGGTTATGCGGATTTTGCCGCGCTGGGTGAAAAGCGTCGCGCTCCGGGCGTAGCGCGTCGGGATCACGCAGTCGAACATGTCCATGCCACGCTCGATACTTTCCAAGATATCCTCTGGCAGGCCCACACCCATCAGATATCGAGGTTTGTCAGCTGGCAGAAACGGTTCGGTATCATCAACAACTTTCTTCAGCAGCTCAAGGCCCTCTCCAACGCTGACCCCGCCGATGGCATAGCCGGGAAAGTCCATCGCCGTGAGTGCCTGGGCACACTGACGCCTCAAATCATCGAAGACACTGCCTTGGACTATACCGAACAGTGCCTGTTTTGAATTCTTGTGGTGGTTGAGACACAGCTCTGCCCAGTGCAGCGTTTTGCGGATCGACTTGGCAGCATAGTCATGAGTGGCCGGATAGGGGATGCATTCATCAAAGGCCATGATAATGTCCGCACCCAGGCGGTTCTGGATGGTTGTGGCCTCGAGAGGGCCGAGAAAAGTGCGTTTGCCGGTCACTTCATCCTTGAAAAACACCCCGTTCTCGGTAATCTCCTTGTGAGGCAAGGAGAACACCTGAAAGCCACCACTGTCGGTAAGGATCGGTGATGACCAATTCATGAACGTGTGCAAGCCGCCGGCTTTCTCAATTAATCCTTCACCGGGTTTGAGATGAAGATGATAGGTGTTCGCCAGAATAATTTGCGCTCCGGTCTCTTCGACCTGCGCCGGAGTCATCGCTTTGAGGGCGCCGTGGGTCCCAACCGGCATGAAGATGGGCGTGTCGATCGGACCGTGGGGCGTTGTGAACCGACCGAGCCGAGCCCGGGTCGCGGTGTCTTGAGCGAGAAGTTGAAACGAAAACATCGACAGCCTTTAGTTCTTGTTAATGTTGACGGTCATCACGTGACGATTACGGAGCCGGACTTTACCAGAATTGCTTGTTAACTGCAATTGAACATCTCGGTTAAAGGCAATGCCACGAATACATCTCCCATGATTGATGAATATCCCGCCGAACTGGCCAAAGTCGATTTTGCTCGAATCAGGTTCTCCCTTGAATTGCAGGGGCCCTGTATGATTGAGCCCGTCTCCACGTTAAGCTTTCGACGCGCACTTCAATCGGCAGCCCGGCGCTTGTGTGGACAAGCCGACGGCACAAGCCAGCAGCGCTTGCAGGACTTGTTGGACCCGCAACCAAGCTTCGATCCCGTTGCGGTCAAAAAGTTTCAAAAACCTGCCCCACCGTTTGTGCTTAAGCCGCTCTCTGCGCACAGAGTGGACCTTGACGCAGGGGATGTCATTCCTCTGGAGGTCTTGTTTGTCGGGCACGGCGTCACGCTGATTGACGAATTTTGTTCGCTGTTGGACATCCTCGGTACGATGGGCCTGACAGAAGGAGACGGGAGTTTCGAGGTCTGCTTGGTTGAAAGCCTTGGGCTGACCGGATCAGTTCGGACTCTTTGGCGTGAAAACGCAGGGATAAAACAGTTGGCTCCCGAGATTTTTTCTGCGGAGGCGTTCCTGGCCCAAGCCGAGTGGCCGAAAACCCAGATAACGCTCAAATTCGTTACGCCAACGCGGCTCATTCAGTCAGGGCGGCTGTTGAGACAGCCGCACTTTGCGGACCTGCTTCCGTTCATGTTCCGACGCGTCACATCGCAATGCCATGCGCATGCCCACCTGGAATTGACCGATGATCCACAGCAGGTGCTGGGCCTCATTCACCAAGTCCACCAGCTGTCTGCTCGCTGGGAATGGGTCGATTGGCGTGGGGTTGGGCACCGACCCCTGGAGACGATTGGCGGTTTCAGCGGTGCTCTTGTTCTGGAGGGGCCTGGACTCGATGGCCTGTATTGGATTATCAGCCTTGCCAGCCTGCTGGGCCTCGGAAAATGGGCCACTTACGGGGCCGGCCACTATCAGTTATGTCCAGGTTGATGGCCGATTGTGACTTGCTGCGGGGCAAGGCTTGGTTATAATTTTTAATAAAGCAGTTATTTTTATGGAGGTGTTGTTATGTCAGATGCTTGGGAAGAACGGAAAAAAGCGTTAGAGAATCAGTACTTTCATGACCTGAATAAGCTGCTGATCGAAAAGCTGAAAACGGACACCCGGGAGAAACTGATTCGCAAACATTGCAAAAACAGGTGTCCCAAATGCGGCGACGAAATTCAGGCAATGGACTTCCGGGGGGTGCCATTGGATAAGTGCCCAAGTTGTGGCGGCATTTGGTTGGGCCCGAACGACTTAAAGATTTTGGCTGAGAAAGACCATCGGACATGGTTCGACCGCTGGTTCAAGGCAGAAGAATAATTCCTCAAGGGGGTTGGCCAGGTCGAGTGGCTGACCGCCAAACACACCAATTGGCGAAGTCTCCCGTCGACGAAAACACACCCTGACAGGGCAGGGCAGAGAGTCTCTGCCCTGCTTGTTTGCGTCTGGCGCCAGGTCAGCTGATGTTATAAAATACCGCTTTGCCCTGAAAAACGGCCGTATCGCCGAGTTCTTCCTCAATGCGCAACAGCTGGTTGTATTTGCACACCCGATCCGTTCTGCACAGGGAACCGGTTTTGATCTGGCCCGCGTTGGTGGCGACCGCGAGATCGGCAATGGTCGTGTCTTCTGTTTCGCCGCTGCGATGAGAAATGACAGCGGTGTAGCCCGCCCTTTTCGCCATTTCAATAGCGTCAAGGGTTTCGGTGAGCGTGCCAATTTGGTTCACTTTGATCAAAATCGAATTCGCAATGCCCTTGTCAATCCCTTCCTTGAGGATTTTGGTGTTGGTGACAAACAGGTCGTCGCCGACCAATTGCACCCTGTCGCCGAGCCTTTCGGTGAGGAGTTTCCAGCCGTCCCAATCGTTTTCAGCCATGCCATCCTCGATTGAGACAATCGGGTAGCGATCCACCAAGTCCGCGTAAAAGTCAACCAGATCGGCAGCACTTTTGTGGGCGTCTTTTTCATTTTCGAGGATATAAGTTCCATCCTTGAATAATTCACTTGAGGCGACATCCAGGGCAAGCAGGACGTCTTTGCCCGGCTCGTAACCCGCAGCAACGATTGCCGACATAATCACCTCCAGGGCCTCCTCATTGCTTTTCAGGTCAGGGGCAAACCCTCCCTCGTCGCCGACCGCCGTGTTGTACCCTTTGTCCTGGAGAACTTTTTTCAGGGCATGGAAAATTTCTGCTCCCATGCGCAGGGCGTCCCCAAAGTTGCTGGCGCCTGCGGGCATAATCATGAATTCCTGAATGTCGACATTGTTGTCAGCGTGCTCACCGCCATTGATGATATTCATCATCGGCAAGGGGAGTTCCTTGGCGTTCGCACCGCCAAGGTATTGATACAGCGGCAGCCCGGTTTCGTCGGCCGCTGCTTTGGCCACCGCCAAGGACACGCCGAGTAACGCGTTTGCCCCTAATTCGCTTTTGAAATCCGTCCCGTCGAGGTCAAGCAGCTTTTGGTCAATACCGGTCTGATCGGAGGCTTCCCAGCCGATCAGGGCCTCGGCGATGACCTCATTGACATGGTTGACGGCTTTCAAGACACCTTTCCCCAAGTAGCGATTCTTGTCTCCATCCCTGAGTTCCAATGCTTCCCGTTCGCCGGTGGAGGCCCCGCTGGGCACGGCGGCCCGGCCCATGCTGCCGCTTTCAAGGTAAACGTCTACTTCGACTGTCGGGTTCCCTCTGGAATCAAGGATTTCCCGGGCATAGATGTCAGTGATTTCGCTCATCGATACGTCCCCCTTCGATTTAGAACTGTTTATCGCGGCCTGTTATAGCACATTGCACTAAAATTTGAACCAGAATTTTCCTGGCCATGTTTGGGCAGAATTGAGATTCAACAGATCGAGGATTGATTTGCAACAGGCATGGTGGTATTTTGTCATTCTTTAGGATTTAACTTTCCAGGGTTGTTTTTTTGGACGATAATCTCGTTAATCAACGTTTTGTGCCCAGCGACAGCAAATTGGCGCACGCACTGTACGGCAAGCAGAATCGCCATTTACGCCAGATCGAACGCCTGACAGGTGTTCGTCTCAGCTCTAAGGGAGAGCAGGCTCTCCTGGAAGGCCCTCCGGGGCGCGTCGATCACGCGTTACGGATGCTGACCGAGCTGAGCAGCCTTCTGGCCAGTGGATTCCCATTGCGCCCATCTGACATCGAATACGCCGACCGGATCCTTCTTGCTGATCATCAGGCCCACTTGACAGACATCTTCCTCGATACAGTGGTCGTTTCGTCACGTAACAAGCCCATTGCGCCGAAATCTTTGGCGCAAAAAGCTTATGTCGACGCGATCCGTAACAATGATGTTGTCTTTGGCATAGGCCCGGCGGGTACCGGCAAAACCTACCTTGCCATGGCGATGGCTGTCGCCATGCTGACGAAAAAAGAGGTCAGCCGGATCGTCTTGACCCGACCAGCTGTCGAGGCCGGGGAAAAGCTGGGGTTTTTGCCAGGCGATATCGCGGACAAAGTAAATCCCTACTTGCGCCCTCTCTATGACGCGCTGTATGATCTGCTCGATTTTGATCGGGGACAGGCTCTCACAGATCATGGCGTTATTGAAGTGGCCCCACTGGCCTTCATGCGCGGCCGAACCCTCAATGATGCGTTCGTGATTTTGGACGAAGCGCAAAACACAACGCAAGAACAGATGAAAATGTTTTTGACCCGTCTCGGGTTCGGTAGCCGGGCGGTGGTGACTGGGGATATCACCCAGGTCGACTTGCCGGCAGGAAAAAACTCGGGACTCGTTCACGCTTCGAAAGTCTTGAATGGGGTTCAAGGCGTCGGTTTTGTCCGCTTTACGGATCGTGACGTTGTCCGTCATCCGATTGTTCAGGCGATCGTTCAGGCCTACGAAAGTCAACAATCCTCAACTGAAGAGGTAAAATAAAACTCTTATGACCAAGCAGGAACGAAAATCAGATCATAGCAGCGGCCGCAGGCCCGCATCGCGCTTTATTACCTATGACCTGGAACTTACTCCGGGCGAAGCGCGTTTACAGCGGTTGTTGCTGATGCTGTTGATGGTTACGCTGCTGACGTTTATCATCGTGCCGAAAGGTGTGTTAACACCCTCCGAATTTAACCCGGGGGATATCGCCCCGCGCGATATCAAAGCCCCACACGACCTGTTGATCCCCGACGACGACCTGACATCGAGCAAGCGCAGCGAAGTAGAGAAAGCAGTCCCTACGCTCTACGATTTTGACCCCTCGACCGGACAGGCGATTGCCGGGCGCATAGCCCAGATATTTAACTACCTGGGCAAGGATCCTGTTCCGGATGTTGACACCGGCGAGATTCTCGCCGCCATCGAACAGGATCTCGGTATCAAAATCGATCCCCAGTATCTAACTGTTTACCTCGAGCTCGCCAAGGAACCAGGAAGCTTAAACCGCATCCGGTCGCTGCTTCTCCGCGTGTATCAGCAAAAAGTCGCCGGCAACCTCAAGCTGTTCGAGACGGACCGGAGTCAAGGGGTGCTGTTTCGAAACCTGGAAACCCAGGCCGAACTGGCCGATAACCCCGACTCGGTTGTGCTGGGCATGGGCGGCCTCCAGGACCTGGTGACAGAGGAGATAGACAAATCAGAATTTAACGCCGACCAGCAGGCGTTTCTGAAAACATTGATCCTGCCATTGTTGCGGCCAAATGTCTCGTTCAATCAGAATGAAACGGAAATCAGGAAGCAGCAGGCCCGGGAGGCCGTGCAGCCAGTTTTGGTCCAGGTAAAAAAAGGTGAAATGATTGTTCGGGAAGGCGATCGAATCACCTCAGACCAATTGAAAAAGCTCGATGCCATGCGCGATGAGAACAACAAAGGCACGCGCTGGCGCCACGCGTTCGGCATGTTTCTGGGAATCCTCCTGCTCATGGTCATCGGTCATCGCTTTGCGAATCGCAACGTCCGCAAGTACCAGGCGCGCAACCGGGATTTGTTTTTTTTGGCCGCGACGTTCATCGGCTTGATTTTATTGCTGAAAGTCTCGATTTTCATCTCGACGGCCTTAGGCAGCGCGTTCTCATACGTCGATCAGTCGACATATTATTACGCTTTTCCGTTTGCCATCGGAGCCATGCTGATCCGAATCGTCCTCAATTCTGAGTTTGCCCTGGTGTTTATCTTGTTGTCGTCCATCGTCATCGGCCTGCTGTTCGGGAGCAGTTTTGCGCTCTTGTTTTTTGCGCTGCTCAGCAGCCTGGCCGGAGCACATTGGGTCAAGCACGTCACCGAACGGTCCTACCTTTATCGCGCGGGAGTCCGTCTTGGCGCCTTTAACGTGCTGGTGATCCTGTCGTTGCACCTGATGACCGGCAAGCCGTTTGACCTGCAGTTGCTGTACAAGATTTGTTTCGGGTTTTCCGGCGGTTTGATTGCGGCGGTGATTGTAACCGGGGTGGTTCCCCTGATCGAATCACTCTTTCGTTACACGACCAATCTTAAATTGCTGGAACTGGCCAATATGAATAATCCCGTCCTGCGGGATCTGATGGTGCAGACGCCGGGCACATATCACCATTCGATTATTGTTGGCAACCTGGCGGAGGCTGCCGCAGAAACGATCGGTGTGAACCCGCTGATGGTCAAAGTTGCCGCCTATTATCACGATATTGGTAAAATTCGCAAGCCGAGCTATTTCATTGAAAATGTCGGCAGCAAGGAGAACAAGCACGACAAATTGGCCCCGTCGATGAGTGCATTGATTCTCATGGCTCATGTCAAAGACGGCATTGAAATGGCCCGCGAAAACCGGCTCGGGCAACAGATGATCGATATCATACGCCAGCACCACGGCACGAGCCTGATGAAGTTTTTCTATGACCGGGCGAAAAACATGTCCGATCCGGAAGTGCAGCACATTGACGAGCGCGACTATCGGTATCCGGGGCCGAAACC
The DNA here is from genome assembly GCA_019313185.1 of Deltaproteobacteria bacterium. Taxonomy (GTDB): domain Bacteria; phylum Desulfobacterota; class Desulfuromonadia; order Desulfuromonadales; family BM103; genus JAFDBS01. Next base: position 2,565 of record JAFDBS010000076.1, on the reverse strand, counting down.
GCAGTCGAGGGAAGCGGCATTGATCATGTTGGCCGATGCGATCGAAGCCGCCAGCCGGACACTGGTCGATCCGACGCCGGCGCGCGTCCAGGGGATGGTGCAGAAAATCATCAACAATATTTTCATTGATGGTCAACTCGACGAATGCGAGCTCACCCTGAAAGATCTGCACAATATCGCCAAGAGCTTCAACAAGATTCTCGGTGGTATTTTCCATCATCGTGTTGACTATCCCGAGCCTGTCAGCAAAGAACGCCATGCCGAAAAAGGGTTGAAAAAGAATGGTGAAGATCGCGATCGAAAACCGCCAAAAGAAAGTCAAAATCAAGAAAAGCCCGCTCCGAAAGGTGGCGCAGACGATCTTAAACGTCTCGGGATGTCCTGATGCACTGTTGTCAGTCTTGATTGTCGATGATGCCGCTATTCAAGAAATCAATCGTGACTATTTACACAAAGATCAACCGACCAATGTTATCTCTTTCGCCATGCAGGAAGGGGATGGCGCTGGAATCCAGCCTCAACTCCTAGGCGATGTGGTGATCTCTGCGGAAACCGCCGAACGCGATGCTGCCGAAGCTCAGGTGACAACCGAAGAAGAGCTTTACTTTCTTTTGCTGCACGGTATTTTGCATCTCCTCGGTTATGACCATGAACGTGGTTCCAAAGCCGATGCCCTGCGCATGAGGTCCCGTGAACAGGAACTTTACGCGCTGATCTGTAAGGAGATGACACGTTGAGCGATCAACTCTCCCATAAGCCATCAGGTTTTATCGGGAGCCTGAATTGCGCGATCGAAGGAATCCTCTGGGCGGCAAAAACCCAACGTCACATGCTGGCGCATTTACTGGTTGCCATTGGTGTCCTCTGCCTGGCACTTTTCTTAAGACTGACCTTGCAGGAATTTGCCCTGCTGGCGCTGGCAATCACCCTGGTCCTGTTTGCGGAATTGATCAACACGGCGTTCGAAGTGATCGTCGACCTGGTCTCTCCCGATTTTCACCCAATGGCCCGGCGGGCCAAGGATGTTGCCGCCGGTGCAGTGCTTGTGGCCAGTATTGGTGCCGTTGTGCTTGGCTACCTGTCCGTTTCGCGCCTGCTGTTCGGCAGTGACCCGGCGATCGATCAATCCCTGATGTATCGAACAGGCAACCTTGCCGTCATCTCGGTGGTGGTTGTGGTGATTATCGTCGTTTTGATCAAGGCGAGGGTCGGTCGTGGCCGTCCCTTGCTCGGCGGCATGCCGAGCGGACATGCCGGGACCGCGTTCTCGATCGCCACATCGATCGCATTTTCTGAAACGGGGTTGCTCCTGACGGTTTTGGCGTGGGGATTGGCGGCGGTTGTCGCCCAGAGTCGTGTGCTGCTCGGCATCCACACGTTCTCAGAAGTCCTGATCGGCAGCCTGCTCGGTATCAGCGTGACCCTGATGTTTCATCTGTTGTTCCAGATGTCTTGAAAGGAGATTGTTGCGCAGGTGGAAGACGACAAGAAAAACGGCCCAAAATCAATCGGGATTCTCAAATTCCTTTTGCCCGGACGACGTCGCGCCCTGTCAGAGAAGGAATTGCAGGAGGCGATCACCAGCTCTGAGGAAGAGGGTATCCTCAACGAGGCCGAAGGCGATATGCTGCAGTCGATCTTCGAGTTTGGAGATACCATCGTCCGTGAAGTGATGGTGCCCCGAATGGACATGGTCAGCTGTCCAATCGATGCCGGCTTGCGCTCTTTGCTCGACTTGATCATTGAAACCGGACATTCCCGTATCCCGATTTATGAAGGGACCACCGATCGAATTATCGGCGTGGTGTATGCCAAAGACCTTTTGCAGTATTGGGGGCAGTCCCTGGACACGTTGAATCTCAGTGATGTCATGCGGCCACCGTATTTTATCCCGGAAACCAGGCGCATTGAGGATCTGCTGCTCGATTTCCGTACCAAACGGGTCCACATTGCCATTGTCGTCGATGAATATGGCGGTACGTCCGGCTTGATTACCATTGAGGACTTACTCGAGGAAATAGTCGGGGACATCCAGGACGAATATGACATGGAAGAAGATTGGGTCCAGCCTCAAAGCGACGGGACTCTTGTCGTCGATGCCCGGGCCAACGTCGAGGAACTGGAGGAATTTTTTGAAATAAAAATCCCGCGCGACAAGTTCGATACGGTCGGGGGGTTCCTGATTCACCAAGTGGGCTATGTTCCGCACAGCGGAGAGAAAATTCAAGTTGACGGACTGATGTTCATGGTTGTTGAATCAGATGAACGCAAAGTTCGCAAGGTGAAGGCCTGGCGTGACTTCGAAGTCCCTGAACCCAAAGATCAACCTTGACATGAAACGTTTTGTCCCGACCCGGGCCAGTCTTGGAGGTGCCATCTCCGGGCTGCTCCTGGCGCTTGCCTTTCCATGCACCAGCCTGCCGATCCTGACCTGGCTGGGTCTGATCCCCCTCGTCCTGACCATGCACGAACGCCCTTTCAAGAGCGGCTTCGTTGCCGGCTGTACCTTTTTTGGAATTGTTCTGTACTGGTTGAACATCGTGATGACCACGTATGGTCACTTGC
>JAFDBS010000075.1 GCA_019313185.1 Deltaproteobacteria bacterium | reverse complement strand
CCACCCTTTATGCTAATAATTGGTCATACCATATGACATTTGGAGAAAAGGCATGACCATTTCTTTTCAGCCGATTCGCCCCAAGAAAATATCCGAAGAAATTGTCGAGCAGATCAAAATCCTGATTTCCCAAGGTGACCTCAAACCCGGAGATCGTTTGCCGTCAGAACGTGAGTTGGCGACGATGCTCGGGGTCAGTCGGCCATCTGTTCGGGAGTCGATTATGGTTCTTGAAGCAATGGGGTTTCTGGAGTCCCGCCAAGGTGGCGGTACATTTGTCCGTGCGCTCACCGAAAACCGTATCGCCGATCCCTTGGCAAAACTGATCGAAAAAAAAGATCCGCAATTGCTGCGGTCCTTGGCTGAAGTTCGCATGGGTTTGGAAAGTTGGTCGGCCTTTCTGGCCGCCCAACGGGCGACAGACCAGGATATTGCGGAAATGCGTCGATTATTCGATGTCATGGAAAAGCAAGCTGCAAAAGGTGGCTGGAGCCCTGAAATTGATGCCGAATTTCATTATGCGATCACTTCTGCGAGTCACAACAGCTTACAGATGCATGTTCTGGATTCAGTTCATAGCCTTTTTCACACGACAATCCAGGTTGCATTGATGGAATTTTATCGGCAGGAAGGGCATGTGCAATTGCTGCTTAAGCAGCACCGTGAGATCATGGAAGCGATTATGGCTCATGATCCGGAAATGGCCAGAAAGAAGATGATGGAACACTTGGCGATGGTTGAAGAAAAGATGTCTGAATTGCTTAACAAGTGAATAGCACAAATCATTTTTTGACACACCAAGGCGGGGGCATTAATCAGCTGTCCCCGCCTTGGTGTGTCGAGAGGCAAAAATGTGTGTCGGGGCACAGCTGTGCCGATGAGTCAAACGGTGGCCATGCCGAGCAGTTCGGTGATGTGGACAACCTGTTGCGGCATGTTGGCTTGTTTAAGCCCCCACGCTAACTGCAGGTGGCAACCAGGGTTGGCAGTGACCAGCAGCTCGGCGCCGGTTGCCCTGATGTTTTCAAGTTTACGGTCGAGAATCAACTGACTTTCGCTGGTATATTTCAGGCTAAACGTTGCGGCACTGCCGCAACACCAGCTTGCCTCGTTAAGTTCACAAAATTCGATGCCGGGAATCGCCTTGATCAATTCTCTGGGCTGACGACTGATATTCTGGGCATGACAAAGGTGACAGGGCTCGTGGTAAGTGACCTGTTTGTTCAATGGTTTTAGATTTTCAGTCCGCAGGCCCTGTTCGGCGAGGAATTCGCTGATATCTTTTACCTTGCTGCGAAAGGCATGCAACATGTCGTGATCACCGGACTCTTCGAGTAATTCTTCGTATTCTTTCAGTGCCGCACCGCAGCCGGCGCAGTCAGTCACTATCGCATCGACATCAAGAGCCATAAACAACTCGAGGTTGTAGAGGGCAAGGCGCCGGGTGGTTTCTCTGTCTCCTTCGTTGAGATGGGGAGCACCGCAACATTTTTGGTCTTTCGGGGTAATCACGTCAAAACCTTGGTGAGTCAGGACCTTGACGGTTTGTCTTGAGACTTCAGGATACATAAGAGTCATGATGCAGCCGAGAAAAAAAGCGACTCGGCCCCGACGAGGTCCGACAGACGGCATAACATCAGGCAGTTGAGGGCGCAGCGGTGGGTGCAACTCTGGCATCATCCCCTCGGCTTTGGCTATCCAGTCCGGACCCAGCCTGAGAATGTGTGAATGTCGCACCAACCATTGAATGCCGAGTTTCTGATAAAGCCGAGCTGGGAGCATCGAAGTTTCGAGAAGATCCGGTGAAGGGAGCATGCGTTGCAGAACGAACTCACGGAATTTTCGAACAGCTCCGGTCAATGGATACGCAGCCTGGGCTTGATTGCGGCACGCCTCCATGACTTGTCCGGCATGGACTCCCGAAGGACAGGATGTAGAACAGGCGCGGCAGTCGAGGCAGAAATAAGCTTCTTCTTTCAAGGCGGTCGTGAATTCAAGCTGGTCATCGGCAACTGCCTTGGCGAGCGCGATTCGTCCGCGGGGCGAAGATCGTTCCCGACCAGATAGAACATAGGTTGGGCAGGTCGGAAGACAAAATCCACAGCGCATGCATTGCAACATTCCTTCATAGCCCGGAGCGTCAGCAACCGGGAAATTGCCAAGACATTTTTTGTCAGCCACAATCTGCCTCCGTAGCGTGGTCGTCGAATATTTTCCCTGGATTGAGGACCCTGTCTGGGTCGAAGCTGTGCTTGATCCGCCGCATAACGTTGACGCCACCAGTTCCAATTTGCCGGGCCAAATAGTCTTTTTTGGCTAAGCCAATTCCATGTTCACCAGATACAGTCCCACCCCAGCTGAGAACTTTGTCATAAAGTTCGTTATAGAAGGCGTGTGCGCGCTCCATTTCGTCACGATCGCGTTCGTCGCAGAGAACTGTTGGGTGTAGGTTGCCGTCGCCGGCATGACCGAAAGTCCCAACTTTAAGTTTGAATTTCGCGCTGAGCCGTTCAATTTCATCAAATGTTTCGGCAAGACGGCTCCGTGGGACTGTGGCATCCTCGAGCAGGGTTGTCGGTGACACCCTTGCTAGAGCGGACAATGCAGTACGGCGGGCTGCCGCCAATTGGTTGGCATGTTCGGCATCGGCCGCTTCCTGGATGTCTGCCGCACCGACCCGTTCCAACACGGCACGAACATCATCTGCCACCTCGAGCACTGCCGCATGATGGCCGTCGACTTCAATAAGGAGCAATGCGGCCATCTCGCGGGGAAGACCAATGTGAGCATAGTCT
>JAFDBS010000074.1 GCA_019313185.1 Deltaproteobacteria bacterium | reverse complement strand
GCATAGGTATTTTTAGTGGCCAGCCGGCTATCTCTGTTTCGGTGGTCCTTGTCAGCCCGCCATCACAAAGCGCCACGTCTGTGCTGGTGCCACCCATGTCAAATGTTATGACCTTGGTAAGACCGGCTCGTTGGGCTGCTCCGAAGGCACCAACGAGCCCTCCCGCTGGCCCGGACAGAATGGTCCGAACGGCCTCTTGTCCAGCGACACTTGGCGAAATTGCCCCGCCATTGCTCTGCATGATGCGAAGCGGCCTCCCTGATAGACCAATCGCCAGCCGTTTCAAGTAGCCATCCATAACGGGGGACACTTTGGCGTTGATCACGGTTGTTGATGCGCGCTCAAACTCACGGAATTCGTTCAAAACCCGGTGTGATGCAGAAACGTTCACGCCCGCAGAAGACAACGCGGCGGCCAGAGCCGCCTCATGGTTGGGATTCGCATATGCATGGAGCAGGCAAATGGCAACTGCCGAACACCCTGTGCCCAAGACGTCTTCAACCACGCGCTTAAGTTCTTCCTCAGTCAGCGGACACTCGACCTGGCCATCGGGCAGGCATCGTTCTTTGACTTCGATAACCTTATTGTTTGGCACCAATGATGGACGTTTGCGCGGTTGGAGTTGGTACAGGTTCGGGCGGTTTTGTCGTCCTAGCTCGAGCAGGTCGCGAAACCCTGCTGTTGTAACCAAGGCAACGTCAGCTCCTTTGCCTTCGAGAAGGGCATTCGTTGCAACCGTCGAACCATGGAAAACCAGCGCGGGGCCTGCATCGCAGAGTTGCCGGAGTCCTTCCAGAACTGCTTGCGATGGATCTGCCGGTGTCGATGGGAGCTTCCAGGTCCTGATCACCGGCCCATGGACAAGCACCAGGTCTGTGAAGGTGCCACCTGTATCTACGCCAACCAGAGGAAGCTGATCATTGCCGGTCTTCATATTTTCCATTTTAACGAATCCGTGTTAGATTGACCAGCCAGCCGGCATTTGCCGAGGAGGCAACATCATTGTCTTAGACGCCTTTATCGCTCTGAGCGTGCAGTGCGTAGGTGCCGAAACACCATAACATCTCCACCTTCTGACCGGTGACGATCCCTAAAGGTCTTTTCCTGGCATGCATTTCGGCCCACGCCGAACCCCTAGTTATTCCGATATGGGATGTTGCCCTGAAGCCCAATATTTCATGATCGTTTTTTCCCTTTGACACGTTCCAATGTGCCGGTAAACATGCCCAGAACCATATCAACTCAGAACGCCGGAGGGATTTTTGTAATTCGCCCAGGTCAGCTGTCCACTATTCAGTGCTGCCCAGAGATCGATTCTCTGACGGCAAGGCCGCGGATCCCGTTCCGCCGCAGCGCGATCAATCCTGGTTATCGGAATCTGTTCCTTAATCTAAGGCCTTGTCTTGACGGTGATGCTCTTTATCAAGGCCGGATCAGCTTATGCCCTCAGATTATGCAGGGGTTACGATCACAACCAATGTGTTGCACACAGCTTTCTCGTTCTCACAAGTCGAAAAGGCACGCTGACACCTTGTCCCCAGAAGATTCTGTGACCGGCCGTTGTCGACGTTTTAAATTCTGGTCAATCTACAATCCTCTCCAGTTTGATCACCTGGCCCGCCCTGAGAACCTTGGCCGTGATTCTGTCACCGGTGGTTTTCTCCTGAACCCGCTGGATAATTTTGACAAGGCTTTGCGGGTCCTCTTCAATCGGCAGACCATCCAATGACAGGAGGATATCGCCACCGACGATCAACTCTTGACCCTCGATAGAAATTTTCATATACCCCATTTTTAGACCGAGTTTAGCGCCGCCGGAGCCTTCAGCAACCCGCTGTACCAAATATCCTGCATTTTGGGGGATATTAAACACTCTGGCCAACGGCCCCCGCATCAACACCCCGTCTACGCCGCTCCATTGCACCGGATGCTCAAGCAATGTTCTCTTGGCAACATTGATGGCCACGGCGAAACTGATTCCTTCAAAGCCTCCCGACTGGGTTAGTATGTGACTGACAATTCCAACCACCTCTCCTTGCATATTAAACATGGGACCACCGGAATTGCCCCGGTTCACGGCCGCATCCGATTGCAGGATTTCCACATCGGCAAACTCGCTGATCACGTCTTTCGTCGTATGGCGTCCGCTTACATGCCCAGCAGACAGGGTGTGGCTTAATCCGTATGGAGCTCCAATGACCATGACTTCATCCCCCGGCTGCACTGTATCGGAGTCAGCCAAGGGGACTGGCACGATCCCTTCGGGAGGCTTCTCAAGTTCCAGCAAGGCGATGTCAGCGCTCGGGAGTGATCCGATCACCTTGGCTGGAATGGTCTCGCCGTTGACAAATTCGACTGCCACTGCATCCGCCGTGTGGACGACATGCGCGGCTGTAAGCAGCTTGCCATCGTCACTAATCAGAACTCCGGAGCCAAGGCCGTAAACATTTTTGTAAGGAGTGTCTTTTTGGGGCACAATTTCTTTTTTAACCGTCTTGATTACGCCGACGGCAGGACTAACTCGTTGGAACAGTGCACCAAGTGGGCTGCCCTGCGCGGGAGCAGCCAGCACACCAAGCAGCAGGGTCATAACTGTTAATCTTGACAGCATAAATATTGATCCCTTCGATTTCAATTAGTCGCCCGTAATCGTTCTGATATCAGCATACCGATTTGTTGTTCGCACGCAACAAAAAACCCCCCGATCTGCCCGATCGGGGGGAGGAGAACTGAAGCATTGTCTGAAACAGTTTAAAAGACAGCCAGCTTGGCAAGTTCCATGACGAACCCTGGGACGATCCCCAGATACAGGCTCCCGGCAATTGCAATCACGATCGAGACCACCACACTTACCGGCATGGAAACCCACGCGTAATCTTCCAGCGGGTCACGGAAATACATATAGACCATCACGCGCAGATAATAATAGAGCGAAACCGCTGAATTCAGAACACCGATCACCGCCAACCAGAGATAACCGGCCTTGACCGCACCCGCAAAAATATAGAACTTGCCGGCAAAACCGGCCGTTGGCGGCAAGCCCATCAGGGAGAAGAGGAAGATTGTCATGGCGACACCTAGGAACGGCCGTTTGTAGCCAAAGCCGGAAAACCCTTCCAGCGTCAAATTGTCTTCTCCCTTTTTGCCGGCCAGAACCAAAACAGCAAACGCGCCGATATTCATGAAGGCGTAGGCCAACATGTAGAACAGTATGCCCGAGTAACCAATTTCGTTGGCCGCCACCATGCCGACCAGAGCGTAACCGGCATGTGCGATGGACGAATACGCTAGCATTCTTTTGATGTTGGTCTGGGTAATGGCAATAACGTTTCCAACAACCATGGTCAATACTGCCAACACCCAAAGCATCGCAGTCCATTCCGGCTTGAGGCTAAAAAAGCAATATTCCATAATCCGCAAGAAAGAGGCAAAGGCGGCCGCTTTCGGGCCCGCGCTCATAAACGCCGTAATGGGAGTAGGGGCCCCTTCGTACACATCTGGAGTCCACATATGGAAGGGGACCACTGCAATTTTAAACAAAAACCCAATGGCAATCAGCACCAAGCCTGCCAAGGTCATTGGATTGCCCAGCAGAGAGGTGTGTGCATTGAGGTAAATCCCGATTTCCGTCAGGCGGGTTGACCCGGTCACCCCGTAGATCAGGGCAATTCCATACAGCAAAAACCCAGTTGAAAAGGCGCCCAGAAGAAAATACTTAAGTCCTGCTTCGTTGGAGCGAACTTGGTTGCGGAAAAATCCGGCCAAGACGTACAGGCCGACCGACATGACCTCGAGTCCAAGGAATATCGTCATCATGTCAGTTCCTGAAGCCATCCACATCGCCCCAGCCGTTGTAAACAATACCAGCGGGTAGTATTCGCTGACCGGGTATCCCTCGCGCCGCAGGTATTCATCGGACATCAAGATCGTCAAACCCGCAGCGACCAGAAAGGTAATATTGAAGAACGCTGCGAAGTTATCCAATGCCACCGCATCGTTAAACCCGTATTGCGGGTCGCCCCACCCTTTGAAGACAAAGAGTCCGGTTACGACAAGACCGATCAAACTGATCCAGACCGCATGTTTGGTCGTGCCGCGCGGCAGGAAAACATTGATCAAAAGCAAGCCCATGCCGAAACAGATCAGGATCAATGACGGCATGATTGCCCACATGTTGACGTTCTGCAGGGCGATTTGCACCAAGTTGTTATCCATGGAATGCTCCTAAGATACTTAGAAATCTTTCTTTATTCGCTAACCGATACTTGCGTGACTGAATGATCAAGTTGCTGTTCTGCCAAAATGGCGATCTGCTGCTTTCCTTTGACCTGAGAGATCAAGTTCTCCAAACTGGGGTTCATTTTTTCAAAGAACGTGTTCGGATAGACGCCGATCCAGAAGATAAACAGAATCAGCGGCAACATCACGACAACCTCGCGCGCCGAAAGGTCTTTCAGGTTTGCATTGGCCGGGTTGGTTACTTTGCCCATCATGACCCTTTGGAACATCCAGAGCATATAAACAGCGGCCAGGACGACGCCCGTGGTGGCCAAAACTGTATACCAGCGGAGTCCACTCTCGAACGCTCCGACAAGAATGAGGAACTCCCCAACAAAACCGTTGGTCCCCGGCAACCCGATCGATGAGAATGTGACAATCATAAAAATGGTGGCAAACACCGGCATCACTTTAGACAGCCCGCCAAAATCGACAATTAAACGCGTGTGCCGCCGCTCATAAATAAACCCAACGATAAGGAAGAGCGCACCGGTGGAGATCCCGTGGTTGATCATCTGCAGCATGCCGCCGGAGAGCCCTTGCAAATTCATCGCAAAAACACCGAGCATGACAAATCCCAAGTGGGAAACGGACGAGTAGGCAACCAGCTTTTTGACGTCATCCTGCATCATTGCAACCAGTGCCCCGTAAATAATGCCGATGACTGCCAGAGTCGCGAGCAGTGGCGTGTAATTCATTGTAGCGACGGGGAAAAGTGGAATGGCAAAGCGAACGTAGCCGTAGGTACCCATTTTCAACAGTATGGCTGCCAGGATGACCGAGCCTGCAGTCGGCGCCTCGGTATGCGCATCGGGCAACCAAGTATGCACGGGAAACATCGGCACCTTGATGGCAAAGCTGAACGCGAACGCTGCAAACAGCCACATCTGTGCCTCAACCGGAATGCTCAATTGTGCAAAGTGGGCAGCGCTGAACCCGTTTTCAAATGCAACCCCGGCCTGCAGCGAATAGTAGTAGACGTAAATGATGGCCACCAGCATCAGCAAAGAGCCGACCGCGGTGAAAATGAAGAACTTGATTGCAGCATAAATCCGGTTTTTGCCGCCCCAGATGCCAATCAAAAAATACATGGGGATGAGCATCAGTTCCCAGAAAATGTAGAAGAGGAACAGGTCAAGTGAAATAAAAGCACCGAGCATACCGGTTTCAAGCAGGAGCAAAAGAGCCATGAACCCTTTGGTGTTCTTGTCAACAGCATGCCATGTCGAAAGGACTGTCACCGGCATGATGAAGGTTGTCAACAGAACCAACCACAAGCTGATCCCGTCGATCCCAATGTTGTAATTCATCTGGAAGTACTGGCCGATGCTGATCCATTCCGCAAACTCTGTGTAATGCATAGCCGACGACGTCAAAAAGACATCGTCGAATGCCAATGGCAAGCTGATCAGGAAAACGATGATCGTAAAGATCAAGGTTACCGACTTGATCAGGCGGTCGGCCTCCCGGGGCAGGAAGAGGACAATTAACATCCCTACCAGCGGGAAAAAGGTCATCAAGCTCAGAAGATGGTCACTCATGGGTTATTGCTCCTTATATAAACACTTAAAACGGTCTTCTCTTAGTTGAGAATATAAATCGCCACCATAACGACCGTGCCAAGAACCATAGCCAGTGCATAGTTTTGGAACAATCCGGTCTGGGTGTGGCGCAACCCTGCGGACAGGACGTTGACCACCTTGCCCACGCCGTTGACAATACCATCTACGATTTTGACATCGAAGAATTTCCAGCAAAAGTTGCCAAACTGCTTGGTGGTGTTGACAAACATCGCATCGTAGATTTCATCGACATACCATTTGTTGAATACCACACGATGGAGCCGCGAGAAGGTGCTGGTGAACTTTGCCGGCAACTCCGGGTTTTTCAGATACATGGTCGTTGCAATGCCGATTCCGATGAGCGCAACCACAACCGAAAAGACCATCAGCATGATTTCTGTGCTGGCTGCGCCATGCGCTTCGATCTGGTACAGCTCCTGGGTGTGATGAAACACGGGGGCAAGAAATGCGTCCAGCTTGTTGCCGATGTGCACAACGTCGATGGCATGTGGAACCCCAACAAAGCCGCCGACCGTGGCCAGACCAGCGAGAACAACCAACGGCAGGGTAATCACCCAAGGAGACTCATGGACGTGGTCTTTGGCTTTAGGATCGGTCTTTTGTTTTCCGTAAAACGTCATGTACAGGCAGCGGAACATGTAGAAAGCGGTCATGCCTGCAGCAAACGCGGCAATCCCCCAAACCACCAAACTCCCTCGGGTCGATGCAAACGCCCACCATAAGATTTCATCTTTGGAGAAGAACCCGGCAAAGAACGGCAAGCCGGCAATCGCCAGGCAGGAAATCCCGAAGGTTGCCCAGGTCACTGGCATATGCTTGCGCAGGCCGCCCATATTGCGCATATCCTGAGGGTCGTCATCGAGGTGAGCATGGTGCAGGGCATGATGCATCGCATGAATAACAGACCCAGAACCCAAAAACAGACAGGCCTTGAAAAATGCGTGCGTCATGAGATGGAAAATGCCCGCTGTGAACGCGCCGACGCCCATCGCCACGAACATAAATCCGAGCTGGGAAACCGTAGAATAGGCCAACACCCTTTTGATGTCATTCTGTGCGAATCCGATGCTGGCGGCAAAAATAGCCGTGGCTGCTCCGACCGCTGCAACCACCCCCATGGTTGTCGGACTCATGGCAAACAAGACATTCATCCGACCGATCATATAGACGCCGGCGGTGACCATGGTGGCGGCATGGATTAAGGCAGAAACCGGAGTCGGGCCTTCCATCGCATCGGGGAGCCAAGTATAAAGTGGCAACTGCGCCGACTTACCGGTCGCGCCCAAGAAAAAGCAAAGCGTGGCAACAGTCACCACTGTACTCCCCACGCCGAGCAGGTGGCCGTGTTCGGAGAAATCAACGAAATTCACCGTCCAGATACCGTGACTTCCCAGCGTCCAGAAAATTGTAAACAGGCCAAGCAGAAAACCGAAATCGCCGACCCGGTTCATGACAAAGGCCTTCTTTGCCGCATCGCCGGCACTCTGCTTTTCAAAGTAATAGCCAATCAGGAGGTAGGAGCAAAGACCAACCCCTTCCCAGCCGATGAACATAACCAGTGCGTTGTTGCCCAAAACCAGCATGATCATCGAAAAAATAAAGAGGTTGAGATAGCTGAAGTAGCGGTAGAAGCCCTCTTCCCCGTGCATATAGCCGATTGAATAGAGATGGATCAACGACCCGACACCGCAAACGACCATCAGCATCAGTGCCGAGAGTGGATCAAACAGAAAGCCCCAGTCAACCTGCAGCTTGCCCACCGACATCCATGACGCGACCACCTGCTGATGGACTTTTTCCGTGTCGCCAAGCAGTTGGAAAAAATACCGGCAGGTCACAAGGAACGACAGAAAAACCGCGCCGGTGCCGATCGCACCGATGGCTTTCTCGCTCTTGATAAACCGTTTGCCGAGCAACCCGTTGATGATGGAGCCGATCAGCGGGAAAAATGGGATGAGCCACAGTTTGTCGTACATCTATTTCTCCTCCAGACGAAGTAAGCCTTTAAAATTAAAACGGAGCTTTCGAACGCCTACCATTTCAACATATTTATTTGGTCGACATCGATCGATTCACGATTTCTAAAGAACGTGATCATCAATGCCAAACCCACAGCCGCCTCAGCTGCTGCTACAGTCATCACGAAAAACACAAAAATCTGGCCATCCATGCTGTGCAGGTGCCTCGACAGGGCAATGAAAGTCAGGTTGACCGAGTTGAGCATCAGCTCAATGCACATGAATATCACGATGGCATTACGCCGAGTCAGAACCCCGTAAGTTCCCATGGCAAAAAGGATTGCAGCAACCGTCATGTAATGGTAAACACCTATCATCATCTCTCTCCTGATATCCGATTCGGATCAAACTTCTTTTTTGGCCAGCACAACCGCGCCGACAATCGCAACCAACAGCAGAATGGATGCAATTTCAAAGGGCAGCAGGAACTCAGTAAACATCGTTCTGCCGATGAGCTCAGTATGACCGACGGATTTGACGGTATGAGCGGTGATCTCACCTTCAGCACCTGTCACCTGGCCGGTTTTGATTGTCACTGTGGCCACGATGAGCATCAATAGGCTGGCAATGCTTGACCACACAACCCCGCGCGTGTATCGCTGCCGGGATTCTGTGCCCAAGTTCAACAACATGATGACAAACAGGATCAGCACCATAATTGCCCCGGCATAGACCATAATCTGTATTGCGGCCATAAAAGGCGCATGCAGCATGACGTAAAAAACGGCCAGGCAAAAGAACGTGTTGACCAAAGCCAGGGCGCTGTTCACTGGGCTCTGGCAGCGGATCACCAGCAACCCTGAGACCAGAGTGACAAATGCGACCAAATAGAAAAACAAAATTTCCATGACTTCTTCGCTCCTCCTGGCTTACTTGAGCAGCCGTTCCTTTGTAAATTCGAAATCTTCACGCCTATAGTTGGCCAGCTCGTACGCATCAGTCATCTCAAGCGCTTCAACGGGGCAGGCTTCGACACAGTACCCGCAAAAGATACAGCGCAACATGTCAATCTTGTACACTTTCGGATACTTCTCGCCTTTTTCGTTCTCGGCCGATTCAACGGTGATGCACTTTGCCGGGCACACCGTCGGGCACAGATAACAGGCGACGCACTTCTCACGGTCTTGGGCAGGGACCAGGCGATGCAGACCGCGATAACGATCAGACATCTTTAGCCTGACAGTCGGATACTGAACCGTCGTTGAATGCCCTGGCAGCATGTGTTTAAAGGTGATGCTCAGACCTTTGGCGATTGCTTTGAACATGAGTTTATCCTCTTATCCTCAAAGTAACGTTATTGCAAAAGTACGACTACGAACCCAGTGACAACGACGTTGGCGAGGGCCAGGGGCAGGAGAACCTTCCAGCCCATGCGCATCAGCTGATCGTAACGTACGCGCGGCAGAGTCGCGCGCAACCAGATGAAGAAGAACATAAAGGCAACAATCTTGCCCAACAAATTGATGACGCCCAACGAACTTGGCAAGGGCCCGTACCAGCCACCGAGGAACAGCGTGGCAGCGATTGCCGACACCACGATCATGTTGGCATACTCCGCAAGGAAGAACAGGGCATATTTCATCGATGAATATTCCGTGCAGAACCCGGAGACCAGCTCGCTCTCTGCTTCCGGCATATCAAATGGCGTGCGGTTGATCTCCGCCAATCCGGTAATCACAAACAGGAAGAAGGCCAGTGGCTGGGTAAAGACATACCAGTTCGGCAAAAAGGAGAATGTCCCCCAGAGCGGTTCGGACTGGAGTGCGACAATCTCACGTAGACTCAACGTTTCGCTCAGCATGAAGACGGAAACGATGGTCAGTCCGGCCGCCAGCTCGTAAGAGATCATCTGCGCCGATGCACGGACACCACCAAGCAGGGAGTATTTACTGTTCGATGACCAGCCGGCCAGAACAATCCCGTAAACGCCCAGACCGGCAAAGGCCAAGATATAGAGGACGCCAACATTCAGGTCAGTGATTTGTAGAGGAACAATCAGCCCACTCACCGTTACGTCTGGGCCGAATGGAATGACGGCAACCGTAATGATTGCTGGGACCAGGATCATCATCGGTGCCAGCAGAAACGGAACGACACTCGCCTGGCTGGGAATAATATCTTCTTTGAAAAACAGCTTGATTCCATCTGCGATAGGCTGCAACAACCCGTGCCAGCCGGTTCGCATCGGTCCAAGCCGGGTTTGCATGTGGCCAATGATCTTACGCTCGCACCATGTGGCATAAGCAACCATCAGCATCACCACGCTGAAGACGACAATTAACTTCAGCAGCATCAGCCCGACAAACAATCCAGGGCTGTTCGAGAGGCTCAACATTTCAGGCGTCATGATTTTCCTCTTCCTTGCAACAAAGTTGATCTAATAGTTCTAAGCAGTTTCGTTCCCGGGTTTGTGCGGGGTGCGCATTTCGCCCAGGTGATCTTGCAGATATTTAGCTTCTTGATTGTCGGGTTGAAACGACAAAGCTTTCTCCAAGGCCTCTTTGGCTGCATCGAGCAAATCTTCTTGAAGATGGCATTCGGCAATCCGTACCCACGTCTCCGCATCCTTCGGATTCAATTTGAGCATTCTCTCATAGGCCGCGACAGCTTCTCCGAACTCACCCAGCTTTCGGCAACATTCCCCCAGCATGTACGGTGCTGGAGCAAAGCGCGGGCTGCTGTTTTCCACGGCAGCAAATTGCTCACGTGCTGCCGCAATATCACCTTTGCGGAACAACGCCATACCCAGTTCAAAACGAGCTGCGGTGTAACTCGGGCTGATCTCTTCCACACGGCGAAACATTGCTATCGCCCGTTCCTGGTCTCCTTTTTGAGACAGGACCATGCCCAAAATGTAAAGGGCCCGGGTGTACTTGGCGTTGATCGTGATGGCTTTATCGAGGACCTCTTCTGCCTTGTCAAGTTCTGAAAGGCGCATGTATGAAAGCCCAAGGCGGTAGAGGGTCTCGGCGCTGCTGCTGTTGATTTGATGCGCGGCCTGGTAGCTTTCCACGCTGCCGTAAAGATCCCCCAGCCCGTATTGGGCCATCCCAAGCTTGTAATAAATGCGAAACGGTTCCTCGGCACCCTTGAGGGCGGCCTTGAACGCATCCACTGCCTCGGCGAGATCCCCGCGATCATAGAGCGCCAGTCCACGGTAATAGTGCCCCTTACTGAAATCCGGTGCTCGGTGCAGTGCTTCGTCCCACGTGCTCACCGCCGCTGAGATCTGGCCGCGGTGATATTGTTCCACTGCTTTGGCGTGCAGAAATTCAACGCTCTCAGCCAAGGAGTGGCCGCATTGTTCGCAGAACTTGGCAGCCGTACTGACAGCGGCTTGGCACTTTGGACAGTTCATTGATCACCTTTCCTACTTACTGACTGACACAGCGACAACGGCTTCACCCCTGTAAAGCTTGTTAAGGCCGGCGTTGCCAAAATGGTATGGCGCGAACAGCAATCCTTTTGGCAGCCTGTTGTCAACTTTTGCTTTCAGTTGTATCTCGACGCCGTTGCCGGCAACTTTTAACAGGTCACCATCATTGACCCCCAGCGCTGCAGCGTCTTCACGTCCAAGCTCAACGTAGGCTTCCGGCATGACCGCTAATGGCCCCGAGGCGTGAACGGAAACTGTGCCGCTGTGATACAGGGCACTGCCCGTTACCAAATGATAATCAGCAGAGGCCGGTTGCTCGGCGGAAACGCTAACCAAATTGCGGCGTGTTGGCGCCAGCGTTTCACCGCCCCAAACTACCCCCTGAGAACCGATTTCGTGGTAGTTAAACTCGGCGTATGCCGGGACGTCTTTCCCAATTTCGGCAAAGATTGCCGCCTCTCCGGTGAAACTGAGGGTATTGCCCAGCTTATTGGCCAGCGCACTGATGATAGCACCGTCTGTTTTTGCTTCGCCTGGGCTTTTAATGCCTTGTCGAACCCTCTGAATGCGGCGTTCGGCGTTGGTGAACGTTCCTTCCTTTTCAGCAAACGACGCCGCAGGAAAAACGACATCCGCCTTTTCTGCCGTGGCTGAAAGAAAAAGGTCCTGGACCACACTGAAGCCAACCTTGTCCATCGCTTGCTCAACCATCTGGCGATCCGGATAGGAGCTGATCGGGTCTTCTGCAATGACATACAAGGCGTCAAGCTTGCCTTCGCCGGCTGCCGTCAGCATTTGCTGGGCCCCCAAGCCGTTGCCTGCTGGCAAGACGCCCAAATCTATCGCACCTTGGCTGTTGGCTTTTTCACCACACAGGTAAAGACCACTGCCAGCTCGGCCGGGAATTCCGGCCAGCAGAGCGAGATTTGCAGCCGCCGCCGCCAACTCTTTGCTTTGAGCGGTGTACGGCAACCCGTATGCGAGCAGAATGGCGCTTTTCTTCGCCCCTGCTAGCTTGCGCGCTGAGTCCTTGAGCAGATCGGCATCAACTCCGGTTTGCTGAGCAACGTTTTCAGGGGTGTATTCGGATAGAGCCGCCTTGAACGCGTCGAGATTCTGCAAGCCGTCTACTTGAGCAAGGCCCTCATCCAAAAGGACTTTGCTCATCGCATTCAAAATGCTCAGTTCATAACCGGCTTTTGTCAACAATGTTCTGGCCCGAGGCAACTTGGTCAGTTTGCCTCGTTTATCTGCGACCACCACCAGCTGGGCGTCATTCCGGCGAATCGCCTGGTTGACGACCATACCGACCACGGGATGGGTTTCCCAGAAATCAGAACGAATCGCCAAAATCACGTCGCAGCTTTCTAACTGCGGGAAGGTTCCCGTCGAGGCCTTTACCCCCAACGTCTCGTTCAGCCCTTCGCTGACCCCTTTGTAGCATTCCCCACCCGAATGATCGAGATGGTCGGTGCCAATGGTTTTGGCTAAATTCTTAAGCAGAAAAAATTCTTCGTTGGTCAAGCGCGCTCCGGACAGGATGCCAACGCCTTGGCCGTTCTGGGCGTTGCTCAGGCCCTCCGCGGCTACCTGCAAGGCCTCGTCCCATTCGACTTCGACCAATTGTCCCTCTTTGCGGACCAGCGGCTTGGTCAAACGCTTCTGATGGTTCACATAGGCATAACCAAAACGCCCGCGGATGCAGAGGTTTCCGTCATTCACCCCAATCTCGTCATTAAAGCGGATGGTTTCGATCTTGTTATCCAGAACTCCGAGAGTCACTGTGCAGCCATTGCCACAATAGCCGCACACCGAATCAACTTCTTTGATCTGCCAGGGACGCGCTTTGAACTTGAAGGGCCGTGGCAGGATCGCACCAACGGGGCAGAGGGACACGCACTGACCGCAAAACTCGCAGTTGAGGCCACGATCATATGCGGTCGCAATTTTGGTTTCAAATCCGCGATTGATAAACGAATAGGACCCATAACCCACCACTTCATCACACACGCGGACGCAGCGCCCACACAAAACGCAGCGATTCATATTCCGTTCAATCAGCGGGTTGATTTCATCTGTCGGCAAATCGAACTTCACCCCTTCGAAACGGTTACTGATCGAGCCGAACTCATAGGCAAGGTCCTGCAGGTCACACTCTCCGCCCTTATCACAAACAGGACAATCCAGCACGTGATTGACCAGCAAGAACTCCATCACAGTCTTACGTACTTTTTGAATTTCTTCTGAAGTCGTGGTCACCACCATCCCCTCGCTGACCGGTGTGGTGCAAGCAGGGATGAGCCGCCCCTTCATCTGTTCCACCTGAACCAGGCAGAACCGGCAAGCACCATAAGGGAGGAGTTTTTTGGCATAGCAGAGCACCGGGATATTGATCCCGACTTCCTTGGCCGCGTCATAAATTGTGGCCGTCTTGCTGACTGTGACCTGTTTACCGTCGATTGTCAGGTTAACCATCGTGTCCTCTTATCGTCAATGGATGTAAACTGTTAAAGTTATTCGATCGCCATGAAACGACAGGCGTCATAGCACGATGTGCATTCCGTGCATTTATCACGGTCAATCACCGCAACTTGCCCTTTCTCCCAGGCGATACAATCAACAGGGCAAACCTTTGGGCAGAGCCCACATTTCTTGCATTTGTCCTCGATCACCCGGAAGTG
>JAFDBS010000073.1 GCA_019313185.1 Deltaproteobacteria bacterium | reverse complement strand
ACCTGATCGATTTTCTCGGTGGCCTGCCGGAGCAGAAAATTCATTGTTCGGTCATGGGGGCAGAAGCCTTGCAAAAGGCTGTAGCCGATTGGGCATCAAAACGGGGGATCGACCTTGCCGAGGTCTTGCCCGATGCACCACATGAGGGCCAGGATGAAGGACGCATCGTTTGCCGATGTTATTCTGTGACCGAACCCTACCTGCGACGAAAAATCAAGGAACTCGGCCTTCGCTCAATCCCGGATATCACAAATGCCTTAAAAGCGGGTGGCGGCTGCACTGCGTGCCATCATGCGCCAGGTGGCCTTCAGGATTTGCTGAATGAAATCTGGGGCGTCTCATCGGCCACATCCAACGAAACGCCAGCCGCGCCTGTTTGCTCAGAAACTGGCGAGAGCCTGTCGCCTTACCGTCTGGGCCGATTGATCGAAGAAGTCATTGAACAGGAGATCCGCCCGGCTTTACGTCAAGAAGGAGGCGATCTCGAATTGATCGACATTAAAGAGCACAAGGTTTACTGTCGTCTGACCGGCTCGTGCCGCAGTTGCACAAGTGCCTCTCAGACGCTGAAGCTTTTGGTTGAACAAAAGCTCAAAGACGGCATTGACAACCGTTTGCAGGTTATTGCTGTCTAAGTTGGGGATGAATCATGACGACTATTTATGTCGACAACAATGCCACAACCGCAATTGCCCCGGAAGTTCTGGAGGTTATGCAGCCCTACTTGACCAGCGATTACTTCAATCCGAGTTCTATGTACGCCGCAGCCCGATCTCCGGCTCAGGCTATCCAGAAAGCGCGAAACACCGTAGCTCGCTGCCTTGGAGTTGTTGGACCCGAACAGATTCTGTTCACCGGTTCGGCAACGGAAAGTAATAACGCTGCCCTGTTCGGCAGTGTTCAAGCCAACCCAGACCGTCGACACGTCATCACGACCTCAGTTGAGCATCCCTCAGTACTTGAAATCGGCAAAGAACTTGCCCGCCGTGGATTTGATGTGACATTTTTGCCCGTCGATAAAAATGGCGAGCTAAACGTTGATGACCTCATCCGGGCGTTGGACAAAAACACACTTATCGTGAGCATCATGATGGCGAACAACGAAACAGGGGTGTGTTATCCCGTTGATGAATTCGCGCGAGTGATCAAAGAGACCGACCCGGCAATCATCGTTCACACTGATGCCACGCAAGCCGTCGGCAAAATCCCTGTCAACCTGTCAACCGATCTTAAGCATGTGGACCTGCTCTCTTTCTCGGGGCATAAGATCCATGCACCAAAAGGAGTTGGCGCGCTGTTCGTCAGACAGGGGACACGATGGCGCCCCTTTATTTTAGGCGGCCATCAGGAAAAAGGTCGACGTGCGGGCACAGAAAACGTTCCTTACATTGTTGGCCTGGCCAAAGCCTGTGAACTGGCAGTCGCAGGGGTTGCGGATGAACAAACGCGAATCCGTGGCCTTCGAGATCGCCTGGAAAAAACCTTAGTGGAACTGATCCCGGGTTTGGAAGTCAACGGCAGTGGGGCTTTGAGCAGACTGCCCAATACATTGAATATCGCGATTCATGGCGTTGAAGGCGAAGCGATTCTTTACGAACTGAGCCGCCACGGAATCTGTGCTTCGAGTGGATCGGCGTGCACGTCAGGCACCCTGGACCCTTCCCACGTGCTGAAGGCAATGCAGGTTCCGTTTACTGCGATCCACGGCTCGTTGCGAATCAGCCTGAGCCGGTACAACGATGCCCGAGACATTGACAAAATCATCGAGGTTCTTCCCGAGATCATCACCGACCTGCGCAAACTCTCACCGTATTGGGATAACGAACAGAATTGTTTCAAGCTTTGATCAAAAACCTGACAATGGAATTGGCCCGGCGAGTTAATCGCGACCCATCGCATGAGATGTTCACGTCATTGCGTCCCGATCGCATCCAGGCCGGCCTACGTGATGAGGGCTAAAACAGTTCGCCCTGGATTCCAGCGGTCGGCTCAAACCTTTTTAAGTTGATCATGTCACAGGCTTTTAACCAAAGTTTTCTGGTCAACTCAATGTCGTACTGCGAATCGTGGAGGCGGTTTTCGTCAACGTCGATCTGACAATGGCGGGCCACGGTTGCCAACTTGAAATCGGCAAGCTGCGGTCGTTTTGGCTGGAGCAACTGAGCCCAGATCAACATGACGTCAAGACAAGGATACCAAAACCAGCTACCGAAAAATCGATCACCATTTTTCTGCCAGAAGCTCCGCAAAAATGGCATATCAAAGCTGTGCGCATTGTAACCGACAAATTGAAATTTGTCGGTTTTATCATACTGGTCTACGTAGCGACCAAACATGACTTGCAGCCGGGCGTACACGTCATGCGGATCGCAAAATTCCTGGCCCGGCACCTGCAAGAAACCGGGAGCACCCGGTGGCAACAACTGTCGATGATCAATGCCGGTGACCCGTAAAGCCTGTTCCTCGATCTCGTCATTGGGAAAGGGGCGGACAAAAAAATCGAAGGACTCCACAATCTGGTTGCCAACCTGAACGCAACCTGAGATCTGGATCAGGCCATTTCGTTCGGGGTTGACCCCAGTTGTTTCGACATCGATGAAAACGAGTTTTTGCATTCGGGAGCTTACATCCTCAGACAATCAGGAGTGCAGTCGAAATTGGCCCATGAGACGTGGTTGATCACGGCCTTGCGATGACTGTTTTGATTGTCATCCAATTGCACCACAGTATGAGGGCCACCATCAGAATGCCGATCAGTTCCATGGGGCCATCAACGCCAAGGTTGACTGCATCGATTACAAAAACGCCCAAATAACTGAAAGCAATCACCATGTTTGCATTCACTGCCCAGCTTGATCGGCTGTTCCAGGCCAAGCTTAAGATGGCGATATTGCCCAAACCATACCCCGCTGTCACATAGGCAAAGGTGGTCAACCATTGGGTCGCCATCCCGCCAGAAATTACATTGACTCCGTAATAGACAAAGGCGAAGGAACTCAACAGGCTCAACGCCAGGAAAAGATACATAAACCCATACTCGGATTTCTTCATTCGACCCTCTGCAAAACCGCTCGGCGATGAATTCGATATTATCAAAAAAACAAAAAGCTCGCCGGGCAAAATTATCTTCATAATGCATATATTAACCATAGTTGCCATGCCATGCACAGCGATAAATTTAAATTCGCCGGCAAGCTGTTGCTGGCATTGCAGAGCAGATAAATTTCAAGTAAGATGGTAAACTATTAACTTTTAAAGGACTTTATCAGCTACCACATTTTGTGGAATGAGACATAACTTTCCACGACCAAAAGGGGTGGCACGACAACATTTAACGGCACTTCAATGGCATCTCCGCACGTTGCCGGCTTGCTGTTACTGAACGGTACTAATTTAGTCGCCGACGGATATGCCAACAACGATCCCGATGGTGACCCAGATCCAATTGCTCACTATTAGGGGATGTGATTAAACTGGCCATTTTCTGTTTCAATGCCGGATATGT
>JAFDBS010000072.1 GCA_019313185.1 Deltaproteobacteria bacterium | reverse complement strand
GCCTGTTGGCAGCTTTTCGGCGCCTGGATGTTGCCGGAGTGACGATTTTACACCGGATCGGATTGCCCGGCGTTAAATTGAGTTTTTTCCCCTGGTGAGATACCGTAAGGCCCTTGCCGGCCTCCAGATCATAGGTTGCGTCTTTCTGCGTGATGGTCACACTGATTTGCTGGCCGCGAATCATCAGGGGGAATCGTAGTTCATCGACATATTTTGGCAAGCGAGGGTCGAAGCTGATCTCGCCACCGTAATCGCGCATACCGGCAAACCCATAGACGGCGACCATCCACGTGCCGCCCATCGAGGCGATGTGACAGCCATCGGCCATGTTGCCACCGATGTCAGCCAGGTCCATCAGGACTGCAAAACGGGCATAACCCATTGCTTTTTCACTGGCTCCGATTTCAGCAGCGACGATGCTCTGGATGCACGCAGACAGGGACGAATCTCCCGTTGTGAGGGGATCGTAGTAATCGAAGTTCTTTTTTTTCTGCTTGTCGGTAAATTCATTGCCAAGCAAGAGCATGGACAGAACAACGTCTGCCTGCTTGATCACCTGATGTCGATAAATCACCAGTGGATGGTAATGCAAAAGCAGCGGAAAACGGTTGCGTGGGGTATGCATGATATCCCAGACCTCTAGTTCCAGAAAATCTTCGTCCTGCGGATGGATTCCCAGGTCTTTGTCGTAAGGGATATACATCTGGTCAGCAGCACGTTGCCATGCCGCGACTTCATCGTCCTCGAGGCGGGTTTTATGGACCAGTGCCGCAAATTGATCAGGCAGGTTGTCCCGCATGTCGTTGATGGTCTTGACAGCGAACAGCAAGTTGGCTCGCGCCATCAAGTTCGTGTAAGTATTGTTGTTGACGACCGTGGTGTATTCGTCCGGGCCGGTCACGCCGTGGATACAAAATTTATTGCCTTTCCGCTCCGAGTAAAAGCCAAGGTCTTCCCAGAGACGCGCGGTTTCGACCAGCATTTCTGCCCCTTCATTATACAGCAGGGCCTTGTCATCGGTGATTTCCACATATTTTTGCAGCGCGTACATGATGTCAGCGTTGATGTGGTATTGGGCCGTTCCCGCAGCGTAATAAGCTGACGCTTCTTCCCCGTTGATCGTTCGCCAGGGGAACAGAGCGCCTTTTTGATTGAGTTCGCTCGCCCGAATCCGGGCCTGTTCAAGCATACTATAGCGAAAACGCAGGACATTTCGGGCGATGCGTGGCGCTGTATAAATTAAAAAAGGCAACACGTAGATTTCGGTATCCCAGAAGTAATGACCTTCATAGGTTTGCCCGGTCAGGCCCTTGGCCGGAATGCCGGTCCCCTCGGCCCGACCCGAGGATTGAAGGATCTGGAACAGGTTCCAGCGCATTGCCTGCTGGATCTCACGCTTGTGCCGCCCGACAGCCTCTGAATTCCCCCGGATGTAAATATCGCTTCGCTTCCAAAAGGCGTCCATGAATTCTTTTTGGCCGATAACCAAATCGTCAAAACCCTTGATCACAGCGCGATTGAGGGAGCGTTCTGCCCGGGTGGCCAATTCACGGGTTGGGGCGCTTCGTGAAGAATGGTAAGTGATAAACTTGTTGATCTTAATTGGCTTGCCTTTGAGGGCATCGACCGAAAACAAGACCTTGCCATGGTCGCCATCACAAGTGCTGCTGACATCGAATGCGCACTCCGTCTCCAGGGTATGGTCCACGCCACAGGCCAAAGTCATCCCGCTGTTGCACGCCCGGTGAGTCATCATCACGCGCATGTCTTCGACAAAATGTTCCTGGGGAATGAGCACCTGGTAATTGAGCCCTTTAGACTGACGCGGGTCGTCAACACCGGCCTGGTTTTGCTGATCGCCAACCAATTCAGAAGAAATACAGACCGGTGCATCGGCATTGAGGATGGTCACTTGATAGCAAATCGCTGCAATATGGCGATGCTGTTGTGACACAAGCCGTTTGGATTCGATCAACACCTGCTTGCCGACGGCTGTTTCCCAGAGAACCCGGCGTTCCAGGGTTCCCTCTTCCATATCAAGGGTCCTTTCGAACAATTGCAGGCTCGCCGTCGGCAAAAAAAAGGGTTCATCATCAACATACAGCCGAAAAACCTTGGCGTCAGTCACGTTAAGCATCGTCTGCCCGGTCTTGGCAAACCCGTATGCGCCTTCCCCATAGACGATTGGCCATGTTTCATGAAAGCCATTGATAAACGTGCCGGTTTGGTTCGCCGGAATGCCCTCATCATGGTTT
This sequence comes from Deltaproteobacteria bacterium, assembly GCA_019313185.1. GTDB lineage: Bacteria > Desulfobacterota > Desulfuromonadia > Desulfuromonadales > BM103 > JAFDBS01. Next base: position 7,207 of record JAFDBS010000072.1, on the reverse strand, counting down.
CCGCGCATGCCAAGATAACCGTTGCCGACCGAGAAAATCGTTTCGGTTTGAGCGAGGAACCGGGGGTAAAAACTGGTCTCGATGATTTTCCACTCGTTAATGGGATAAATATGAATGGGCGGATTCAATGTTTCATGACGGATCATAAAGCGACCTCAGGGTGTCAAAGGCGACAAACAGGATAGTGTGAAAGCAGTTTGTGTTCACAAAATTTCACTCAGGTCTTCAACGACGATATCGGCACCATGATCGATAAGGGCCTGTTTGTCGCCATGATGATCGATGCCAATGACCAGGGCAAAACGACCAGCGCGACCTGCCTGAACGCCAGACACGGCGTCTTCAACGACAACGGCGCGACTTGGATCAACATCGAGCAGGCGGGCCGCTTCCAGAAACGTGTCCGGCGCCGGTTTGCCGGGCAACCCCAGTTGGGACGCCACGGTTCCATCAATCACGCAATCGAAAAGATCTCTTATTCCGGCTGCGGCGAGAATCTTTTGACAATTCTTGCTCGCAGACACAACAGCGGTTTTCAAGCCGTCCTGACGAACCCGATGCGCCACTTCGATCGATCCGTTGAGAACTTCAACGCCTTCGGTTGCGATGATGTCATTGACCAGGCGGTCCTTCCGATTGCCAAGTCCGCAGATCGTTTCTTGGTCAACTGAGTCGTTGGGCGTCCCTTCCGGCAGCGAGATGCCACGCGAGGCGAGAAAACTGCGCACACCATCATATCGGAGCTTGCCATCCACATAGGGCTTGTAGTCATTGGCCACATCAAAGGGGCGAAACGGTCCGCCGTTTCGTTCGGCTCGCCTTTTGAGAAAATCGTCGAACATGGTCTTCCAGCAGGCCGCGTGGATTTTCATCGTCATCGTCAGAACGCCGTCCAGGTCAAACAGAACAGCATCATATGTTTTCGGAGAAATTAGCATGCCATGGCCTTGAATGTGCCGATATCGCTCACTGTTAAGACTATAACAAAAAACCTGCTCATGCGAAGGAAACAAACTGAAACGCTTGAAACGCTTTTAACGTTGTGTCGATATCTTCATCAGTTACGTCGAGGTGTGTGACCAAACGGAGGCGCTCATAGCCACCGGCTAAAATGCCTTCTTGTCGCAGATGGGCGATCAGAGGCTCATGCATGGAGGCCGGGGTGTCAACGAACACCATATTGGTTTGAACCTCTGCAAGATTCACCGCGTAACCCAGGTTTGCCAACCCGACCGCCAGCCGAGCGGCACGAACATGATCGTCGGCCAGCCTTTCGACATGGTTGTCCAATGCGTAAATTCCGGCGGCCGCGAGGATGCCTGCCTGGCGCATGCCTCCACCGGCCATTTTCCGCCATCGTCTGGCTTTGGCAATCAGCTGACTGTTGCCGACCAACACAGACCCGACGGGGGCGCCCAATCCTTTAGATAGACAGATGGTCGCGGAATGATACCGGGCGGTTATCGTCGCGAGGGGAACCTGCTGTGCCACAGATGCGTTCAATACCCGGGCGCCATCCAGGTGAAGCGCCAACCCGTGCTCAGTGGCAAACCGATGAACCTGCGCTTGGTAGTCCAATGGAAGAACCTTGCCGGCCTGGGTGTTCTCGAGACAGACCAAGCGGGTGACAGCAAAATGATCGTTCAGCGGTTTGATCATTGTTTTTATATCTGTCAAGTCAAGACGACCATCCGGGGCAAAATCGACCGGTTGTGGCTGGACCCCTCCCAACACGGCAGCCCCTCCGCCCTCAAAACGATAGCAATGCGCCTGTTGGCCGGCGATGTACTCATCGCCACGTTCGCAGTGGGCCAATATGGCAAGGAGGTTCCCCTGGGTTCCACTCGGGACGAACAAGCCGGCATTCATTCCAGCCCGTTCGGCGACCATGTTCTCCAACCTGTTGACGGTTGGGTCCTCGCCATAGACATCATCGCCGACGTCGGCACCGGCCATGGCTTGCCTCATGCCCTTCGTTGGTTTCGTAACCGTGTCACTGCGCAAATCGATGGTTTTCTTCAACTGACAATTTCTCCTTGGCTTCACCGGTGGCTCAGGCTAACATGGTAGCTCTGAAACGTTCTGAAATTAAGCGTCTTGCCCTGGACACTCGAAAAATGGTGCGAAATGAAATTCACAGCCCTGGTCTTTTTACTCATTTTTGGCGTCACAGCTACTTCACCGGCCTTTCAGGTCGGCGAAGCAGCCCCTGACTTTACCCTCAACAATTTAAACGGCAAGCCTGTCAGCCTGAGTGATTTCAAAGGCCGGCCTGTGGTTTTGGAAATCAGCACAACGTGGTGCCCCGGCTGCCGATTCCAATTTCAAGAAGTCGCAAAAATCGCCGAGCGCTACGCGCCCGATGAGGTCGGCATAGTCAAGGTGTTTGTCCAGGAGCTCGATTCGTCTGTACGCTCTTTTGTCGAGGACAACCACGGACATCCTGAGCAGGTCCTGCTTGACGACGACAGCGTGCTTCAATCGTATTCAGTATACCTGATCCCGCGCCTGATTATTATCGACGGCCAGGGGCTGATTCGCCATGACGGCAGCATGATGAAAGCAGACGACATTGCCAAAAAGCTGAAACCGTTGCTGGAACAGCCCAAGGGTGACACACCGGATTCATAACGCAACGAGACCGTATATATCGATCCGCTTGGGTTCTATGCACTTCCGGTATCATCGATCAGCGGCTGAACTCCTGCGCTTCTCCATCGTCGTCAAATAGATCCCTGCTCCGATTAACACCATCCCCAAAGCGTGGAACAGATAAAACGGTTCGTCCAGACAAAGCACGGCCATCACGCTGCCAAAGACCGGCATCAAATGAATAAAGAGCCCGGCCCGGTTGGGGCCGATCAACTCAACCCCTTTGTTATAGCAGAGAAACGACACGATTGATGGAAATATCGCAACGTAACCGATGACGAGCAGCGACGTTGGCTCAAGGATTGCCGAGCGGGACGTCATGGCTTCCCAAAGGTAGAACGGTACCAGCATCAAAGACCCCAACCCAAAGGTCACGAACACAAACGACATGGGATGAATCAAAGGTTTCTTTTTTAACAAAACCGAGTACGTTGCATAGCAGATGACTGCGACAAAAACGTATAGATCGCCGCGATTGAGGGACAGATGAATCATCACGCCGACATCGCCACGACAGATGATCGTGACTGCCCCTGAAAGTGAAACCATGATCGCCAACAACAGCCGGGCGCTGATCTTATCGCGATACATCACGAACGACATGAGCACGATCAGGACCGGCATCAGCGACTGAATCAACAGAGCATTGATTGCCTGCGTGTGATGCAACCCGGAGTAGACCAGGGTATTGAATGAGGCAACCCCAAACACAGACAGCAGCACCATGATCGGCCAATGCCCTGAAATGGCCTTCCAGTCGGCCCGGAGATGACGTGAAGCCGGATAGAGCACGAGAAGCGTCGCAATGGCCCAGCGCCAAAACGCCAATGCGACAGGAGGGATGTCCATGTGGAAAGCACGGCCGAGGACAAAGTTGCCCGCCCAGAACAACACGGCCAATGTCAACAAAAGATAAGCTTGATACTTGACAGGGGCCATGTTCAGTCGACCGGAAAGTTGGAAACCGGGGCCTTCAGCAACCAATCAGAGAGGGACGGCAAGTTTATAGCGCTTTGATAAACGTGTCCAACCAGCGATGCACATCATGACGCTTGATTTGGTTGCGCATCAAAGTCATCCGGCGACGACGTTCTTCGGACGGCATGCTGAACGCCTGAAACAACGTGTCTGCGGCCTTTTCAACATCGTAGGGGTTGACCAGCAAAGCATGCTTGCCGAGTTGATCGGCGGCTCCGGCAAATTCACTGAGCACCAAGACACCATTGTTATCGATTGAGCAGGCGCAATACTCCTTGGCGACCAGGTTCATCCCGTCCCTCAACGGTGTGATCAAGGCAATCTCTGCCGTGCGGTAATGGGCGAGCAACTGCACCGGGTCAAGACTTCGGTAATGATAGTGCAAAGGAACCCATCCATGCTCGGCAAAACGCCCGTTGATGCGACCGGCCAGCTGGTCGAGTTGAGTTTTCAGGTCAATGTAGTCGGGCACCATCGTCCGGCTCGGCACCACCACTTGAAGCAGAGAGACCTTTTGCCGCATTTCGGGGTATTTTTCCAATGCCCGCTCAAACGCTAAAAACCGCTCCGGAATGCCTTTGGTGTAATCAAGACGGTCGATGCCCAACATCAACTGCCGATGTTCGTAATTCTCATGGAGATACCAGGCTGCTTCGTCAACCTCTTTGGCACTCGCGCGCTGAATAAAATCATCGGCGTCGATACTGATCGGAAAATGGCCGGCGCGAATCAGTCGGTTGTTCCATTTCAGTACGGTGCTGTGACGCTGCCTGCTGTGGACCTCGATACCGCCGATCAACGACGTCACACAATGCACGAAATTCCGATGATCACGAAGTGTCTGGAAACCCACCAAATCATAAGAGAGCATGCCCTGGAGGATTTGGGATTTCCACGGCAGTCTACGGAACAGGTCAGGCGTTGGAAATGGGATGTGCAGAAAAAAGGCCAGCGATCTGGTTGGCAAGAGTTGGCGGAGGTACCAACCGCAAAGAATGAGTTGATAGTCATGAATCCAAATCACGTCATCTTTTTTGCTGATCTCGGCGGTCATTTTGGCAAAGCGTCGGTTGACGAGCTCGTATGTCCGGTATTGTTCGAGACTGAAATGGCAATTGCCCAGCAAGTCGTGGAAGAGTGGCCAAAGTGTTTCGTTTGCAAAGCCGCGGTAATAATTTTCGACTTCTTCGTCAGACAGCGGAACGGGCTGCAGTGAATATCCTTGATCACTGGTAAATTGTTTTAACAGGTCTGCCATCGGCGCGTCATCGCCGCACCCGGGCCAGCCGATCCAGACACCGTGGTTCTTGCGCATCAAGGGTTCAAGGGCCGTGACCAGCCCACCTTCGCCAGCCTTGATATTCCAGGTTCCGTCATCGCCTTGGTTCACGACAATCGGCAAACGGTTTGAAACAATAACCATGCGTTTGTTCATGAGTCGTCCTTGCTGTTCGGCCTGGCTGTTTGACTCCAAACACTGAGAAAATTGAGCAGCTCTTCGGGCGGCGAGAGTCTCAATAGAGCCTGCGTTGGCCGGATTTGATCGTTTACCAAAACCCCCAGGCCCCGGCCCCGGATGGCTTTAAACCCATCTTCATCTGTCAAGTCATCGCCCAGAAATGCAACAGGCATGTCTGATCGCATGCTCTTGAGAATGCTGATAACCGAAGTCCCTTTATCCTTTCCAGGGCAGCGCAACTCCAAACCACCGTTAAAGTCGTGGATCTCGAGGCCGTAATCCCTGGCGATGGACTGCCAGCCTTCGGTAACTTTCAGGCGGAGGACATGGACCTGCTGATCTCCAAGGCCACGCCAATGGACCGCCAAAGACGCAGGTTTGCGTTCCAAACAAGACGTCAGGCCCTGGCTGATGCACCATCCTTCGGCGTTGGTGAGCCCGGCACGCGCCTGCACAGGAAGTTCGACCGGGGGTCGTGAACCGTCACTGCACAGCCGCTCCCACCCATGACATCCCCAAATTTCCGGGGGTGGATCGAGACCGAGCAGGGGAAGAAGGTCATCAATAGCTCGCCCGCTGATGATGATCAGGCGGGTCGTTGTCAGAGTTCGGATGCGCGTCAGGCTCTCCACCACTCCCGGGTAGGGGACAGCTTGATCGCGCGCGATACAAAATGGCGCCAGGGTCCCGTCATAATCCAAAAGTAAAGCGGACTGATCCGCCGAGGCAAGACTGCGCCAGAACTTGTGCAGAACATGTTCTGCTTCTGGTGATGATGGTAGAAAAGTATTCATAATTATTGAGGTTACTGGCAGTGAACAGTCGGTGTTGTAAAGCTGTTTATCGAGGGCAACAAAACGTCAACACGATAGCACAGCTTTCAATGAATGCAACCGTTTCGCCATTTTAACATACTGACCAATCAAGACCTTTTCGCGGCATAACCATTCACCCCCGCTCGATCACGGCCAGTTCCGGCCCGGCTGAGTTCTTATCGATCGCCTTTGTTGGCCGGTGCGCGATTCACCGCCAAATGACCCCAGGCCTGATCAACGCACATCAATTCGATGTTGTTGATGTTGACATGGGCCGGGCGATCTACAATCCATTTAATGGCCTCGGCAATGTCTTGCGCAACCAACGGCGTGGTCCCTCTGTAGACGGAATCGGCAGATTGTTTGTCCCCTTTAAAACGGACGTCTGAAAACTCAGTCTCTGCCATTCCGGGCTGAATGCAGCTGACTCGGATAGGCTTGCCGAGCAAGTCCGCACGTAAATTTCGAGAAAACTGCAAGACAAAAGCCTTGCAGCCGCCATAGGCATTTCCACCGGGGTAAGGCCAACTGGCCGCAGTGGAACTGACATTCACGATATGGCCACGATTGCGTGCGATCATCCCGGGCAACACAAAGCGGGTGCAGTACATCAAGCCTTTGATATTGGTATCCACCATTTCATCCCAATCATCCAGATTGACTTCGTTGGCAGGCTCAAGGCCGAGCGCAAGGCCGGCATTGTTGATCAAGACATCAATGTCTTTAAACGCCTCTGGCAACACCGAGATGGCTTGACGGACCGCCTCCCGGTCTCTGACATCCAAACCAATGACATGGATATCCGCCAGTCCAGACAGTTCTTCCCTGAGACGCATCATCTTCTCCACTCTGCGGGCCGAGAGGATCAATCGGTTGCCATGTTGTGCAAAAATCCGCGCACATGCTGCACCAAAACCGGACGAGGCGCCAGTGATGAATATGGTCTGACCAGTCATGTTCAACCTCCTTGACATGTTGATTCCAGTTGATTGACGTTTTCATTATAGACGGTCAGGCCGTATTTAAAAGCCATGTTTTCGACATAATGCCCCATGCCCCCCGCTCCGGGTGCTTTGCATCGGTTTTTGTTCAGCACAATGCCTTCCGGAACAGTCTTCTGGACGCTGACTGCCATTTTCTTCAATCGACAATGGCCAAAATCGAGATTTCATGTAGTCTTTATAGTTGTGTGTGATTAATTTTTCTCTCTTCATTCAACCTAAGGCAAAGGATGTGACGATCATGACCAAGGGTGAAGACACGGCAAGCCGCGATATCGAGAATATCGAGAATTCCGAATGGC